>JBOGNJ010000129.1:0-3721 GCA_050746905.1 Candidatus Acidiferrales bacterium
TGCTCCCAGTACCGGTAGGAATCGATCTGATAGACGAGGACCGCTCGGTGCTCACCGCCGTGGCCGGAAAGGTCGCCTTGGCCGTCGCCGTCGACGTTGAGCCGCCGCACCATGCGACGGCCCTGCATTGGCTCTTTCCACACGCTCGTGAACACTTTCTCGCCCCGCCACGAAACTTCGCGCGGAAGACCGACGTTCACGGATAACAGTCGAGCCATTTTTCAATTTGCCCCTTTCACCGCTACTGGCGACAATTTCCTGGGGCCACTCACGTGTGCATTGCCGGGTTCGTAGAAACGCAACAGGCGATCTACGTCGCGGGTGATGCCGATGCGCACGCTCTTGCCGATCCGACCAGCCTTTTGCGTTTCTGCCGCCAACCAAAGCGGGCCGCGAGCGCACAGGTCCAATCCGTCTTGCCGGAGATCAACCTGCAATGCCCTGGTCAATCGCCCCGGCCCTCTGCCGAGGTAGGCCAGACGTGTCGTGCCGCGAGAACCGGCCATCAATTCGATCCCTTCCAGCGGCTCGATGGCACGCAACAGAACTCCGCCACCCACCCCGGGCGGCTCGCTCGTCACATTCAACAGGAACGATGACCCATAGGCGAGATACACGTAAGCGCGCCCTCGTTCCAGAAAGAGAGAGCGATTGCGCCGCGTCTTTCCTCGGAATGCATGTCCGGCTGCGTCCCCGACCGGATAGGCTTCCGTTTCGACAATGCGCCCGCTTAACCTAACAGAGCCGACGTCATGGACAACGACTTTGCCAATCAAATAGCGCGCCAAGTCCACGGTATCCAGAGGAAGCTCCGCGCGGCGGAGCCGCCGTAGCCGGCGATCGGATCGCGTTTGATCTGAGACCTTCAATTTTGATCTTCACAGTCCGAGGCTGTAACGCAGCTACCAACGCTGTGAACCTGCGCGCAAGAAGCGAACACTTCGATTCGCAGGCGTTGAGTTCGCCGCTGTTTCGCAAAGCCGAACGACAGTCCCGATTTTTGCGATTCGTGAGTGGATGCAGCGCTGCAGTCCCCCGAAGCAACCATCAAGGAATCGACATCGGAATAGCTGTGTATGACCGATAATGCCGATGATGAGCAAACCGGGACCACTCAAGCGATGAAGCCAAGTCCAAAATGCCTGCGCCAGCAGGACGGAGGTTATGTAAGCTTCTCGCGTACTCATCTATCCAAGACGTTTTCCAGGGGTCGGCGGAAAGAGCGCCCTTCATTGCCCACGTTCTGCTTTTTCTTGTCCGGGGAAAACGCGGACTTGCCGCCGCTTGGTCAAAAACGCGATTTCCCATTCCGTGATTACAAAGAACCGGTTCGCGAATCCAATCAAAAAATAAATATGCACCGCGGCCCAAACGATCCAGGCCACGAATCCCGCGAACCGAAGGAATCGAAGGTCGGCCACCGCGTAAGTTCGCCCCACGATTGCGAGGTCGCCCTTGTCCCAATACCAGAAAGGCGCCGGCACCGGCTTCCCTGTCACCCGCCGCCGAATCAACCTTGCCACGTATTGACCTTCTTGAATGGCAGGCTGTGCGACTCCCGGGAGCGTCATCGGCTGCTTTGATTTAAACCCCAGCAGGTTTCGCGACTCCGCAACGACATGCGCCGTGTCGCCAATGGCAAAGATCTCGGGATAACCCGGCACAGACAGATCGGGGCCAACCATAATCTTCCCGGATTTGTCCATCGGCGCACCCAGCCAGCCTCCGGCCGGCGACGCCAGCACTCCGGCTCCCCATAACACGGTGCCGGCCGGGACGCGCTGGCCGTTTGCGACGATTCCATCGGCGTCAACGGTGGTGACGCGTGTGTTCGTGTACACCTTCACGCCCAGGCTCTCAAGGTGCCGCTGCGCTTTCGCCGACAGTACCTCTGGAAACGTGGGCAGCACGCGCGGTGCCGCTTCGTAGAGCAGAATCTGCGCCGAGCGGGGATCGATGTGACGAAAATCATGCGTCAGAGCCAAGCGCGACATTTCCGCCAACGTGCTCGCCATTTCAACACCCACTGTTCCCGCACCCACCAGCACGAACGTCAGCAACTGCCCGACGCGTTCCGACGCGCCCCGATCGAGCGCAGCCATTTCCTCGGCGCGCTCGAACGCGGTGAGCACCTTGCCGCGAATGAGGTCGGCATCGTCCAGCGATTCGAGCCCGGGTGCGAAGCGCCGCCACTCGTCGTGTCCGAAGTAGTTGTATTGAATGCCTGTGGCAAGAACGAGGAAGTCGTAGGCCACGGAGTGCTGTTTCAGACGGACCAAACGCCTCTGCGCGTCGATCCCCGTGACTTCGTCCTGCAGCACTTCGACATTGCGCTGCCGGCTCAGAATCGAGCGCAAGGGCCCGGCAATCTGGTCGGCCGAGAGCAGGCCCGTAGCCACTTGATACAACATCGGGCGAAACAGGTGATAATTGCGCTTGTCAATCAGTGTGACGCTAACTGGAGCGCCCGCCAACCCTCGCGCAGCGAATAGTCCGCCGAATCCGCCGCCAACGATTACCACACGGGGTGCGTCCACGCCCGCCCTCCTTACGCACGATTAACCAAGTCGAAGCGGCCCTCAACGGGTGTGGGCCAGCCAATCCAAAAGGCACAGATACGACGCAGCTAAACTCGCTCGCCATTCTGATCTCTTTGGTAAAGCTGAGGATGCGCCACTCTAAGCGCCTTGTCCACAATACCTTGTTATGGCCGTTTTCGAGGCTGCTCGAGATCTCAACGTGCCCGTGATCGTAGGAGTTTCTGAGGGGGAACGCGCCTTCATGGGCGTTCGCCAAGCGGCTGCGTCGGTGAAGAGTTTGCGCGAACAGCACGATTTCCCCATTTTCTTGAACGCCGATCACACGCACTCGCTGCCCAGTGCCATGGAAGCCGCCGAGGCCGGGTTCGACTGGGTTGTGTTCGATGTGTCGACGCTGCCCTTCGAGGAAAACGTCCGTCAAACAAAAGCTGCCGTCGAAGCTTTGAGAGCGCTTCGCCCTGACATTCTTGTTGGAGGCGAGATTGGCGACATCGGTAGCGGCTAGGGGATCCACGACACCGTGCCGGAGTTGCAGAAAGAGCTGACCAGCCCAGCCGAAGCAAGGCGCTTCGTGGAAGAAACCGGGGTCGACAGATTAGCTCCCGCGGTTGGCAATATGCACGGGATGCTCAAGAGTTCTAAGCTATCGTGAAGGATTCATTTCGGTGTGGAGTAAAAGCGAGCCACCCGGCGGCAAATTCGGTAGACTGCTTCCACGCGCCCGTAGCTCAGCTGGATAGAGCATCTGCCTTCGAAGCAGAGGGTCGGGAGTTCGAATCTCTCCGGGCGCGCCACTTTCTACTGTGAGGACTCGAATGAACACACTGGGAGAAATCAGTCGCATTGGAATCGCACGGGGCATCGGAAAGGTCGTCGTGCGGGGCATCGTGCGGATGACAGCATCGTTGACGGCCGTGATGGTTGCGGCATGTTTTTTGCCGTGCACAGGCTCGCGAGCATCGCTTCAAGCACAAGCAGCGCCTAACGATGCTCGCGGCGCGTTTGAGGCGACGTCGCAGCTCGGACGAAAGCTCCATGCGCAGCCCGACGACGACGCGGTAATCGCCGCGAGAAAGAAGTTGGCGGCCGACCCGAAAAACCCGAGCCTTGCGTTGGCGCTTTCCCAGGCCCAAGCGGGTCGAAGACAATATCGCGAAGCCGTCGCGACTTGCACGAAGGGA
>JBOGNJ010000130.1:0-4073 GCA_050746905.1 Candidatus Acidiferrales bacterium
GCCTTTCACCCCTACCCTCAGCTCATCCGAGCGATTTTCAACTCACAACGGTTCGGTCCTCCAGCCGCGGTTAAGCGGCCTTCAACCTGGCCAAGGGTAGATCATCCCGCTTCGCGTCTATTCCCACAGACTTGTCGCCCTATTCGGACTCGCTTTCGCTGCGGCTCGCTTTACGCTTAACCTTGCCTGTAAGAATAACTAGCCGGCTCATTAAGCAAGAGGCACGCCGTCAGGCTTTTGCTCAACCGAAGTCGAGCCATAGCCCTCCGACTGCTTGTAAGCATACGGTTTCAGGTTCTATTTCACTCCCCTCGCAGGGGTGCTTTTCACCTTTCCCTCACGGTACTTGTTCACTATCGGTCGCCAACGAGTATTTAGCCTTGGAGAGTGGTCTCCCCGGTTTCCCACGAGATTGCACGTGTCTCGTAGTACTCAGGATACCGCTTCGAGTCCGGTAAGCTTTCGGTTACAGGGCTTTCACCTTCTTTGGCCCCGCTTTCCAGCAGGTTCACCTAGCCTCCGGATTGGTAACTCTACTTATGCGGTCCTACAACCCCACGGTGCAAGCACCATGGTTTGGGCTGTTCCGATTTCGCTCGCCGCTACTCTCGGAATCTCGTTTGATTTCTCTTCCTCCAGGTACTGAGATGGTTCACTTCCCTGGGTTGACTCGTACCCGCCTATGTATTCAGCGAGCCGTATACCGAGTTCATCGGTATGGGTTTCCCCATTCGGAAATCCCCGGATCAAAGCCTGCTTGCGGCTCCCCGAGGCTTATCGCAGCTAGCCACGTCCTTCTTCGTCTGTTGGCGCCAAGGCATCCACCGTACGCCCTTAGTAGCTTGACCATAAAACTCACCCAACACGTCTCAATCCGATCAGGATTGAGATCCCGAGGAGCACCGCGACGAGGGATCTTGCGGTCCTTCGTGAAATGCACCCCAGACTACGCGTGTGGACAAGTTCGCCTTTCCACTTGCGCTACTCGAGCTAAACTTGCGGATCATTGCTCACGCGAACTTGAGATCGCGTGGCAATGGCCAGCTTCCTTCAGTTGTCAAAGAGCGTTTGGCCTCGCACCCGGCGAGGCTCGCTGAAACCAACTTCAGCGGCAGTGCTTTGGGCACTGAATTCTGCTCACTCGCAAGAATAAGCAGGATGCAACACCCAATTTCAAAATGCTTCCGGAAATTTCGCGCCGCAAATAAAAAACCCGGCGTCAAGCGCCGGGGCAGTCCTTCCGCGGTTTCCCGGGAAGGATTTACTCGAAGCTCGACTGTCGCCTATCCGGTGTTCGTATCCAACCTCACCTCGTCACTACGGGAGAGATTACCGGCCCGCCGGGTCTTCCGAGCGTGCCCGGTCTTCCGACATCCGATAAGTATACGTATTTCCCGGTATTCGTCAAGTAGGATGCCAACAATTCTTACAGCATTTCCTGTGAATTTCACAATTCTTGTGGGAATCACATTCTGCAAAGGAACTCGGGCTGGGCCGAGTCCCCGCGCTCAAAAGTAACCGTACCTCACTTGTTGTGCTTGAAGTACTCGACTTGGCGCAGCCGCTTTTCGGCCTCGCCTTTCGATTTGTACGGGCCGCCGAGGTTTTTTCCCTTTTCGGAAAGCACCTTATAGCCACCCTTCACTTTCTTGATCATGGCATCCTCGTTGTGCACTTAGAAACATGGCACTCCCAGATGACCGCAATCTTGCGGCGGAGTCAATTCCCAGGAAACCTTACTGCATTGACTTGATAGTGCCGCGGGCCTAGCATGGCGGCTTGGCGTATTTCGCGGCGCCGGCGCGGAGCCGAAAATGCCGTGAGTTTGCTGGAATTCCGAATATGAGAACGAAACGGCGGACCGAATTCGGGAGCAACGGGGAGTAAAAAATGGCCGAGACGCAGGACCCGCACGGCAAACAACAAAAGGTCAGCCGGTACGAGGAAAATGTCCCTTCGTCCAAGGTACTGAAGCTGGCCATTGTGGCGGCGCTAATTATTGTCATCATCGGCCTAGCGCTGTATCTAAAAGCGCGTCACCAGCCCCCAGCTCTGAGAGATCAGTTGCAAATGACTCCGGTGCGCGCTGCACCGAGGCAGCTCAGGTACGCAAAACTCAGCACGACACAGGCTCCCCAGGAGACAGCTTGGCGGACTCGTCAACAAGCGGCAAACCAGATATTGTCCTGATCACCGGCGGCACAGACGGCCTCGGGCGCGCCGCGGCGATTCTGTTTGCTTCGGAAGGCTATCGCGTTTTCGCCGCTGGCCGGAGCGCGCAAAAACGCGCCGCAATCGAACAACTGGCCGAAGAGAAAAATTTGTCACTCGAAACGATCGACCTCGATGTGACGAACGACGGCTCGACCGCACGTGCTGTGGCGGAGGTCCAGCGCCATGCCGGACCGGTGGACGTGCTCGTCAACAGCGCGGGCATCGGCATCGTTGGGGCCATGGAAGAAATTTCCCTTGATGATTTGCGAAAGCAATTCGAGACCAACGTTTTCGCCGCCGTGCGAATGTCGCAGCACGTACTTCCCGCGATGCGCGAGCGCCGCCGCGGCCGCATCATCAACATGAGCTCGGTCGCAGGGCGAACTTCGAATCCGCTCTTTGGTCCGTACAGCGGCAGCAAGCACGCCCTCGAAGCCATCTCCGACGCAATGCGCATGGAAGTCGCTCCGTTCGGCATTCATATCGTGCTGATCGAGCCCGGTTTTATTCCGACGAATATGGGGCAAGCGAGCGCTGAATTATCTTCGCGGTACACGCGCAACGCGGCTTCGAGCCCCTATGCGCGAACCTATCTGGGATTTTTGCAAGCGTGGAAGAAAATTACCGCGAAACCCCGGTACACGCCCGAGGATTGCGCGCAGGTGATTTTGCGCGCCGCACGCGCCCCGAATCCGCGCGCTCGCTACCCCGTCACACGCGACGCGCAAATCGCCATTGCCATGCGCTGGCTCCTATCCGATCGCCGCATGGATAAAATGACGATGCGTGTGTTTGGGATGAACGGAAACGCCGGCACCGCGCCGTCCGCGGAATCGATCCAAGCGCAGATCGAGCAACTGGTTCGCCCACGGCGCTAGTTCGCCACCTAAATCGACAAGTTGTCGGGCTCGAGGTAGGACATACAAGTCGTCGAAGGCTCTGTCGACAGCACTTTCGGCATAAGCATCGGCGGCAGCACGATCTTGGAACTCTCGACGGGAGGCTCCTAAATGTTTTGCTCGAAATGCGGCACGCAAGTGGCGGACACAGCCGCGTCCTGTCCTTCGTGCGGCCAGACAACCGGGAATGTGCCTGCCACCCCTCGCGGTATCCCTCTCGCGCCAGGCGGAGGCTTCACACCGCCTTCGACTGAAGCGGCTCCTCCGGCTCGGATGCCGCCAGCCATGGTCGCGAACCCGTACCCGCCGCACGCCGTGGCTGGGCCGGCTACCGGCTATGCGGGATTCTGGCTGCGCTTCGTTGCGTGGATTATAGACAGCGTGCTACTCGGCATCTCCTTCAGCTTCATTTCTGTTCCCGTGATGGCTGGAAGCGGGCTGCGCAATGTCATGATGGATCATCCGCAAACTCCCGCGGAGTTACTTGGACTCCTTGGCGTTGTTTACAAACTGATTGTCCTCGCTGTCATATTCAATTGGCTCTATTACGCGCTGCTCGAAAGCTCGGCTTGGCAGGCCACGCTCGGGAAAAAAGCGCTCGGCCTCGAAGTCACGGACATGAATGGCCGACGCATTTCATTCGCGCGCGCAACGGGAAGGTACTTCGGCAAGATTGTTTCAGCCTTCATTTTGATGATCGGTTTTATCATGGCAGGATTCACGGCGCAAAAGCAGGCCCTGCACGACATGATGGCTGGCTGCTTGGTGCTTCAGAAAATTTAGCAGGTAGTCGAACCGTCGAGGTGGTGAGATGTACTGCTCGAATTGCGGAAGAGCTAACCTGGAAGGCTCGACATTCTGCGTACAATGCGGCAAGCCCGTGGTTGTATCCGTTCCTCCGGCGCTCGCCACGGCTTACCAATCGGCGCCGGCATCCACCACAGGAGCCGTCTACGCGCC
>JBOGNJ010000131.1:0-5024 GCA_050746905.1 Candidatus Acidiferrales bacterium
GGAGAATTTTCGCATGGCGATGGTGGACGTTGGCAAGTTGCGCGTCATCGAGAGGCTGCCGGGATGGCATGGGCGTTATTTCCACTCGGCGAACATGACGTTCGCGCATTACGATTTCGCGCGCGGCGCGTTGATTCACGAGCATCCCGAGGAAGAAGTCTACGAAGTGATCGAGGGCGAGCTTGAGTTGACGATTGACGGCGTGGCGCAAATCGCGCGGGCGGGGTTGGTGGCGATTGTGCCGGCGGGCGTCCGGCATTCGGTGAAAGCGCTCACGAACGGGCGGGCGATTATCGTGGATTATCCGGTGAGGCAGGGTTTCGATTAGCGGCGCGTGTGCGTCCGCTCGTGAGCGGAGTATTATTTCTCGTTCTTTTCAATTTTCATAAAAAATGCCGCTGGAAAACGGTCAGGAAACGAGCGCCGCTGTCGTGTTGAGTTGAAAATTGGCCCCGCTCCACCGATTCCGACCGCTGCTGCCAAAAAGTAGGCGTGTCCCGCTGCGATGAGCGGCCCAGCAGCAAGAAGTCCGCCTACGGCTGTCTTACCAATGATTTTCAGAAGGTCATTGTCGATCTGCTTCCACTCCTCTTCGGCTTCTCTTATCCGTTGCCCAAGTTCCTCAGCCAGATGCACGGCGTTTGCGCTGTCGAATTGATTCTCTGTGCTCGCGTCTTTCCAGACTTTTCCGAGAAATCCTCTGAGCGATTCTAGGCGGCCTTCTTTACGGAGTGTCAAGGCGTGTTCGAGTCGGATGCTGTTGAGGCACCGCAGGGAAGTCTCCTGCAGAGCTTTCGCGAACGGTGCCCAGACCTTATTCTCTGGAGTCTGCGATTCCCTGTCCAGCTCTATCTCTCTCCACTTCACATACAGATCGGTAAACAAATAGGATCCCGTGATACTTGCCACCATTGCGGCGCTCGGATAGGAAGCGCCCGATGTGATTGTAAACAACTGTTCATCGCCTCGCGCGTCTAGTGGCTCTAAGAAATCGGGGTCTTGGTCTCTCTCTTCTTGAACGGACTTCAGAAACTCGTCCGCCGTGTGGCCATCTTTGGCGAGACCGAGCTCTTCAAACTTCTGTCTTAGGTACGAATCTGGAGCTCCAAGCAGGAGCTGCTGATGTCTGAATTTTTTGGTGTGGCGTTTGCTCAGTTCCTCTACCGATTCTTTGGATGCCTTTATTAGCTCTGCGTTTTCCTCAAACTTTCGCATCTGACTATTCATCAAATCCCAATTCAGCTTGTGGTCGAAATCAGAAGGGGGTCGGATTACCTCGACGATTCCCGCTTCTATCCACGGAAGGAGTTGGGACCAAAGATTTACGTTCTTAAGTGTTTGGGAGCGATACTGAGCAGGATTGAGAATAGGGTTGAATTCATCTCGGACGCTCCGTGGGTAGATAAACGGATCGACGAGTAAAATCTTATTTGCGTATATCGAGTGCCTGACGATACCCCGCGTAATGTACTCAGGACCATAATCTCCTATATAAAGACCCGAAACGTCACCAACAGGTCGTTGGAGCACTTCGAAAATATTGATATCTGGCGGCCATATCTCCATAACCGCTTCGTGTATCTTGCGAACGGCGTCGGCCGTGAAGCCGGCTTTGTAATCCTTCAAGCTTCGGGTTTGTCCAAGAGCGGTGAGACCTAAAGCTTCGGATATCCGCTTAGTAAAATAAAGATTACGGCCCCTCACAGAAAGGTAGGGCCGCTGGTCACGACCGTCTCGAACGACCGCCTCCCAGTCGACCCTTCCAGCACAGCAGTGTTTGAACTTTTTGCCCGTCATACAAGGGCAGGGATCGTTGCGGTTCATTCTAAATTGGCGGGACATCGGTTCCCATTATAGAACCGCCGTGCCCCTGACGTCTTGGCAGCACCTAAGATGGCGGCGCATGCTGATCGAGGCAACGTCAGGTGCGGAGGCCGGCGGCGAGGGCGTCGTAGAACAAATCCAGATCGGTGGGTTGGGTGAAGATGTGCGTGGAGATGCGGAAATGCTCGGGGCCGCCAGCGACGCGGAGATTGCGGGCGGCGCATTCGTCGGCGACTTTTTTCAGGCCTCCGGTGGTGGAACCCGCCGGGATCGGCGGATTGGGCTCGAAGCAGACCATCGCGCCGAAAAAGGGATCGCTGCTCGCGTTGACGATCTTCAGGTTCGGATATTTGGCGACGCGGTCGCGCACCTGCGTGGCGAGTTCGTGTTCGCGCGCGTAGATGCGCTGCGGGCCAATCTGGTTAAAGAAATCAATGGCCGCGCGCAGTCCCACCATCACGGATAAATTCGAAGTGCCAATCCAGGAAAAGCGATAGGCCTTGAGGTCATAGTTATTCCAATTCGCGGTGGCCGTGTGGGCCCACAAATCCTTCAAACGCTCTTCGCGGATGTAGAGAAAGCCCGTGCCCTTGGGCGCGAGGAGCCATTTGTGTGGACTGGAACCGTAGAAGTCGCAGCCCATGTCGTGAAGGTCGAGGGGAATTTGTCCGATGGCGTGCGCGCCGTCAATGGCGGAAAGAATGCCGTGCTTGCGCGCCACGGCGCAGATTTCCTTCGCAGGCAAGATGACTCCCGTGGCCGTGGTGATGTGGCTGAAGAAAATCATGCGCGTTCGCGGCGAGATGGCGCGTTCGAAGAGGTTGACGATTTCTTCCTTGGAGGCGGGAGGCTGGGGAAGCGTGACTTTGTTGATTTTGACGCCGTAGCGCGCGACTTTTACGTCCCAGGGACAATAGCCGCCGGGATGCTCCTGATCGGTCATCAGGACTTCCTCGCCGGGCTTCATGTCGAAGCCGTTGGCGATGATGTTGTTGGCTTCGGTGGCGTTGCGGACGAGGGCGAGTTCGTCAGTTTTGACGTTCACGAATTTCGCGAGGGCTTCGCACGTGGCGTGCAAGTGTTCGTTTTCGTCGTAGCCGAACCAGGGATAGGCGGGCTCGCGAAATTCTTCAGCGGAAAGAATATGGTCAATCATGGCGCGAAGCACGGGCAAGGGCGTGCAGCCGACGGAGCCGCAATTCAAATCGACGCGGTCGGAGGCGAGAAGCCATTGACGGCGCAGTTCGGCCCAATAGCGCGCGGGATCGGTCGAGAATAAATCCGATGACGGAAGAGGCGGATTCTCGACGGTCGTTTGCGCGAAGGCCTGTTCCGCGCGAGTGATGGGAACGCCAAGAAGAGCGGCGGCGACCGCGGCACGTTGGATGAATTCACGGCGACGAAGCATGGGAAAACCTCCGGGATGTGAAGTTGCCGCGGAGTCTAACAGAAAACCGGCGGGAGGGAACGAGATGCCGAAATATTTTTGGGAGTTTGATCGTTTGCTAGAACTCGCTGCGATGCACGACTGCCCTCAGGGGCTAAAGCCCGATTACATATCGCGCTTTACGGCACGGCTGAAGCTGTGCCCTGACGCGACGCGGGTCCGAAAGAAAAAGCAGATTCCTCGTCGCATGGCCCGCCTACGGTGGGTAAACTCCTCGGAATGACAAATTTTCCGCCGCGGCGGTCAAGCCGCCGACAAGCGGCACGCGAACTCCTCGGAATGACAAATTGTTTTTTGGGGTCGCGCTCCGGTGGGTATGCGGCAGGCAGGGTGTCGTGATGCAGGGCTTTTATAAAATGGCTTAACTTCTAGCGGGAGAGATTATTCTTGATTTTGGCGCCCTTGGCGTCGCTGTCGTCTTTGGAGTCTTTGTGCTTCTTTTTGCCCTTCTTATCGACTTCCGACCAGCGCTGGTCGAGAGATTCCTTGGTGAAGAGCGAATCCTGAAGGCCGGTATTGAATTTGCAGCCGTCGGCGTTGTAAAAGACCTGGAACATTTTCAGGCCGTTGCGGATATGAGTTTGCTGGAAATACATGGTGACGCCGTCGACGGCATGGAAATTCGAATAGTAATCGACTTCCTCGGCGCGCATGTGCGTGACCGGATCGCGCATGGCAACTTCCTTGCGGATGGGCAAATGGGTTAGTTTTGCGATAGCGATGCGAACCTGGTGGCCCTGGGGATCGTCGAGTTCCACCCAGTCGGCTTCCTTAAGGTCGACAATGTCCGGACCATCATAGCGGAAAATCATCCCGGGCTCGTTCAAGCGAAAGCGAAGAATATAATCGAGGTCGACTTGCCGCTCACGCACATCATCGGCGAGCTGGTCGGCGGGCTCTTCGCTGACGCCGCCGCGATCGAGCACCCAGCCATGATTTCCATTGGTGATCTGAATCTGGTTGCGCTTCTTCGAAAACTCGGTGCGATCTTTGTCCGGGAATTTCACGAAGTCCCAGAACTTATCGTAGCCGCTGAGGGCTCCTGAATGGCCGAAGGAGCCGAGCATGCCGGTGCAAGTGGAGTCTTTTACGTTCAGATAGGCGCTGCCGCCGAGGGTCTGGATCATTTCCTGAAGGAGCTGTTTGGCTTTCGCGGCGCTTTGCTCGGGCAACAAGACTTGATCGTCCTGCGCATGCAGCGGCGCGCCGGCGGCGAAAATGATCGCCGCGGAAATTATCAGAAAAGCGGAAACGCGTTGCATCAACCGCACAGAACCGCGCCTCCGTTGACGTTGAGAATTTCTCCGGTGATGAACGCCGCGAGATCCGATGCAAGGAAGAGAATGGGGCCGGCAATTTCTTCGGCCGTGGCCACGCGCCCCAGAGGAATCACGCTGGTGGCGAATTTGTGGCCGGCTTTCGTTTTCAAAACGGGCCGCGACATTTCGGTGTCCACCCAACCGGGCGCGACGCAATTCACGAGAATGTTGTGGCGGCCAAGCTCGGTGGCGAGTCCCTTAACCAGACTGATGATCGCTCCCTTGGAGGCGGCATAGTGGGAATGAAAGGCTTCTCCGCGCTGGCCCGCCGTGGAGCTGATGGCGATGATTTTGCCGCTCCGCTGGGCGAGAAAGTGCGGAACAGCATAATGAATCACGGCGTAGACGCTTTTTAAATTGACGCGGATCATGCGGTCCCATTCGCGTTCCGACATTTTCTGAATCGGAAGGTCTTCTACATTCCAGATGCCCGC
>JBOGNJ010000132.1:0-6867 GCA_050746905.1 Candidatus Acidiferrales bacterium
GCGCGTCCCGAAGATCTCGCGCGCCCCGGACATATTTTCCCGTTGCGCGCGCGCCGTGGCGGCGTCATGGTTCGCGCGGGACAAACGGAAGCGTCGGTGGATTTAGCGCGCATCGCCGGACTCGAGCCCTCCGGCGTGATCTGCGAGATCATGAATGACGACGGCACCATGGCGCGCGTTCCGCAACTCGCCGAATTTTGCCGCCGCCACAATTTGAAATTGCTCACCATCGCGGACCTGATTCGCTATCGCATGCGGCACGAGCGTTACGTCAAGCGCGTCGCCGAAACCGTTCTCCCCACGCGCCACGGCGACTTTCGCATGATTGCTTTCGCCAGCGAAACGGATAACGAATTGCACGTCGCCCTTATTCGTGGAAATTTGGATCGCGGAGAACTTTCGGGCGATTCGCCGCCGCTCGTGCGCGTTCATTCGCATTGCCTCACGGGAGACGTTTTCGGCTCGCTCGCCTGCGATTGCCGCGAAATTATCGACCGCTCGCTCGAAGCCATTGCCGCCGAGGGCCGCGGCGTTTTCGTTTATCTGCATCACACCGGGCGCGGCTTCCGCATCGATTCGCCAGCGGAAGAAACGGGTGCGCTGCCGCGTATTCTTTTTCATTCGCGCGCGGAAATCGATCAGGATTTGAACCGCCAGCGGCTGGTGTGGCGCGAAAGCGGCATCGGCTCGCAAATTCTAATTGATTTGGGATTGCGAAGAATTCGCGTGCTCACGAATCATCCGCGCAAACTGGCGGCGCTCGAAGGCTACGGCCTGGAAATCACCGAACAGGTTGCGCTGAAACTTGCGAAGGCGAAAGCTTCTCACCAGACATTTTGAGGAAAACTTTATCGCGGCTTCACTTGGTTTTCGCGCGTTCGCGCACCGGAGTCACGGTGATGTAAGGCGCGATTTTCTGAAATCTTTTCTTTGAGATGCGCGGCACGGCCAGCAAATCCTCGGTGCGCTTGAACGGTCCGCTCTTCGCGCGAAAATCGAGAATCGACTTCGCCGTCACCGGCCCGATGCCCGGCAATTCCTCGAGCTGCTCGAGCGTCGCCGTATTCAAATTAATCGGATGCGCGGGCGGCTGCTTCTTCGCCGCCATCGCCGCGCTCGCAAACATCAGCGCGCAAACGAAACAGTAAATCAACATCTGCGCGCCAGGAGATCCGGAACTCTTGCGGAAATTCAGCGCCATCTTCCACTCCTCCGCGCTCGCTACAACTTATCCAGCGAGTTCGTGACCCTGAGGATCCCACACTTTCACTTCACCGAACAGTACAGCCTGCGGCTCGATGAGCGCGCGGTCGCCGACGATTACGATTTGCGCGTTTGCGGAATCGAAGTGGCGGCGCGAGGCGGTGAGAACATCCTCGGCTTGCAGCGCGCGAATCTTCTCGCGAAAAGTTTCCAGATAATCTTCCGGCAAACTGTTGAGATAAACGGTCGAGAGCTGGCCGAGCAAGCCGTCCTGCGTGGCGATGCCGAGCGAAAACACTCCACTCAAATAATTTCGCGCGTCGGAAAGTTCCGCATCGCCGACGGGAAGCGAGCGCAGGCGGTCGAGTTCGTAGAACATTTCCGTGAGCGTGGCGGCAACCACATCGTTGCGCACGGCGGCATGCACGGAGAAATATCCGTGATGCCGCAGAGCATGCAGCGCGCTGCGCGGGCTGTACGTGTAGCCTTTTTGCTCGCGAATATTCGCGACGAGGCGCGAATTGAAAGCGCCACCGTAAATCGCATTCGCAAGAACGCTGCGCCGCCAATCAGGGCTTTGCCGCGTGATCGCCAGATTGCCGAGCAGAATTTCGGTTTGCACGGTTCCCGGCAAATGCACCAGATGCACGGCGCGACCGCGAGCGACGGGCAACGCAGTTTCCGGGAATGCCGGCGCCGGGCTTGCTTTCCATGCGCCGAAAGTTTTCTCGACGAGCGCCATCATTTGTTCACTCGCGAAATCGCCGACGGCAATCAGCAGGGCGTTCGACGGCACATAATTCTCGCGATAAAAAGTAACGAGCGCGTCGCGCTGATACGCCTCGACCTGCTGCTCCGTGGGCGCGACGATGGCGTAAGGATGCTCACCCGCGCCGGCGGGCGAGCCGAAAAGCACGCGGCGAAAACGTTCATTGGCAAGAAATGACGGCGTGGTGCGTTCGATGCGCAATTCTTCGAGGCGCTGGCGGCGCTCGCGCTCGAATTCGTCCGCGGGAAATGCGGCGTTGCGCGCGAGATCGTCAACCATGGCGAGCAATTTGTCGGCGAACTCCGAAAGTCCGGAGATGGCGATGGCGCTCGTGTCCGCGCCCGCCGTGGTGCCGAGACCCGCGCCCATGCGGCGCAAATCCTCTTCGATTTGGCGGCTGGTGCGCGAAGTTGTGCCGGTGCGAATCACGCGCGACGTCAACTCCGCGAGGCCGGGAAAACGGTGAGATAACAGTGCATTGCCGGACCGGAAAAACAATTCGACGCCGATTTTCGGGAACGTGTGCTGCTCGGCGAGCACGACTTGCATGCCGTTTGCGAGCGTGCGAACCGTGCGGCGCGGCCATGCGACGGGCCGCTCGGGCCCAAGCGCTGGAGCCGTGGCGGGAATCGCGGTGTGCGAGGAGGCGGTCATTGTTTCCCTCCCTGCTGCGCCTCTTTATGTAAAGCGCGATCCGGGGCGTGCGTGATTGGACGGCGAAAAACAATCGAACGATTCCCCGGCACTAAGTATTTCCGCGCCGTCGCCTGAATTTCGGCGGGAGTCACGGAAAGGAAATTATCGAGCACCGTGTTTATGCGGTGCGGACCGTTGTCGAACAGAGTGAAACAGGCGAGCGCGTGCATCAGGCCGAAACGCGGCACACCGGCGCCTCCCGATTCGAGCATGGAAAAATAATCCGCGCGACACTTCACTTTGATTTGCTCGATTTCGTCGGCGTCGAGCGTTTTTTCGCGAACTTCGGCGATGACTTCGTCGAAGGCGGCGACGGTCGTTTCCGGCGAATATTCCGGCTTGTGATAAATCGTGGTGGTGCCAAGAGTAGGCCCGTTGTATTCGAACGCGTCGGGAAAACCGCTCCCGCCTTCGGCGGCAATGGCGATTTGCTTTTCGAGAACGAGGCCGCGATGAATGCGGCCCGCGCGGCCTCCATGAAGCACGCGATCGAGAAGCGCGGAAGCGTACCAGTCGCGCTCATGACGCTGCGGCATGTTGTAGCCGATGGCGAGCGCGGGCAGCTGCCCGAATTTTTCGTCGACTTCGCCGCGGCGTTCTTCGAGCTGCGGCGGCTCGCTCGTGTCCGCGGAAGGCACGGCCGGATGCGCTGGAATATTTTCGAAATAGCGCCGCGCGAATTCAAAACTTTCTTTTGGCTCCACATCGCCGACCATTAAAAGGACAGCGTTGTTCGGCGCGTAGTAAGTATGGAAAAAAGTGCGGACGTCTTGAAGCGTGGCCGCGTCGAGATCGGCGAAATCACCGTAGAAATTATGCGCGTTGGGCCAGTTGCGGTAAGCGACGGGCGGAAGATCGAGCCAGGGAAAACCGCCGTAAGGCTGATTGAGCACGTTGACGCGAACTTCTTCTTTCACGACGTCGCGCTGGTTGCGCAGATTTTCGTCGTCGACTTTGAGCGCGCGCATGCGATCCGCTTCAAGCCAGAGAACGCGCTCGAGCGCATTGGACGGCACGACTTCGAAATAATTCGTGATGTCGTAATTCGTGGTGCCGTTCAAAACGCCGCCGGAGGAATTGATCAGGCGAATATGCTCCATTTTGCCGGCGTGTTCGGAGCCTTGAAACATCATGTGCTCGAAAAGATGCGCGAAGCCACTGCGGCCGCGCGGTTCGAGACGAAATCCAATTTGATAATAAACGCCGACCGTGGCGATGGGCGCGGAGTGGTCGGGCGAGATGACGACGCGCAAGCCGTTCGCCAGCGTTTGCGTTTCGACCGGGATTTGCAATTTCGACAAAGTTCCTCCTTAGAAGTTAACCACCAATTTTAACCAGGTTGCCGGCAGTACAAAAGATCTCTCGCGATAAAGACTGCGCGCAAGAAAGCGGCGTCAAGCCCTGCCGCGCAGGCAGGCACCGCACTCCACAACGGCATCGTTCGCGTTGACCGGCTCAGACAAAGCGGCGTCGGGCCGCCGCACTCCATACACCAAAGCGCCCGTTCAGCGTTTGGGCAAAACGCTGCCGAGATGACGCAGGGTTTCCTCCGCATGCGCCGCGAGGACGCGGGCGGAGAGGCGCGCCAGCGCCGCGTACGATTGTGAGAATTCCTCCGGCCATTCCGCAAGCGCGACGCGATGCCGCGCCACCGTGGAGTAATCGCCGCGCGCGACCGGCCCTGTCCAAGCCTTGCGCGCACCGAGGCGTTCGTAATTTGCGAGCGTCTGCCTGATCAACGGCAGGAGGACCGACTGCGCGCGGCGGCGCGAAAAACCGGCGCGCATCAAAATGCGCGTGGCAGCTTCGACGAGCGTAAGAAAATACGGCGCGGCGAACGTGCCGGCAGCATGATAGGCGGGTTTCGACGCGCGGCGAAGCTTAACGGGAGCGCCTCCCAATGCGCGCGCGACGTGCCGGGCGGCCTGTTGCGCGCGACCGTGGCCTTGAATCGCAAAGGCGACACCTTCGAGCAATGGCACGCCGCGGCCGCTGAATGTTTGCAAAGGATGCATCGTGCCGGTGGCCGCACCCAGGTGCGCGAGCGGTTCGAGGACGCGATCGTCCAGCGCGCCGCTGGTGTGCAGCACAACTTTGCCGCGCCATTCTTCGCCACCGGCGCGCGCGAGCTTCAAGGCGACGTCGCGAATGCAATCATCCGGCGTGGCGATCAAAACCACGTCCGCGTCGAGCACGCGGCGGGTGACGCCTTCGTGGGGCTGCCCGCCGCCAATCGCGCGTACAGCCGAGCGCGCCGTGGCCGCGGAGCGCGTAACGACCGCGCCAATGTGCCAGCCGCGCGCGCACAGGCTACGTCCAAGCGCGCGGCCAACGCGACCGGCTCCGACGAGCGCAATGGTGCTCGACGCCGCTTTACTCACCGGGTTCTACGCAGCAATTCTGTTTAGTAATCATGTGACAATCATCGTGCATGATAGGATAGCGTGTTCGTTAAATCCACGCTTCGGAATAATCGCTAATGGCTCAGTTTGAATTTTGACTCCTTGTGTCACGATCAAGAAAATTCAAAATGACCACCAGGGAATAATCATCATTGCACATCTTCGGCATAATTTCCTTCAGCATCCTCGCGGCGTTTTGGATTTTGACGACCGTGGCCAGCTACCGGGGCATGGCGCGCATTCCCACGCTGACGCGCGTGGCGCCGTTCGACGGGTCAATTTTTCCGCGAGTTTCAATTTTATTTGCGGCGCGCGATGAAGCGGCGAAACTGCCCGCGGCGCTCGCTTCCCTGCTGACGCTGGATTATCCCAACTACGAAGTGATTGCGGTTGACGACCGCTCCGAGGACGCGACGCCCGCAATTTTGGATGATTTCGCGCGGCGCGATTCCAGATTGCGCGTGATTCACATTGCCGAATTGCCGCAAGGATGGCTGGGCAAACCGCATGCGCTCGAAATAGCGTATCGCGAATCGACGGGCGAATGGCTGGTGTTTACGGACGCGGACGTGCAATTCGCGCCGGATTTGTTGCGGCGAACGCTTGCGCTGGTGACGCAGGAGCGTTGCGATCATTTGACCCTTCTCGCGGGACTCGATTTGCGAGGATTTTGGGAGCCGACGGCGGTGGGATATTTGGGCGTGTGCTTTGCCGTGGGCATGCGGCCGTGGCGCGTGAGCGATCCGAAATCGAAAGTGTATATGGGAGTGGGCGCGTTTCAGATGATACGGCGCTCGACGTATGAGGCGATTGGAACGCACCGACGGCTGGCGATGGAAGTGCTTGACGACATGAAGCTGGGGAAATTGGTGAAGCTGAACGGATTTCGCTCCGGCGTGGCGCCCAGCGAGAATTTTCTGCGAATCCGCTGGCAGGAAGGAATCGGAAACGTCATCAAGGGCATGACGAAAAATATGTTCGCGGGATTCGACTTCAACGTGGCGAAGACGCTCGCGAGCGCGACGGGGATTTTGGCGATCAGCGTGCTGCCGATTCTCGGAGTTATTTTTGCGCGCGGGCCAGCGCAAATTGCGGCGGCGGTGGCCGTGGCGGCGGCGATGCTTTTCGAGGCGCACTTAATGACGCAGGCGAAGGCTTCGCGGTGGTTTGGGTTGACGCATGCGGTGGGCGCGCTGATCGTCAGCTACATCATTGTGCGATCAATGGTGGTGACGCTGGGGCGCGGCGGCGTGGTGTGGCGCGGGACGTTTTACGCGCTGGAGGAGTTGAAGCGAGGATTGGTCTGAGATTCGCACAACGGCCTCCAGCGGCGAAAGCCGTCATAATTCGATTGACCAGACGGCACGACCCTTCGTGCCTGAGGATGAACTGAAGCCGTGCCCTGACGCAAACCCGCACAAATTCTGAATAGCTTGTGCGTGCGTCTCAAGGATGTGCAGAAGCGAAAAGCGGATCCTCGTCGCGGTTGCTCCTCGGGATGACAGCAAGGGATTATGGCCAGCGTACCTTACGACCCAAGGACCTCAGGTCAGTCCCGACGAAAGACGTCGGGACGTGACCCGTTCGCGCGCTCAGGGCAAGCCTGAGCTACAGGGATGATGCGGCACTACGCTTGCTTTTCGGCGGCGGGGGTGGTTGGCGCGTCGAATAGCGGGCCGAGGTCGCGCTGCTTGAGGACGCGGATTTTGTCGCGCAGCGCGGCGGCGCGCTCGAATTCGAATTTCTTGGCGGCTTCGCGCATTTGCGTTTCGAGTTGCGTTATGGCTGCGACGAGTT
>JBOGNJ010000133.1:0-8818 GCA_050746905.1 Candidatus Acidiferrales bacterium
CACGGTGCGCGGACCGAGCGAGGGATCGGGCAGCGGCGCGTGAGCGTAGCGTCCTTCGCGCACGGCCACCATTTGGCCGAAGACATTTGCGGCGAAGAGGTCCAACGCCAAATTCGCAAACGTCGTCGCCACCACCTGATCTACCGCGTCGGGATCGCCGCTGCGCAGATCGTATGTGAGATCGCTCGTCATCGTTTCCTCGCCCGTTCGCTTATGGAAAATTTCGGCCAGCGCCTGCCCGATGTCGACTTTTTTGCGATGGCCGTAGGCGTCAGCCTCGCCGTAATCTTCCACGTTGTGTCCCTTCCACACCGCGCCCTCCGAAGCGATCACGAAGGAATAGTTGCTGGGATTGCCGCGCTTGTCCTCGACGAGCAGCCGCACGAGCAAATCCAGGTCGAAAGGATATTCCGGAATCACGCAGCGGGCGGAAGTGACGTATGCCGTATAAAGCGCCGTGAAGCCGGCGTCGCGCCCGAAGATGCGGAAGATCCCGATGCGCTCGTGCGAGCCCAGCGTGGTCCGCTGCCGCGACACCAATTCCTTGGCGCGCGTGATGGCCGTCGAAAACCCCACGCAGTATTCCGTGCCACGCACGTCGTTGTCCATCGTCTTGGGAATGGCGATTAACGGAAAGCCGGCGCGGTGCAGCGTGGAGGCGAAGCCCAGCGTGTCGTCTCCGCCGATCACCACCAAACAGCCGATTCCCAGGTGTTCGAGATTGCGAAGAACCACCGGCGTGAAATTGAAAGTCTCTCCGTCGCTCGAGAGTTGCGCCAATTCGGACGCCGGAAGATGCTTCGGCAGATTGCTCTTCTTGATACGCAGGGGATTGGTGCGCGAGGTGTGCAGGACGGTGCCGCCGCTACGGTCAATGGCGCGCGTGTTTTCGCGCGTCAGCGGGCGGATGTAGCGCATATCTGTTTCCTGCGAAGCGTCGAGATGCGTCAGTCCTTCCCAGCCTCTGCGGATCCCGAGCACGGAGCGGCGCATCTCGCTCGCGCGATAGACGACAGACTTGATCACCGAGTTCAGCCCCGGCACATCCCCGCCACCTGTGAGGACTCCAATCTTGTCCGCGCCCGCCATGAAGAGTTTGTCTCCAACCCGTAGACAGTTAGGATTTAGCAGACTAGCGGCAATGTCAATAGGGACGGCGGGTTACGAGAAGTAGATTCGAGATCAAAATTGAGGCGCGGACGCTGCGCTGCTCAGTCTTGCCGTTAGTCGATTCCGTGGATGCGCAGGGAAATCAGCTGGTCGATGGTGAGGTCGTGCATGCCGCGCGATTTCAGATCGCTGATGTACTCCGGCGTGACGCCGTGAATGCGCATGGCGATCAGTTGATCCGCGTCGGGATGCGTATAGCCCAAATCGTGAAGCTTGCCAATGAATTCCGGGCTTACGCCGTGAATGCGGAACGCGATCAGCTTTTCCAGGTCAACGTGATCGTAGCCCGCCTTTTTTAGCGCCGCGATCCATTCCGGCGACGCTCCATGGATGCGCATGGCGATCAGTGTGTCTTCATCCGGCGTGTAGCCTTCCTGTTTCAGCGTGCGAACCATTTCCGGCGAAACGCCGTGGATGCGAAAGGCGACCAGCTTGTCGCTGTCTGTGACGTTCAGGCCCGAGGAGCGCAACTGCTCAATAAATTCCGGAGTGATCCGGAAAATGCGGAACGCGATCAGCTTGTCCGTGTCGAGCCCTTCGAGATGCTCCTTCTTCATGTCCTGCGCGAATTTCAGGCTGACGTTTTCGATGGCCATGCTGATTTGCTTTTCGTCGTCAATGCCGTCGAAGCCCAGCGCCTTCATTTGCTGAACGTATTTCGGATCCGCGAAAAAGTGAAATACCCCGGCACCTTCGCCATTGTCGAGAAAGCCTGCGCACTCGAACCTGCCGGCGTCGCGCGCGATCGTGAATTTCACGTCCTGGCGGCCGGCCTTCGAGAAATCCACACCCGGAAAAGTGCTCGTGGGCCAGTCAGAACTGTAATTGGAGTGGCCGTGAAGGCGCGTTTGCATCAGCGAGAATTCGACTTTGCCGGCTTCGTCAGAGCGGTTCACCGTCCAATTGCCGCTTTGCGAATCGGCGGACCATGCGGCGGCCGCTCCCAACACGCCGCAGGCTGCGAGCAGCATAAATACGAGTGATTTTCGCGCGTTCATCGATGCGTCTCCTCTTTTTGCCGTTCTCGATGCGAAATTCCGTGTGACCCACGACGCGTCCCGAAAACTCAAAATACGTCGGCATTCTTCAAGGCAATCAGCTTCCGCAAGTCCAGATCCTTGAATCCCTGGCTGCGCGCCTTGGCGATAAAGTCCGGCGTGATTCCGCTTACCTTCGCCCTGATGCAGTCTTCGACCGTCAAATTTTGCAGTCCGGCTGCCTTCAGCGCCTTCACGTAATCCGCATCCACGCCCTGCACGCGCATAGCGACGATCTGATTCGCGGCGGGATTCAGTCCCGTCGCGCGTATATCGCGGACGTATTCCGGCGTGACGCCCTGAACCTTCATGCCGATGAATTGATTCACCGATCCGTCGATTCCCGTGGCGCGCATGTCGCGAATGTACTCCGGGGTGGCTCCCTGCACTTTCATTCCGATTAACTGGTCGCCGCCGAATTTCAACCCAAGCGATTGCATGCCCTTGACGTATTCTGGCGTCACGCCGTGCACTCTCATGCCAATGATGCGGTTGACATCGCCGTCAAAACCGGCCGCGCGCATTTCGGAGACGTATTCCGGACTCACTCCCTGTACTTTCATGCCCACAATTTCATCCGGCGTCACCTTCAGCCCCAGCGACTCCATTTTCTTCACATACTCGGGCGTCACGCCTTGCACTTTCATTCCGATGAACCGATCCACGTTGCCGTCCATGCCGGCCGCGCGCATGTCGCGAATGTATTCGCCGTTCACGCCTTGGACTTTCATGCCCACTAATTCTTCGGGAGTGAACTTGAGGCCGAGACCTTGCATATTTTTCACGTATTCAGGCGTAATGCCTTGCACTTTCATGCCGATCAGTTCGTCGGTTTTCATGTCGATGCCGGCCGCGCGCATGTCGCGAATATATTGCGGCGTCAGGCCCTGAACGCGCATGCCAACCAATTCATCCACGCCCGGATGCAAGCCCAGCGCGTGAATTTCGTGTATGTATTCCGGCGTCACGCCCTGAATTTTCATGGCGATGACTTGGTCGGCAGTCAGATTGTCGAAGCCCTCGGCCTTTAATCCAGCGATGTAGCCTCCGGCGTTCTTGCTCTGTTCCGCGTCGCGGTCAGCCTTTGCTTTCTGCGCGGCGCCCTGTGATCCATCTTGCGCCACGGGCGCTGCTGAGGCTCGCGGCTCGCTGTTCGCGTGAGGATGACTATCTCTGTTGGCGTCGGCCTGCGGCGTTGAAATAGGCTGCGCGCTGGGTGATGCCTGAAGTGCGCGAGCTTGGGAGGGAACCGCGTTCGCGGCAGGGGAGACGCCGCCAATGAGCTCGGTTTCCGCGTTCTGATGCACGGGAAGGGCAGTCGACGCGAAAGAAACGCGCGCAGCTCCCAGCAATGCGCTGCCCGCGAAAAGCGCGCCGGTCAGAAACACAAAACTGGCGGCGAATCCCGTTACGCGAATGCCGCTGCGGATTGTGCCGAGGCCAAGCAGGCGCGCGACGCGCGTTGCCAGCGGCCCGCGATTCGCGGCCATCGCCAGCGCCGGAGCGGTGCGCGACTCCTCCATCAGCGTCAACGCGCGCGCGTATGCCACCGCATCGCCGCAAACAGAAATGGCGACATCGTCGCAGCAATTTTCGCGCTCGTTGCGAATGCGCTTATTCACCCACCAAATCGCCGGATGGTAGAAAAGAAGTGTCTCCGCCGCGACCTGGAACAAATTCACGAAGCAATCGAGGCGGCGAATGTGGGCGAGTTCGTGCGCGATCACGGCTTTCAGTTGCGACTCGGAAAGTCCGGTCAATGCCGTCAAAGGCAGCATCACCACGGGGCGGAACCAGCCAATCACGGCGGGCGCTTCCAAGCGGAGGCATTCGCAATAACGAATCGCGCGGTCAAGATGAAGACGGCGCTGCAACGATAGGCACAGTTCATTCAATTTCGCGCTGACGGGCCGCGCTTCTTTGCGCCGCATACGCTCAATCAGCACGAAGCCGCCGACGGCACGCAGACTCAAAAACAAAACGCCCAAAAACCACGCCTCGACGAACCAGAGAAGGGCATCGGGCCGCGAAGATTGCCCCTGCCAAAGCCACGACGACGTCGGGGATTGCGCGATTCCCGCGCCCGAAGGCGCGAGCGCGCTCACACGATGCGATAGCGACACAGCAGACGCAGCAGTTGCGCCAATCCACGATGCCGCCTCAGCGGAGGCGTTATGCCAAAGCACAAAGAACGTGATCATCGGCGCGGCCACCATCAGCAGGAGCGTCACCACCCCCGCCACGTAGCGCGTCGAGGCGCGGCGGCAGACCGTCAGCGCCACCGACAGCAGCGCCGCCAGCGCCAGCCCCTGCCACAGGAAATGTACTAGCGTCCAGCCCAGCGGCTGCATCACGGTTGGCGAAAACCAGTTGGCAAATTCGCTCATCGCGCTTTCCTTTCGTATTCGTCGAGCATGTGGCGCATTTCTTCCAGCTCTTTCCGCGACGTTTTCTTGGCCGAGAGTGCGTGCATCATCAAATCCTTCGCCGAGCCCGCGAACACGCGCTGCAGCACGTCTCCCGCAAACTGCCGCTTGGTTTCTTCCGCGGGCACGCAGGCTTCGTAGACATGCGCGCGCTGCTCTTCATTGCGGCGCACACTTCCTTTGACGGTCATGATCTGCAAAAGTTTTAGGACGGTGGTGTACCCCGTGTCCTTTTTCTCGTTCAACGCTTTATAGACCTGGCGAACGGTCGAAGGCCCGCGCTCCCACAGCACGCGCAGGATTTCCAGCTCGGACGCAGTCGGCTTCTGCGACGTTGGATGTGTCGATGATTGATATGTCATGCGGAGAGATATACTACGAAGGAGTTCGTAGTGTCAACGAAAATCTTCGTAGCGGCCGAAAATACCGGTTGGCTCTCAGGATCCCGTCATTGCGACGTTGTCCTGCGCTTGCGCGAACGCGCTAATTGAGTTATAGAAGACATCGCGCAGCCGTCGCCGAAATTGGCGCAACGCGCGGGTGCGAGTCAATTATCGAGGGGGCATAAATTGAACGGTATGCAATGGTTCAGCTCTTCACGTAGCAATTCCATTACTTGTGTCGCTCTGGGGCAAAACTTGGTATTGCGGCTCGTCTTAATTTGCGGCGCTGTCTTGTTCGCGCTGATTTTGTGCGCGCCAAGCTACGCCCAGACGCGGCGTCCCATCAATCTGGACGATCTGGCGCGTATGCGCGGCGTCCGCGACCCGCAGTGCTCTCCCGAAGGCAAGTGGATAGCCTACACGGTCAGCACAACTGACGCGAAGGCGGACAAGCAGGATTCCCACGTGTGGATGGTGAGCACGGATGGCTCGCGCGACATTCAGGTCACGGAGAGCCAGGAGTCTGAAGGCGGCCCCGAATGGTCCCCCGACGGAAAATATTTGGCGTTCACTTCGGGCCGTCCGGGCAAGGCGAAAGGGACACAAGTCTGGCTGCTGAACCGCGAGGGCGGGGAAGCCATGCAGCTTACGGAACTCAAAGGCCATTTGCAGGCCTATGAATGGTCGCCGGATTCGAAGAGCCTGGCGCTGGTGATGATGGATCCGGATCCCGAAGAGCAGGCGGCCGAGGCAGCCGCGGCAAAGCCGGGCGCTCCTCCGCATCATCCCAAGCCGGTTGTGATCGACCGCTATCATTACAGGCAGGACGTTGTCGGGTACTTGCTCAGCAATCGTCACAGCCACATCTACCTGTTCGATATCGCCAGCAAGAAACTCGAGCGGCTGACGAAGGGCAAATACGACGAGTCGGGTCCTGTGTGGTCGCCGGACGGCACGCGCATCGCGTTTCTGAGCAATCACGATCCGCATCCCGACCGCGATCCGGTGCCGCAAGTCTTCGTTGCGGACGCGCGCCCGGGTTCGATGGAAAAAGAGATCAGCAATTACGCAACGCGCGGCACGCGAGGGCGCCTTGCGTGGAGTCCCGACGGGAAGTCGGTCGCGTTCCTTGTTGGCGACGAAAAAAAGTGGGATGCCTACGGGATGAGTCATCTTGCCGTCGCGCCGGCGGACGGCTCCGCTGCGCCCACGATTCTGACGGAAAAACTCGACCGCTCCGTCTCGTCGCCGTATTTCAGCGAAGACGGAAAATCCATCGTTGTTGCGGAAGAGGACGATCGCTCGGAATATCCGATTTCCGTGAACGTCGCCGATCAAAGCGTGCGCAAATTGCTCGAGCCTCCCGTCGTCGTGGGAGCGATGTCGCATTCAAAAGGCTGTCTGGTGGCCCTGAGCAGCAGCGATTCCAAGCCCGAGGAAATTTATTCCTGGGAAGGCGGCACGCTGCGGCAATTGACGCATCAGAACGACAAACTTTTTTCGGAGCTCGAACTCGCGAAGACGGAAGACGTTGGTTACAAAACGCCGGATGGAACGGAAGTTCACGGCCTGCTGACTTATCCGCTGGGATACACGGCGGGCACGAAAGTGCCGCTGCTGCTGCGCATTCACGGCGGCCCCGACGGGCAGGACTCGCACTCATTCAGCTTTGAGCGGCAGATATTTGCGGCGAATGGCTACGCGGTGCTCAACGTGAACTATCGCGGGAGCTCGGGCCGCGGGCAGAAATTCCAGCGCGCGATTTTTGCGGACTGGGGCCACTATGAAGTCGAAGACCTGGAAGCGGGGCTCAATCATGTGCTCGAAATGGGCGTTGCGGATCCGAATCATCTGGGAGTAGGCGGCTGGAGCTACGGCTGCATCCTCACCGATTACATGATCGCCAGCGACCCGCGCCTGAAAGCCGCCACGTGCGGCGCGGGCACGGGATTCACTATCGCGCTTTACGGCGTCGATCAGTACATCATCCAGTACGACAATGAAATCGGCCCTCCGTGGAATGCGAAAGCGTGGGCGACCTATCAGAAGTTGTCGTATCCGTTTTTGCACGCCGACCGCATCAAGACGCCGACGCTTTATTTGAGCGGCGACAAGGACGCCAACGTTCCCATGGTCGGAAACGAGGAAATGTACGAGGCGTTGAGGAGCCTCGACGTACCCACGCAACTGATTATTTATCCCAATGAGTTTCACGGGATTCGGCGGCCGAGTTTCCAGCGCGACCGCTACGAGCGGTATCTTGCGTGGTACGCAAAATACATCAAGAACAGCAGCGCTCCGAGCCATGGCGCGGTGGCCGCCACAAAGTAAGGTTCTGTCCCGGGAATTCCTGACATTTCTCTTCAGGAGGGCGGGGCTTTAGCCCCGCCGTTATTCGTCCGTAATGAATGGGCTTTAGCCCCTGAAGCGAAGACAACTTTTGCGAGATATTCATCGGGCGCAACACGATCTCGCGGCGGAAATAAATCTCCAAAAAGAGCCGGCGCTTCCTGCAATCGGCAGCGGCGCTCGCAATTAGCTTTCCACTGGCACGCTCCCGCTTTACTATGAAGGCCTCGCACCTATGCCAAAAACCGGGGAATCTTCTCAACTGAATACCACTGGCGGAACGGGAGTAAAGCGCGTCGACACGAATTTGCCGGGCGTATGCGAAATTCTCGTGGAAGCGCGCGGCGATGCTCGCGGGAGTTTTCTCGAAACGTATCACCAGCAGAAATTCGCGGAGCTCGGCATCACGGATATTTTCGTGCAGGACAATCACTCGATCTCCGCGCAGGGCGTGTTGCGCGGCCTGCATTACCAGCTCAACCGCGCGCAGGCGAAGCTGTGCCGCGTGGTGGAAGGCGAAGCGCTTGACGTTGCCGTGGATATTCGCGTCGGCTCGCCGCATTTCGGCAAATGGATCAGCGTGGTTTTGTCGGCGGAGAAGCGCAATCAGCTCTATGTGCCGCGTGGCTTCGCACATGGTTTTTTGGCGCTGTCGCCCCGAGTACAATTTCTTTATAAGTGCAGCGATTTCTACGATGGCGCGGACGAGCACGGCATCGCCTACGACGATCCAGACTTGAATATCGCGTGGGGAACCACATCTCCGTTGCTGTCAGAAAAGGACAAGCAGCTTCGTCCGCTCGCTAAAGTTCCTCGGGAATTGTTGCCGCGCTACCCCTGATTACGTCGGCGGAGTCGTTTCGTCCCAGCAGCCGCGCCCGGTCTTGAAAAGTCCGTTCAGGTAGCTCTCGTCGCCTTCGACGCTCCGTTCTCGGTGGGAAGTCCAGCGCCGATCCAGTCCGACTTTCCCTCCTCGTAGTCCTTGACGTTCGTATAACCCATTGCCGCCAAGGCCTTGGCGGCGGTTTCGGAGGCGTGTCACGTGGGGCTGGCGCAATAAACGACAATATCCGCGTCCTTTTTCGGCGCAAGTTTTGAGGCAAGCTGCTGCAGATGGTCGAGAGGCACATTCACCGCGCCCGGCAAATGGCCCTGCTCGTAAGCTGCGGCCGGCAGCGTTTCCATCAGTATGAAGTTGTCATGGCGGTCGATCTTCTTTTTCAATTCATCCCGGCTGATTGTCGAACTCATGGAATCGTCCTCCCGTCAGCGTGCGGCTGCGATGAAACGCAATCTTGCAATCGTTCTTGACGGTTTAACTTTGACCGTTCAACTCAACCGCTGCAATACATGCTTACCTGTACAGCGTCTTCGCCTGTTGTTCGCCATTATTCTAACGTATCACGCCTTTGCCGCCGGCCGCGACCACTGTACAATTTCAGATTATGCCGAG
>JBOGNJ010000134.1:0-7918 GCA_050746905.1 Candidatus Acidiferrales bacterium
AATACCAGGAACAGCCCGGCGAGAATGGAAACTATCGTGGCTGTAACCCAGAGGACTGGAGTTGCACCCGGGAATTCTCCGGCGGCAATTCCGGCAGCGAACGCTAGTCCGAGCCACAACGCCGGAAACTTCACCGGACTCGGTCTAGCCGCGCGATCGTCTCGATGTGATAAGTCTGAGGAAACATATCAAATAGGTAAAATTCATGAAGAGCATACGCCTTCGCGCATAGTTTTGCCAAGTCGCGCGCCAGTGTCGCGGGATCGCACGATGCGTACACGATTCGCTGTGGCGCGATCTCAATCAGCTTTTGCAAAGCTTCCGGCTCGATCCCCGCGCGAGGCGGATCCGCAATCACAACATCAGGCACTGCGCCGCGTTTCCGTTTCCATGCTGCGAGGAACGACTCAGTGGAATCATTTCGCGCTGCAATTGTTTTACCGCTCAGGCCTGCATTTGTTTCGAGATCGCGCGCGGATGCCGGATTGGCCTCGACCGCTTCCACGTGCGAGAAGCTCTTGGCCAGTGACATGGCGAACAATCCCACGCCCGCATACAAGTCAAGAGCCAGCTCACCGTTTCCCGCCGCCGCGGTTACAACGCCGGCCATTTCGTCCACCAGGAAGCGGTTCACTTGGAAAAATGACATATGCCCAACTCGAAAGCTATTCTGGCCGATCTTGTATTGCAGAAAGCCGGGGCCGTGCAGCGACATTCGTTCGCCGCGCGCGTCCTGTATGAGAATGCTTTTCACATCTCCGATTGTCTCGGACAATAGTTTCGCGATTGATTCCGCGGCGCGGGGAAGCGACGTGCAAGAAATATTCAGCAGTGTGCTGCGATCTTCGGCGTCGACGAACGCCTCCACTTCCCGCAACGTTTCCGGCAGCTTCCTTTCATGCAAGGCGCTTCGCAGCGCTTCAAATGTCGCGAGGAGTTTCGGCGAAAGGATCGGACAAACTTCCACGGGGCACAGCGTTGAAGATCCGGCGCGAAAATATCCGATGCCGGGAGGTTGATTTGCGGAAGCACTCGCACGCTCAACGGCAATCGGGCGAATCTTCCACTGCGCGCGATTGCGGTATTGCCACGGCGGCGACGCGTGGATGATGATCGGAGCTTTCCAATCGATCCCGCCGATTCGCCGCAAAGTTTCGCGAAGGATTTGCTCTTTGTAACGAAGCTGCGCCTCGTACGAAACGTGCTGATAGTCGCATCCGCCGCAAACGCCAAAATGCGGACATTGCGCATTGATGCGTTCGGATGAAGCGGTCAGCACTCGCGTCAGGCGCCCGCGAACGAATTTCTTCTTACGCCCTCCCGGTTCAACCTCGACTTCTTCCCCGGGCAGCACAAATGGCACGAACACGGCCTCGGCATTTTCGTGCGCGAGCCCTTCGCCTCCGTAAATCAATTTTTCGATTTTTGCGCGTATCATTTGTTGGAACCCGGGCCGGCGACGCTCGCGGACTTATTTCAGATAGTAGAGGCTCAACCTCGATAGGCGGTAAATCTCAAAAAGGCGCTTCTGGATGTATTGCCGTTCTACCAACGCAAGCTGTTCCGCGGACATTTTGCGCCGGTAAGGCGCGAGGGCGTGATCCATTTCGCGCCTGACCGCCAGCATTGTTTCCGCATCGGCCACGGAAGTGAGCGTGGCCAAGAGTTTATCTTCAAGGACGGTGAGTCTGCGTTCGAGTTCCTCGAGATCGAGATGCGCGGAAGCGTCGAGTGTCGTCTTGGCTTCTTCAACGCCGCACGCTACTTCGTTAAAGCGTTTCGCTAGCTCGGGAGACGCTTCAACAGCTTGTTCGGCGGCGAAACGCAGCCTTCGAATGCTCTCATCAAGGTAGCGCGCCAGTTCCTCGCGCGAAAACGGCTCCGCGGGGGCGGATCTTGCGTGCCCCTCGGGACCTTTGCCCGTTGCGGCTTCCCGCGCCCCTGCCGCCGCATCGAGCACAGCGTCCACGCAATAGGCGAGGCTTTTCAGCGTGCGTCCCGCCGTTCCGCGCCGCGAACGTCCGTAACTTTCAAAGGCGCTATCGATTCCTTTGAGCACCGCTTCCAATGGAATTCCCGCTTTCTGCCAGGTCTCCAAAATTGCCCAATCGAGCGGCGACACCAAAAGATGAGCGCCGCGCTTGCGCCAGAAATGTTCTTCGATTTCGGTGAAGTAATTGAAATAGTTGAAGTCGGCCATCGCGGGGGGCGATTAACGCGCCGGCTTCCGCGCCGGAGATGATGGTTTACGGTTGGCTTCCTGGCGTTCGGATGTAGCTCGTGGCGTCGCGGTTTCCGCAGTCGCGTTGCGCTCCCAGAGAATTCGCAGCCCTTCGAGCGTCAAATGTTCGTCAAGCTCTTGAATGTGCCGCGAGCCGCTTCCGATGAGCGCCGCCTGACCGCCCGTGGCGATCACGCGCGTGTCCGGGCCCAATTCCTTCTTCAGCCGTTCCAAAATTCCATCGACCAGATCCGTGAAGCCGTAGTACAACCCGGCCTGCATGGATGCTGCGGTATTCGTGCCGATGATTTTTCCAGGGTCGCGAATTTCGACTCGAAAGAGCCGGGCGGCGCGCACGAAGAGCGCATCGGCGGAAATGCCGACGCCGGGCGCGAGGACGCCTCCCAAATATTCTCCGCGCTTCGACACCACGTCAAAGTTGATCGCGGTGCCGAAATCCACCACCACGCACGGGCCGCCGTATTTCGCGAATGCCGCCACGCCGTTGGCAATGCGGTCCGCGCCCACTTCCTGCGGATTGTCGTAATGCACGGGCATGCCCGTCTTGATTCCTGGCTCGACGAAAAGCGCCTTCAAACCGAAATATCGTTCGGCCATTTCCGCCAGAGTCGCGTTCAGCGACGGCACCACGGACGCAATAATTGCTCCGTTGATTTCCGTTGCCGCCAGGCCGGCGAGGGTGAAAAGTTCTCGCGTCAGGATTCCATATTCGTCGACGGTTTGATCGCGCGCCGTGGTCAATCGCCAGTTCGCGACCAGTTCGGTGCCGCGAAACACGCCAAGCACCGTGTTCGTATTCCCCACGTCCATTGCCAGCAGCATCATTCCGCCTCTGCCACCGTGCCGGAAATCACGGTCTCGATTCTTCCGTCGTCACGCCTCACGCGCAGAATTCCCATCGGCTCCAGGCCCGCCGTCGTTCCCACGAAACTCTCCGCGCTGGTGGTAATGCGCACGCGCTTGCCCTCGAAATAACTCGACGCATCGGCGAATCGCTGCAAAATCGGCGCAGCCCCTTCGGCGATGAATTGATTGTAGTAGCGGTCGAGGTGCCGCAGCAACCGCGCAAGCAGTTCAAGGCGCGAATGCACGCGGCCAGTCTCAACGTTCATGGACGTCGCGATGCCGGCAAGTTCGGCGGGCATTTTCGCCTGATTTACGTTGATGCCAATGCCAATCACGGCAAAATGTATTCGGTCCGGCTCGGCTTGCATCTCCGTCAGAATACCGCAGACTTTTTTATCTTTCAGCAAAACGTCGTTTGGCCAGCGAATGTCCGGACGAAGACTGCTTTCTTCGGCGATGGCGTCGTACGCCGCGAGTCCAGCGACGAGAGTTAAAGCCGGTGCCAGCATGGGAGAAATCTGCGGCCGCAGCAGGATGCTGACGTAGATTCCCGTCGCCTTTTCCGAATGCCACGAATGTCCCGCGCGTCCGCGCCCTGATCTTTGCTCCTCTGCAACGACTACCGTGCCATGCGCCTCTCCTTCGTCGCCCAGGCGCATTGCTACCGTGTTCGTCGAGTCCACCGTGAAGAAATGAAAAATATGCTTCGCGAAAGGTGTGCCTCGCAGGCCTCGCGCGAGCAATTTCGGCGCCAGAACGTCTGCCGCGCGCTCGATGTGATAACCCGTCCGCGGATGGCCCTTCACTTTCACGCCGGCCGCGCGCAGCGTTTCAATCCAGCGCCAGACCGTTTGCCGCCGGACGCCGATCTCCTTCGCGATTTGCGCGCCGCTGATCACGATCGTCGTGTTTTCGGAGAGCAGCGACAGCAACGCATCAATGCGCTTGTCCGTGCGCCCGGTCAGGTTCGACCGGTTTTTCTGTACGCGTGATTTCGCTTGCGCCATTGAGGACCAATTGTTAAGTAACTTCGCGTTAACGGCCGTGGCGTCTACTCCAATTGCGCCAGCCGCTCCACAATTTTCTGGTATTCGAGCTGGCGCTCGGCAAGCGTCGCTTCCAGGCCGCGGACAATTTCCGCCGGGGCCTTGCTCCGAAACGTGTCGTCGGCGAGCCGCTGCTCTTTCGACGCGATATCTTTTTCCAGGCGCTCTTTCTCTTTTCTCAGCTTGGCCGTTTCCGCTTTGGCGTCGACCGGCCCGCCCTTAAACTGAATCCGCAAGTCAAATTGCGACGTCGAGCGCACTACACCGTCGCTGATCTTCAGCTTTCCTGTGTGGGTATTCAGCGTCGAAAGACTCCCGAGCCTGAGAATCACGTCGAGATTCTCCGCAGCGCGGTCGCGCACTTCGGAATTCGCCGACGCGAAATCCGCGGCTACTTTGTTCTTTGCATCGAGCTTTATTTCCGCGCGAATATTCCGCGCGGCCACGACGATCTCCTGCACTAGGGCGACACGCTGCTCCGCTTCTGGATTAGCCCACGACGCACGCGGCGTTGGGAACCTTTGAAGCGAAATGGATTTCGCGCCGGCGTTTTGGGGCAATCGGTGCCAGAGTTCTTCGGTGATGAACGGCATGAAAGGATGCAGCAGGCGTAGCGCATATTCGAACGCCGCGAATAAATTCCGCCACGTAGCTACGGCGTCTTCACGATTTTCCGAAGCCAGTTGCGGCTTCAGCCATTCGATGTACCAGTCGCAGAAATCGCCCCAGAAAAAGTGGTAGATGACGTGCGCAGCCTCATGGAAGCGGAAATTCTCGAGCGCGTCGTTCATTTGCGCCGTCACTGCTGCCAGGCGCGAGAAAATCCACCGGTGCGGCAACGCATCGTGCGTGGGATACGGCGCTTTTTCTCGAACATCCGGGGCTGCCAGGTCTTTTAGCGTCACGCCCGTCGCTTCGATCTTCTCCAGGTTGAAAAACAAAAAACGCGCGGCGTTCCAAATTTTGTTCGCAAAGGCACGATAGCTCAAGATGCGCTCTTCGCTCAGCGCGATATCCGTTCCAGGAGCTGCCATCGCGGTCAATGCAAACCGCAGTGCGTCGGTGCCGTATTTCTCGATGATTTCCAGCGGATCAACCACATTTCCGCGCGTTTTCGACATCTTTATTCCATGAGGGTCGCGGACAATTCCATGCAAATAGAGCTGTCGGAAGGGAATTCGCTCTTCGATTTTGACGCCGGGCGCCAGATGCAGGCCCAGCATGACCATCCGCGCGTCCCAGAAAAAAAGAATGTCGTAGCCGCTGATCAGCAGGCTCGTTGGATAAAACGCTCGCAGATCCTCCGTGTCGTCAGGCCAGCCGAGCGTCGATAGCGGCCACAGGCCCGAGCTGAACCACGTGTCGAGGACATCCGGATCCTGCGTCAATTTGCCGCTGCCGCACTTTTCACACTTCTGCGGCACACCTGCAATCTGCACGCGCCCATCCACCACGTCGACGCGCGAATCCTTTGCCGGAGTCATCGCGCCGCAATCGCCACAATGCCAAATAGGAATGCGATGGCCCCACCAAAGTTGCCGGGAAATGCACCAATCGCGGATGTTGGTCAGCCAGTCGAGAAATATTTTCTTTTGATTGTCCGGCACAATCGAAAGCTGCCCGTCCTCGACGGCCTGAATGCCCGGCGCAGCCAAGGGCTTCATTTTGCAGAACCATTGCACGGAGAGCCGTGGCTCGATAATCGTTTTGCAGCGATCGCAGAGGCCGACGGACATCGCATGGTTCGTTATGCCTTCGAGCAGCCCTTGCGCCTTCAAGTCTTCGACGATTTTCTCACGCGCGGCGAAACGCTCTATTCCCGCATACGGGCCCGCTGCCGAGCTCATGTGCGCGTCCGGAGTCATCACGTCAATTTCGGCGAGATTGTGACGCCGGCCCGTCGCGAAATCATTCGGGTCGTGCGCGGGAGTCACTTTCACCGCGCCCGTGCCGAACTCGCGATCCACAAAATCGTCCGAGATAATCGGGATTTCGCGGTTCATCAGTGGAAGTACGGCGAGTTTCCCGACCAAGTGCCTGTAGCGGTCATCTTCCGGATGAACGGCGACAGCGGTGTCGCCCAGCATGGTTTCGGGGCGCGTGGTAGCGACAATAATAAACTCTTTGGAGCCAGCAACCGGATAGCGGATGTGCCAGAGCTTGCCTTCGCGCCCTTCGTGCACTGTTTCCAGGTCGCTCAGCGCCGTTTGGCAACGGGGACACCAATTCACCATGTAGCGGCCGCGATAGATCAACCCCTCGCGATACAGCCGCAGGAAAGCTTCCATCACAGCTCGATAAAGCGGCGCATCGAGCGTGAATTTTTCGCGCGTCCAATCGCACGAGACGCCCAAACGAATCATCTGCTTCCTGATGTTGCCGCCGCTTTCCGCCTTCCATTGCCAAACGCGCCGCTCGAACTCCTCCCGCCCAATCTGCTCGCGTTTCAGCCCTTCTTTCGCCAGTTGGCGCTCGACCACCACCTGCGTCGCGATGCCCGCGTGATCCATCCCGGGAAGCCAGAGCGTTTTGTTGCCGCGCATGCGATGCCAACGCACAATTATGTCAATCTGTGTGTGCTCCAGCATGTGGCCGATGTGGATTGAGCCCGTAACGTTCGGCGGCGGCAAAACAATGGAAAACATTTCGCCCGGATCAGCCGCTTCGGCGCGGTAAAGCTTCTCGTCAAACCAGGCCTGCGCCCAGCGCCGTTCGATCTCCTGCGGTTCGTATGTCTTGGGAATTTCGCGTGCCATCGTGATTCGCGACTGACGTTTTACGGCGTCCCTATGCGTTTTTTGGAGATGCGTGAAACGAACAACTATACGGGGCAATCGTGGGGTCCGTCAAATGGAGGGTTATCGAGATAATTTGGCGAGTTACAGGGTTACTTCTTATTGCGTTCGCGATTCAGGATTTCTTCGACCAGGGGACGAAGCACCCCGTTGGAGAGGGCCTCGTGAATCTGAGGCTCGAGCTTTTCAAGCAGCTTTGCCACCACGCTATCAACGACCGCCGAGTCCATTCCCGGGTTCTTGGCGACGGCTGCTGATATGGCGTCGGAAAGAGCAGTCTGTTCAGGCGAAGTGTGCGACGTCTCCACCGCGTCAACCTGAAACTGCTCTGGAACTTCCTTCCGAGCGGGGATTTCCGCGGCAGGAATTTCCGCGCGTGGTTCATCCGGCGCATCGTATAGCCGCTGGGGAACAACTTTCTGCGGTTCGTCGGTCGCTTCGGTCCGATCTTCGCCGGAGTAATACGTCGGTTCTTGAGCGTCCTGCGCGACATCCACGCTTTCCCCGGTCGGCGCTTCCGATGCCGGCACGAAAGCAAATTCCTGGGGCATCCGGAACAGAATTGGCTCCGGGGGCGGCGCGGATTTCGTTTGCTGCGCGCTCGCGGATTCGGGTTCTGGTTCGGTCTGCCGCACTGATTCCGCGTCTGGCGTGTAATTCGGCGCGTCTTCCGCTTTTGTGATTGCGTACTTGCCGGATGAGCCGTTCGAAGACTCAGTCGCCGCCTGGCTGGAGACTTGCTCCTCTTCGACTACGGCGCGGGCTTCCTCGGCCTCCACGGCCGACTCGTCTGCTTCGGTCTCCGCGTGCTCCGCCGAGTCGGTCCACTTGTTCAGACCAGTCGGAGTGCTGGACTCGATTTTCTCGGGAACGTTCGCGCCGCCAAATGGCACATGCGCCTTGCCACGAACGCTGGTTTCGAGCGTCTCGTCATCGGACACGACGGCTCCGCTGGCGAGTTTCTCAACCATGTTGGCGGACTCGGCTGC
>JBOGNJ010000135.1:0-26747 GCA_050746905.1 Candidatus Acidiferrales bacterium
GGGCACAGTTACGGAAGTATTCGTGGATTCATCAGCGCCGCACGGATTCTTCGGATCATGCCGCAGTGCTGCGTGAGGAATTTCCCCGCTGACTTCAAGCGTCGAACCAAATTCCCGCTACTTCCCGGACTTAGCCGGCCCATTTCTTCCTTTGGGTTCGGCGCGATCCGGAGACGAATACCACCGCGAATTCGACTCTTGCTCTTCTTCTTCCTTACGTTTCAACAGCGCCAGAGTCCGCTTCGGGTTTAGGTACGCGCAAGCAGTCAGCACGGCTTCGATCGCGGATACAGGAGCGACGTAGGAAACGCTCAATTCGGCGCTCGCGGTGGGTACGATCAGGCACGACTCGCACACGCGCGCAATCGGCGTGCGATTGCTGTCGGTGATGCCGAAAGTCGAAATGCCGCGTTCCTGCGCGTGGATTGCCGATTCCACAGTGGTTCGCAAGCAGCGGCCGAAGCTGATTGCAATCAGCAAATCTCTGGGTCCCAACAAATTCACTTTCTGATTCAATTGAGCAGCACTGCCGAGGGGAGCTTCAGCGTCGAAACCGTGATAGGCGACCAGCATGTAGGAAAAATAGCAAGATAAAGCGTTAGCCAAATCGACGCCAATGACGACAATTCGCCGCGCGCGACTGATTCGTTTGGCAAGCTCGATTACTTTTTTCGGATCAAGCTCGGAACGCAACGCGTCAAGATTGTTCGCGCCCAGTTCGATGCAGTCCCGAATGTGATCGGAAACACTGCGCCGCCCACGAAGCGTGGCAGACTTCATAACCGTGTAGGGATTGAGGCGAACTACGAAATGCGCCCTGAGGTCGGAGCTGAAATCGGCGTACCGTTTGTATCCCAGCGCCTGGATCGTGCGGACGATTGTGCCTACGTCCACGCTATAGCGCTTCGCGAGGTTGCGGGAGGAAAGAAAATAAGTTTCTTCGGAATCATCGAGAATTTTTTGAATCAGGTTTTTGCGGCTTTCGCTCAGGGCCTGCAGCGCACGGTCGAAATGCTCTTCGAGCGAGGTTCTTCGGATCGAGCCATCGCCGAGCCGTTCGTTGGAATGTGTCGAACGCTGCTTGTGGGCGCCCGCCGGAATTTTCATGGCCCGTCCTCCGTCTGCCGGCCGAGAGTCTAAACCAACGACCATCTTGTAGCGCGAGTGTGGCCACCCATCCGACTGCTTCGTTAGGCGGCCGAGACAGCCTTAACAGGATTCGAATTCGTACTCGATATCACAGTACAACACATGATGCTAGAAGAAATTGCGTCGCAGCACATGTTGCATTTCTGCTTGACAGCCCCCAATCGTTGTGACTATATGTCGGCCGTTGCGAGTGGCGCGCAGGCGCGCGAGACGTTCGGCGTGGAGGTAAGCTATGCGAACGATTTTGATTTCAAATCGGCGGCTGGTCACTGATTCATTTGTGAAATGCACGGTCGCAGCCTCGATTCTACTGGTGCTGATCCTGCTACCATTTGCCGCGCCCCAAGCCTTTGGGCAGACGGCGTCAACAGGTGCGCTTAGCGGCGTCATCACAGACCCGAGTGGCGGCGTGGTGCCGGGGGCGGCCGTCCATGTAGTGAACGTGGCTACCGGTGATGGCCACGACTTCGTTTCGCAGCCGAATGGCAGCTATTTGGCGCCTTTCTTGCTGCCGGGAATTTATCGAATTGAAGTTTCGAAGAGCGGATTCAAAACCTCTGTCCTCGATGGGATCATCGTGTCCGTCACGGAAACCAGCACACTCAATGTGAAACTCGAAGTTGGCGAGGTGGCACAGAGTGTGACCGTTTCTACTGAAGCGCAGCTTCTGCAAACCCAAAATCAGGCGCTGGGGCACGTAACCGACGAGAGAATGGTGGAGGGCCTGCCCTTGGTTACCCGCAACTACACGCAAATCTTGGATCTTTCCCCGGGCGTTTCATCCGACGTGAATGATGCGGGCGCTATGGGAGTCGGAAACGCCATAATCTCCTCCCATGGTGCGGTCGTCAACGACAACAATTTTCAGATGAATGGTGTGAGCGTGACGGATCTCGACAGCGGTACGGCCATTCCGGTTCCCAATCCGGACGCGATCCAGGAGTTCAAGGTGCAGACCGGGCAGTACGACGCATCTTTCGGAAGAGATGCCGGAGCCAATGTGGATGTGCTCACAAAGGGCGGTGGCAATCAGTTCCACGGCGTTGCTTTCGAGTTTTTGCGCAATGACGATTTCAATGCGAATGATTTCTTCTTGAACGCAGCAGGAAAACCGCGGGCCGTGCTAAAGCAGAACCAGTTCGGGGGCTCCTTGGGCGGACCCATAAAAAGGGACAAGCTGTTCTTTTTTGGTTCGTACCAGGGCACGCGGCAGAGAAACGGCTTGGACCCAGCGTGCTTGGGGTCTTTCAGTACTCCGACGGAACTGACCGGCCTTTCGGACCGCTCGGCGGCCTCGCTCGGAGCAGCTTTTGCGAATCAGCCGGGCGTGTTAGGTCCGCCGGTCGCCCCAGATGGCTCGAACATCAGCCCGCAGGCGCTGGCCTTGCTCAACGCCACAGTCCCTGGCGGCGGATTCTTGATCCCCGTACCACAGAATGCCAATGGGACTTCGAGCGTGAGCCAGGCCTGCCCGTTCACCGAAAACCAGTTCCTCGCCAATGCGGACTACACTCAATCGGACAGAAGCACATGGTCTGAGCGGTTCTTCTGGGCCAACAACGATGAAGCATTAAACTTCCGGCCGAGTGCGGGCACGGGCGGTGGTAACGTGCCGGGTTTCCCGTTTTCCACGGCAAACCAGTTTCGCAACGTTAGTATATCCAACAACTACATATTCAGTTCCAACTTGGTGAATCAGTTGGTGCTCGGATATAACCGGCAAGTATTGAACAGCAGTCAGGGGCAGGCGACGGTCAGCGTTCCGGGGCAAACCGGTGCGTCCCCGCTAACTCTTGCGTCGCTTGGAATCAATGCGCCGCCAAATGACAATATCAGGCCGGAAATAGGCATTCTAGGAAGCTTCAACGTCGGCGGCAATGGAAACGATGGATTTATTTTCTCCCAAAACAGCTACAACTTCTCGGATTCTCTCTCGTACGTTCATGGCCGCCACTCATTCCATTTTGGCGGCGGCCTCTCCCGCCAGCAAATCAACTTTGAAAACTTCTCTTTCGCGGGATTGATCGATTTCTTCAACGTGCCGGATTTCTTGACCGGGAATCCACTGCTTGTAGCGGATCTTCAGGGCCTCGTGGACCGCTCCTGGAGAGCTTGGAATGGCGATGCATTCGCTCAAGACAATATTCGGGTAACTTCTCGTCTCACGGTAAACCTGGGATTGCGCTATGAGCGGCAGGGAGTAATCGGGGACTCGCTTGGCAGGTCATCTAACGTAGACCTGAGTCTCGTGAATCCGAATCCTCCTGCTGGCGGCACACTGCAAGGTATTGTAGTTGGTTCTAATTTTCAGGGCACCCTTCCGGCGGGAGTTACACGAGCTCCCAACTCAGCCGCCATCAACGGAGACGGGCAAAACGACTTCGCGCCGCGAATAGGGTATGCCTGGAGATTGCCCGGGACGGAACGGTTTGTATTGCGGGGCGGCTACGGGATGTTCTTCCAGCGATCTACTGGACAGCTATTCCTGCAACTGATTGCCGTTCCTCCGTTCTCGGACTTCCGTGTAGTGGTGCCGGCTGCTGCTTTTGGTTTTACCTTCGCGAATCCCTTTGCTCCGGTGCCAACCTTCCCGAATTTTGCGCCTCTGGCCTACTCGCCCACAACCGCGCAAACTCCGCAGGGGTTCTCCCCGACGTTCCAGCCGTCTGTCATCCAGGAATACAGTCAGAGTCTGCAGGCTCAGCTGGCCAGGGATCTTGTGCTGGAAGTTGGCTACAACGGCATACGCGGGACGAAGCTCGAGGTCGAACGCGCATTCAACCAAGCGGCTCTTGCGTCTGCGGCTAATCCCATCCGCGGAGAGACGACCAATACCGTTGCCAATATCCAGCAGCGCGTCCCCTTCCAGGGATTTTCCGCTCCGGGGGCATTTCAGATTGAGAGCTCAGGCGCCTCGTGGTACAACGCATTGGACGTCAGCTTGACGAAACGGTTCAGCCATGGTTTGCAGTTCCTAGCCGCTTACACTTGGGCGAGGTCATTGACTGATGCCACCAATTCGAGCACCGGTACGCAGCAGGGCGCGAATCTCGAAGGCAACCAGAACGACGCGCACGCACGATATGGTCCGGACGGGTTCGTCCGCCCTCAGCGTTTTGTCCTGAGCTATCTTTATAACGTGCCGGGGCCGAAAAACCTTTTCTCTCCCGGCGGCCGACTGCTGGCTGGGTGGGCAGTCTCGGGCGTAACCACGATCCAATCCGGGCGGCACCTCAACCTCACATTCGCGGACCCGAATAACGTATTCGGGATCGGCACTGGCGCGTTGAATACGGATCCGGCACAGATCGCCTCCGGTTGCACAGCCAGCCAACTGGTCACCTCTGGCTCAGTTCAGCGCAAGCTGAGCAACTATTTCAACAAGGCGTGTTTCACCACTCCTCCTGTGATCGGCGATGACGGAGTAGCAACAACTTTCGGCAACGCAGGCCCTGGCATCGTCGGAGGCCCCGGCCAGATGAATTTCGATTTCGCTCTCGTCAAAAGGACGCCGCTCGGATCGAGTGAGGCCCGAAACCTGGAGTTCCGTGTGGAGTTCTTTAATGTGTTCAATCACACGCAGTTCGACAATCCCGATGCAGCCTTTAACGATCCTACTTTCGGGGTTATTCAAGCAACGAGCGTCGCGCCGCGAATCATTCAGTTGGCCCTGAAGTTGAACTTCTGAGCTCGCGCTGAACCCGATGCTTGGCGGGCCCCGGGGAACATCGGGGCAATCCGCGAATTATTCAATTTCGGGTGGAGGTCAGTTTCCAGGCTTACAGCAGCGCATGCGATATCTGCAGGCGCTTTCTTTAGATTCTTGCGCGCCCGAGTAAGAGAGTGCCGTGTCGACACTTCAGCTAGATTGCCTCGAACTTAGAGAACTCAGCTTGCCGCTGAAACATCCGTTTGAGACGAGTTTCGGCCGGATCACAATCCGCCGAATACTGATCGTCAAGGCGATTGACCGCAGCGGCGCCACTGGCTACGGCGAGTGTGTGGCCATGGAGGGCCCGTTCTACAACGCGGAGACCGTCGAAACAGCATGGATAATCATCGCGAAACATGTCGCACCATTACTGGCGTTGTCTCCTATAACAGCGGCCTCACAAGTGAGCGACAAACTGGCGTCAATTCGCGGAAACCAGATGGCAAAGAGCGCCGTGGAAGCAGCTATCTGGGATCTGGAGGCCAAACGCGCAGGGATACCCCTTTGGAAGTATATCGGCGGTGAACGCGCAGAGATTGCGTGCGGTGTGTCCATAGGAATTCAACCGAACGTCGAAGCCCTGCTGGAGAAGGTTGGCCGCGAGCTCGATAGCGGGTATCAGCGGATAAAAATAAAAATCAAGCCGGGGCTCGATGTCGCGCTCGTTGCTGCTGTAAGGGCCACATATCCGGACATTCTGCTTTCAGTTGACGCAAACGCCGCTTACTCCCTCGATCGAGATCTTGCAACGATGAGGGAACTCGATCGCTTCAAGCTGTTGATGATCGAGCAGCCGCTCGCGCCGGGCGATCTGGTGGACCACGCGAAATTGCAAAGGCAGCTTCAGACGCCGCTTTGCCTCGATGAATCCATCGCGTGCGCGGCGGATGCGCGCCACGCTCTCGAACTGGGAGCGTGTAAGATCATCAATATTAAGCTCGGGCGTGTCGGCGGCTTTTCCGAGGCTACGAAAATTCACGATTTGGCCCGGCGAGCCGGCGTTCCCGTCTGGTGCGGAGGGATGCTCGAGACTGGCATCGGCCGGGCACACAATATCGCTCTTTCGACGCTTCCGGGATTTACGTTGCCGGGCGATGTCTCCGCCTCAAGCCGTTATTGGGAAGAGGACATTGTCGATCCGCCGATCGTTGTCAGCTCGCGTGGCACGATCGCCGCCCCGCTATCTCCGGGCATGGGTTACGAAGTGAACCAGGCGCGCTTGAAATCATGGACCATGCGACGGGAGGAAATTTCGCTGGCGGTGCGGGCACGGGCGTGAACACACAAATTCAGCGGTTTCATTGAGAGAGTGATTTGCAAGATTTCGCGTTCGTGACGCAAACAAACTTAACCAGGGAGTTCCGGATGAATAAGCGATGGCTGATAGCAAGTTTAGTTTTACTGGCGAGCGCCGCGATACTCGGCCTATCGTCGACGGCGCGCGCGAAATTGGGGGCGCAGGATTCCGGCCAATTTGATTTTGTCATCCGGAACGGCCACATCCTCGATGGCAGCGGTGGGCCTTGGTACGCCGCTGATATTGGAATTCGTGGCGATCGTATCGTGGCGATCGGAAAACTCGACGGGGCGCGGGAAAAAAAAGTGATCGATGCAACGGGCCGCATTGTCTCTCCGGGATTCATCGACATGCTTGGACAATCGGAGATGGCCCTGCTGATCGACAATCGCTCGCTGAGCAAGCTCTCGCAGGGAATCACGACCGAAATAACAGGGGAAGGCGGTTCGATCGCGCCCCAAGATGAAAAGACCCTCGCGCCCATGAAGCAATTCCTGGACCAGTATCACTTGACGATCGACTGGACCACCCTCGACGGCTATTTCCGGCGCTTGGAGAAGAACGGTACGCCCCTCAATCTTGGGACCTACGTGGGCGCTGCGCAGGTTCGCGAAGCGGTAATCGGGGACAAGGATCGCGCTCCGACCCCGGGGGAACTCGAGCAAATGAAGGCCCTGGTCGCGCGGGCAATGCAAGACGGCGCCATGGGACTTTCCACTGCGCTGATCTATCCTCCCGGGCATTACGCCAAGACGGATGAGCTGATTGCTCTCGCAAAGGTCGCGGGGCAGTACGGCGGCATTTACGCCACGCATATGCGTAGCGAAGGTGCGAGCGAAATGGCCGCGATTGATGAAGCGATTCGCATTGGCCGCGAAGGTGGGTTGCCGGTCGAGATTTTTCACCTCAAAGTGATTGGAAAATCGCGATGGGGTTCAATGCCGGCGATCGTGAAGAAGATTGAAGCCGCCCGGGCGTCAGGTCTGGACATTCGGGCCGATCAATATCCATACGTGGCCGGTGGCACCGCGCTTGCTTCGTCTTTGCCGCCGTGGATGGCGGACGGCGGGGCAGCCAAACTGCTCGGACGGCTCCGCGACCCCGCAATTCGCGCGCGCATCAAGGGTGAGCTCGCCGAAGATCATCCCGACTGGGAAAATCTCTACTACGACAGCGGCGGCGGCGCAGGCATCGTAATTTCGGGCGTCGTCAATCCGAAGCTGAAAAAATATGACGGCGCAACGGTCCAACAGATGGCGAAAGCAGAAGGGAAGCCGGAGCTGGACGCGCTCTTCGACTTTATCCTCGCGGATCAGGCGCAGACAGGCGCGATATATTTTATCGCCGGCGAGCAGGATCTTACATACGGGCTGAAACAACCTTGGACGTCCATCGGCCTTGATGCGAACGAGGTTTCACTGGATGGTCCACTTTTCGAGCTGCACAATCATCCCCGCGCATACGGCTCCATGCCGCGGTTTCTTGGCCATTACGTTCGCGACCAACATTTAATGCCGCTCGAGGAAGCCATCCGCAAAATCACTTCGATGCCGGCGCAGCGTGAGCATCTGACGGACCGCGGACTCATCAAGACGGGCTTCTACGCCGATGTGACGATATTCGATCCTAAAACGATTATCGATCGCGCCACATATACCGAGCCTTCCCGGATTTCCGAAGGCGTGGATTACGTATTCGTGAACGGCCAGCTCGAATACGATCACGGCAAGCTGACCTCCGCGAAAGCAGGACGTCCATTGCGAGGGCCCGGCTGGCACGGGGAGACCCACAAGTAGGGTGGTTGTTGACGCATGAGGGCTTTGCAATTTGTGGATATGCGCCCAGGCGGGGACCTGAATCCTATTTTTAGTGGAGACGAAACGTGATTAAGCAAAAGAATGGTTCCCCGCGGCTCTCGGGCCGCTTCGCGTTGGCCCTATTCGCATGCTTTATGTTTTTTTTTCTTGCAGCGGGCCCGGGCGCAACTGGGGGTTCTGAATCGCAGTCCGGACAAGTGCCGGCGGCTCCATCATCGAAGAGCCGGTCTGCGAAACCGGACGCGACCAGCCAATCATCGCTCCCCGTACCAGGGTTAACTGCTCCCGATTTGGAAGCTTTTCTGGACGGCGTAATGCCACTCCAATTAGCGCGCGAAGACATCGCGGGCGCGGTTGTGTTGGTTGTGAAAGACGGACGGGTATTGTTTGCCAAAGGGTACGGATACGCGGACGTTGCCAAGAGAACGCCCGTAACGCCGGACGGCACCCTGTTTCGGCCCGGCTCAGTCTCCAAATTGTTTACTTGGACAGCGGTGATGCAACTCGTGGAAGCTGGCAAGATCGATCTGGACCGCGACGTGAACGATTACCTGGACTTCAAGATTCCCGCAAAATTCGGGAAGCCAATCACGATGAGAAACCTAATGACTCATACTCCGGGTTTCGAAGAGACGGCCGAGGATTTGTTCGTGGGAGGCGCGAGCGATCTGAAGCCGCTCGGCGAATATTTGAAAGCACACTTACCTCAGCGCGTTTATCCGCCGGGAGTGACGCCTGCTTATTCAAACTACGGCGCCACGGTCGCTGGGTACATTGTCCAGCGAGTTTCCGGGCAACCATTCGATGATTACATTGAGCAGCACATCTTTGCGCCGCTCGGCATGACGCATAGCACCTTTCGTCAGCCGCTTCCCGCAGCTCTTCAGCCGATGATGTCGGATGGCTACACCGTGGCTTCACAACCGGCCAAACCATTCGAATTTGTTCAAGCATGGCCGGCCGGCAGTTCATCGGTGACGGCTACGGACATTTCGCACTTCATGATCGCGCATCTGCAAGATGGGCGATATGAGGGAGTGCAAATCCTGCGTCCTCAGACGGCTCAATTGATGCACGCGCGCGCGTTCGCGAATCTTCCGTCGATGAATGCCATGGCGCTGGGCTTCTATGAAGAAACGCGCAACGGCCATCGGATCATCGGACACGCCGGCGACACGCAATACTTTCATAGCGACCTCCATCTCATTCCCGATGCCGGAGTTGGATTCTTCGTTTCGTACAATAGTGCCGGGAAGGGGGAAATCAGTCCTCGGACCGCAGTCTGGCATGCCTTTCTTGACCGCTATTTTCCCTATAACCCGCCTTCGACGCCGTCGGTTGCGAGCGCGGCTCAGGACGCTGCAACTGTTTCGGGCCGGTATATTGTGAGCCGCCGATCAGAAACAACAATTCTCAAGGTGACAACAGTTCTTGGGGAAACAAAGGTGTATCCGAACAGTGATGGCAGCATCAGCGTCGATGCGCTCAAGGATCTGAATGGACAACCCAAGAAGTTCAAGGAAATAGAGCCCCTCGTTTTCCGGGAGGTGAACGGCCAGGACAAAGTCGGTTTCAAGCGTGAAGGAGGGGGACTGGTCATGGTGATCGATTTCCCATTCATGGTTTTCCAGCGGGCGCCTTGGTATGAGAACAGTGGCTTGAATCTCCCCATCATCACCTGCGCGATGGTTGTGTTCCTGCTGACGCTTTTGCTCTGGCCGATTGCGGCTCTTTCCCGCAGGCATTACGGTAAGCAACTCGAACTTCCTCCGGGACGAAGTCGTCTCCGAATATTGGTTCGTATGGTTTGCGCGATCGACTTGGTTTTCGTGATAGCGTTCGCGGTTCTGTTTGCGATTGCGAGTAAGGATATCGGAATGCTAAGTGAACGCCTCAATCCCTGGCTACGCTTCGTTCAGCTGATCGGATGGCTCGGCGTATTGGGCACATTGATTGTTCTTGTTCACTTGGTGAGGTCGTGGGCCGATAGGCAACGAGGATTGTGGAGCAAAATCGGAGACGCCTTGATCGCACTGGCCTGCGTAGGTTTTGTGTGGTTCGTATTCACTTGGAACATGCTGCATTGGAATCTGCGTTTTTGAAACCGACATCGGCAAGAGTGAACCGGAAATTCAGGAGCAACTTTCCAGTTTCTCGCGCACTTTGTGGCACAAAACAATCAGGTATAGTGTGTCGCAGAATCCCTGCTTAGGTGCGACAAAGCGAGTCATAATCCCACGGAGCCCTGAAATGACAACCCAATCATTCGCCGCGCTGTTTACGGCTCTCACGTTTGCCCTTGCTCTGGCCATCTATCTGATCTTCCTGCAATGGCGTCGACTGAAATACAGGAAACTGGCGGATGCGTTAGGAGCGCAATATCAATCCCAGGGCCTCACAAACACGGGCGAAATAATCGGTTCCGAAAACGGCAGGAAATACACGATCGACACCAAGGCCGCCGGTAGAAGCGGCATGTGGACCATTGCCTCACTGGAATGTGTGAATCGAGGCATCAGCCTCTCGATTTATGGGGGCTTCTTCAAAGCGTTTCCTGACTGGAAATGCATCTTTATGAAGGGGGATGGGAGCGATAGTGCATCGGGCATAAAGATCGCCCTGCTCAATGCGGATCGTCCCTTGGAAGAAAAGTACAAATTGCCGGTTCAGGACCTGTTCCGTGAAATGGCGTTTCTGGAAGGCCAAGTGCTCAAGAAAGGGCATTTGAGGATTGACCAAGATAGGATTTCATTCACACAGCACGGCGTCCTTATGACAGCGGACGTCGTCCGCCAAATTATTTCTCAGCTGACAGAACTCGCTCGCCGAATAGAGTCGGAGCCTGTGCTGTGAGTGATAGCAGATCTTACTTGGCGAATGCCAAACAATAAAGTTTTGGTTCATGGAGTCTTCCGAGTTCATGACCATCCGCTACGGGCTGAAATGGAGCGCCGAAATGCCGACGAGTCCCACGTCAGAAATCGCCCGGCATTCTCGATGCTCCTGAAACGATAAATTGTGCGCGGTCGCGGCCGATCAGCAGAGCCAAACACCTTCACTCTTGTGCCCCAACGGATATCCATAAGGAGTAAAAGCGTTACAACATTTCGCCATGGATGTTCTAGGGCCTCCAAGAACCTTCCAACGCGCACGCGCTGGACAATAGAGCGAGATCATCGGCAAGGTGAAAATGTCAGCACCCGAAACGAACTGGGCAAGACATCCCTCAGCTTGAACGGTGTTGCTGTCGGGCCAGCACAGATCGCGCCCATTCCATTGACTCATGTGGGATTTGCTTCCAGCGGATCCTCACACTCAAGGGAATCAAATTGATCTCGCCACTTGTAAAAGCAGCCTTCGATGCAGGCCGAGTTCTCGTGATAGCGCGGATATGTTCTTGCAGGTACTGAACCGTTCGACAACCGTTCGCCGCAGTTCCTTCGGATATCGTCCCACTCGTCTTTTTGGCACGTGCAGCTCCTTTCCTGCAGACTGTGCCTTCAGAAAGTGTCTCAATCCAGGGGTTCACTCCACGTTAGAAAGCAATGCGGCAGGAGCCGACGAGCTGCTGTGAATTAAGGATCTGTCACCCGTTCCGCATCGGCTTAACGGAAGAGCATTCGGCTGAGACTTCCTAGAACAGGACTCATTCCGTTATAACGACGTCGGCCTCGCGACGGTCTGAGCTGTTCTCATCTTGCTTTGCGGTCTTTATCCATAATCATGCACCGACCGCAAAGGCACTCGCATCGAATCCCACCAGGAGGAAGTGTTATGCAAGCTGCAGTGGTACCCGCTGTGAGCAGTTCATGGCAAATCAAAGACGTGCGCCCAACCTCAACCTGGTCCCAATCAAGCTAGTGAAGATGTATGCAGCGGCAACTAATCGGCAGCCGGCAAAACGCCCCAGAATATTTCTACGAAGCGCTCGATTTTGTAGTACAAGGAAAAGTGAAAACGATAGTCGAAACGTACCCATTGGCCGAGGTTCCGAAGGCGTATCAGCGCGTTGTCGAAGGCAAAGCCCGATTCCGCGCCGTCCTTACAATGTAATCGCCTGTCCGAGCAGTCAGATTCAGAAATGACTAAAGGAGTGGGGAATGGCCAGCGAACTCGAGAAGAAAAACAAGGAACTGGTCCTCAAGGCTTTCGACACGCTGTTCAACAAGCGCGACTACGCTGCAGCTGAGAAGTTTTGGTCTCCCAACTACATTCAGCACAGCGCGCATATCGAACCGGGCCGCGAAGGCCTCTTCAACCTCATCAAGAGCACCCCGTCGACGCTGAGGTATGAACACGGAGCGATCACCGCCGATGGAAACTTTGTGATCCTGCATGGGCGATTTTCGGGCATCGGCCTGCCGGTGAACTGGATTGCAGCGGACATCGTTCGCATCGAGGATGGACTTCTGGCCGAACACTGGGATGTGATTCAGGACGAAGCCTCGCGCTCATCGTCGAAGAGCGGCCTTCCCATGTTCGGAGATAAGTTTCCCGGGTGATTTCTGCATTTCGCTCGCGAACGCTCCAGAGCAACGGTCGATCCGAGAAGATACACAAACTCGCCATACGACGCGTGAGTATTACGGCGAGGCACCAACGTCAAAGCGCACCAGCCTCACCGGCCCATCGTGCGATATATTTTTTTAGGAAAGCGCCTGAATTCCGACGCTTCCGCTGGTAGCTTCCTGGCTCTGCTACTGATCTCGTAGAATTCCAGTGTAACCAGCGGTTCAGAGGCTACTGCATCGCCAGATTGAACGGAATCGCCAGAGGCGGCTCGAACACCCAAAAGAACCACACGAAGATGAAAGACGACACTGCGGACCTCGCTAATTCGCGCCTCAATGATGCCGCTGGCAGGAGTGCGGCGCTGCCTCAGCGGGCCGAACCCTGGAAGCCGAGTGTAAATCCATGGCTGATTGCTGTTGTCGTCGCCATGGCGGCTTTCATGGAGGTGCTCGACACGAGCATCGCCAATGTGGCGTTGCCTTACATCGCGGGCAGCCTCGGCGCGACCACCGACCAGAGCACGTGGGTACTGACTTCTTATCTGGTTTCAAACGCCATCGTGTTGCCGATCAGCGGATGGCTCGCGAGCGCGTTCGGACGCAAGCGATTCTTCATGGTTTGTTTGGCCACCTTCACGGTCAGTTCACTGCTGTGCGGGATTGCACCCAGTCTTGGGGCGATCATCGTGTTTCGAATTTTGCAGGGCATCGGAGGGGGCGGATTGCAACCCATGGCGCAGGCCATCCTGGCTGACACTTTTCCTCCCGAAAAGCGCGGCCTGGCATTCGCGCTCTATGGTGTTACGGTCGTAGTCGCTCCGACGATCGGGCCCACCCTTGGAGGTTGGATAACCGATAGTTATACCTGGCGCTGGATTTTCTTCATCAACTTGCCGGTCGGGATTCTGGCACTCTTCCTTGTTTATCGCCTGATCGAAGACCCGCCCTGGGCAAAGCGCGTCGCGGGAGCGGGAATAAAAATAGACTACATCGGCGTCGGCCTGCTCACGCTTGGCGTGGGAGCTTTGCAAGTGATGCTGGATAAAGGGCAGGAGGATGATTGGTTTGCCTCGCATTTCATTCTCATCCTCGCCATCCTTGCCGGTGCGGGCCTTGTCTCGCTGGTCATCTGGGAATGGTTTCACAAGGATCCCATCGTTGAAGTACGCCTCTTCAAGAATTTGAACTTCCTGGGCGCCAACTTCATGATGTTCGTCTTGGGAATCATGCTGTTCTCGAGTCTCGTGATGATGCCCCTGTTCCTCCAAACGATTGTGGGCTACACAGCGGAGTCGGCGGGCTTGGTGCTTTCGGCGGGAGGCCTGGTGTTGTTGTTTCTAATGCCTGCCGCCGGCGTGCTTGGGTCCAAGGTCCAAGCGCGTTACATCATTGCAGTGGGATGGCTGGCGCTCTCTCTTGCCATGTACTATTCCACACAGACTCTCAACATCGGAATCAGTTTCCGGACCGCGAGCTTTCTACGCGTGGTGCAAGTGTTCGGCCTGGGTTTCCTTTTCGTTCCCATCAATTTGGCTTCGTACATCGGTATGCCGACGGCCAAGAACAACAGCGTGGCGGGGCTGATAAATTTCATGCGCAACATCGGAAGCAGCATCGGCACTTCGATGGTAACCACGCTCATTGCGCGCCGGGCGCAAGTCCACCAGGTGTATTTGTCAGCGCACGCCACTTTGGGACAGCCATCCTTTGTCAGGGCCGTCAATGCACTGGCGGGACGCCTGGCCGCATCGGGCCTAGCTGCGTCCCAGGCAACGCGCCAAGCGTACGCCCGCCTATACGGCGAAATAATCGCCCAGGCGACAACTCTGGCTTACATTGATACATTCTGGGTTCTATGCATCGTAGCCGGAATCATGTTCCTGCTGTCTTTTGCGTTGAGACGCAACAAGCCGGGCGCAGGAGGAGAAGTCGCAGCGGGGTGAAGAAGCGAACATTAGAACTTCGAAATCATTACGGGGCATGTAGCGGTGACATCCGAGAATGAGCGGGGGAGTTATGGCGATCCGAATAGTTACCCTGGAGCGCGAGTACGGTAGCGGAGGCGGCGCTATCGCGGAGGAAGTGGCGGCGCGGCTGGGCTGGAAACTCTGGGATCAGTTGCTGACCGAGGAAATCGCGCGGCGGATGGATTGCGAATGCAGCGCCGTGGAAGAGCATGAGGAGAAAAGAGACCCGGTGTACTACAGGTTGCTCAAAGCCTTCATGCGAGGAAGTTTTGAGGGGAGCTTGAACGCGCCGCGGCTGAAGATGGTGGATACCGAGTGCGTTCGCGAGGTGGTGCAGCAAATCCTTCCGGAGATTGCGGACGCTGGCGACTGCGTCATTGTGGGACGCGGATCCGCGTATTATCTCGGCAAGCGGCCTGACGCCTTTCACGTTTTCATTTACGCGCCCTTTCAAGAAAGGGTTCGCCGGTTGCAATCCACAGGCAAAAGCGAGAAGGAAGCAATCGAACTGGTGGAGACGGTGGACCGTGACCGCGCGGACTTCATCAAGCGATATTTCGATGTCGACTGGCCAGGAAGGCATCGTTTCCATTTGATGGTGAATTCCTGCATGGGCGACGAAATGGCCGTCGAAATCGTGCTTGATGCAGTTGCGCGGTTTGCAAAACAGAAAAGCTGATTGATGGTCTGCGATTTATTGAGGAGTGTGTATGTTTGAAAATCAAAGAGGACGGCTTTCGATCTTCTTGTGTGTCTTCTTTATCTCGCTCGCTGGATCCCCAAGATTGTGCAGGGCGCAGGCGCAAAGTCCTTTTCTCGGAAGCGTGCCTACAGGCCAAGCGAACGGACAGACGGTGCAGCTTTCTCTTCAGGAGGCGTTCGAGCGTGCGTTGAAATACAACCTCGGCGTAATTGAGAGCGGACAGGATACGCGCGCGGCCCACGCTGTGCGTCTTCGTGACTTGAACGCGCTGCTTCCCAACCTCTCAGCGCGGGTTAGTGGCTCGCTGGAGCAGATCAATCTGCGAGCGCAAGGTTTCAACATTTCCATTCCCGGCGCTTCTATCAACCCGATTGTCGGGCCATTCGGCGTTGAGGATGCCCGCGCTTATCTGTCCCAAGAAATTTTCAATTGGTCTGACATCAAAAACTGGAAGGCCTCGGCAGAATCCGAAAGAGCGTCGCAGTATACCTACAAGAGCGACCGCGACTTTGTCGTGCTCACGATGGGCAACGCTTATCTCCTGGTGATTTCGGATTCGGCCAACGTGGATTCGATCCGAGCTCAAGTCAAAACTGCACAGACGCTTTACGACCAGGACGTGGATCAAAACAAGCACGGCCTGATTGCTAGTATCGATGTGCTGCGCGCAAAGGTAGAATCGCAGACCGAGCAGCAACGCTTGATTGCCGCGACGAACCAACTGGCCATCGACAAACTCACGCTGGCGCGGATTATTGGGCTTCCGAGCGGCCAGGAGTTCCAGTTGACGGACGCGGTTCCTTACGCCCCGCTCAACGGCATCACCCTGGATCAGGCGCTGAAGCAAGCCTTACTAACCCGGCCCGACTACCTCAGTGCCAAGTCGCAAGTCCAAGCAGCCGAACTCTCGCGAGGAGCGGCGGCGGCGGAAAACTATCCTTCTTTGTCTACGAACACGAACTATGGGGACATTGGCAGCCCGAATTTCGGAGCATCGCACGGAACTTTTTCTGCTGCTGTGGCACTCGACATCCCCATCTTTCAAGGGAGCCGCGTGCGGGCGGATAAGCTGCAAGCTGACGCGGCACTTGAGCAACGCAAGGCTGAACTTGCGAACCTCGGCGGCCAAATCGACGACCAGGTGCGAACGGCGTTCTACAACCTGAAATCCTCATCCGATCTCGTGGCCGTGGCGCGCAGCAACACCGAGCTTGCCAATCAGACACTGGCCCAATCTCGGGATCGTTTTGCGGCGGGTGTCGCCGACAATCTCGAAGTCGTCCAAGCACAAGAATCAGTGGCCTCGGCGACGCAGTCCTATATTGCAAGTCTGTACTCTTTTAACCTCGCGAAAATCTCTCTCGCGCAGGCGCTGGGCATTGCCGAACAATCCGCGCTTCAGTATCTGCTGGGAGGAAAGTGATCATGGAAAGCACACCGACGCAAACGCCCGCAGCGGCAGAGATTAATGAACCGAAATCGTCAGTAGGCGCAGGAGTAGGTCCGGGCCGCCCGCCTGTGCGCCACGCGAAATCACGTAGGCGAATTCTTCTCGTGGCGGTCGTTGCCCTCGTTGTAGTCGTGGTTTCGGTCCTGCTGTATCGTCATTTTGCATCTTGGGAGTCAACCGATGATGCGCAGATTGACGGTTACATCTATCCAGTCAGTTCGCGAGTCTCGGGGTACATAACTCGAGTTGTTGTTGATGACAATCAGTACGTCGCGGCCGGTACAGTGCTGGCGCAGCTCGACCCCAAAGACTACGAGGTTGCCGTAGCAAATGCCAAAGCGACTCTAGCCAACGACCAAGCCAGCGCCGCCGCCCTCGTGATCAATGTGCCGATCACTTCCGTGAATACTTCGAGTCAACTTTCTAGCGCTCAAGCGGACATTGACAACGCCAAGGCCGGATTGCTTGCTGCCCAACGGGGCTTTGACGCTGGGCAGGCTTCCCTCCAACAGGCCGAAGCCAACGACCTGAAGGTCCAGGATGACGTGAACAGATACAAGCCTCTCGCCGCCAAGGATGAAATCCCGCAGCAAACGTATACACAAGCCGTGGATAGCCAGAAAGCAACAGCCGCCGCCGTCGAGGCCGCCCGAGCGTCTGCCGCCGGCGCCGAGCAGGCGGTCACACAGGCCCGTGCGCGACTCGCGCAAGCTCAGGCGCAATTGCAATACGCTGAAACGAAGCCGCAGCAGATATCGGTGCAGCGCTCACGCGCTCAAGCGGCGGAGGCGGAATCCGAGAAGGCTGCCGCGATCCTCCAGCAGGCGCAACTGAACCTACAGTACACGACGATTGTGGCGCCGGTGAGCGGAATCGTGGGACAGAGAGCCGTCCAGCCCGGACAGAACGTCTCGCCGGGCCAGCAATTGATGACCATTGTTCCCCTCGATAGCCAGAATATCTGGGTGACAGCCAATTTCAAAGAAACGCAGCTAAAGTATATGCGGCCCGGCCAACCGGTAAAGATCTCCGTGGACACATATGGCCGCACATATAACGGGCATGTTCTCAACATCGCTGGCTCAACCGGAGCTCGCTATAGTTTGCTTCCGCCGGAAAATGCCACCGGAAACTACGTCAAGGTTGTCCAGCGCATTCCGGTGAAAATTGTTTTCGAAAAGGGACAAGACCGCGAGCACTTGCTCAGACCGGGGATGTCTGTGGAACCGGACGTGCGAGTGCGATAACGCGGGCCAGCGTTCGTTTTTCGCTCATCCCAACTCAAGGTATTCTTTCTGCCTGTCCTCGCTTTTGATTGTGGAACAAAATCGATGCCTGTGAGCATTACAACACGCCAGAGTGCGGCCGCGACGATAGTAGACGTCACCGGCGAGGTTACTTTGTTTAAGCCAAGGCTCAAGACGCACCGATCGATAAGTCGGGTTTGAGATAGAATTACGCCAACCATACCGAATGTTTCCGGTTCGCTGACTTTCGAGATCGGGACTCTTGGCCCGGCATTACTTCCGGTTTGCCCGTCAATCGCCAGAAATGTCCATAAGTGCCGCACGCCTATTACGGTTGTCATACGAGGGCGTTGTCGGTGACTTGCGTGAAAGGCTATTCGTATCTCAAAGCGACCATGGGATCGACTTTCGTGGCACGGCGCGCCGGGATGTAGCAGGCGACGGCGACGAGCACCAGCAGTGCTGCTACCGCGATAATTGTTGAGGGATCGCCGGCATGCACGCCGTACAAAAATGAATTCAGATAGCGCGTCACGGCAATGGCAACGCCAATTCCAAGCGCTACGCCAATGAATGCCAGTACGATTCTCTCCTTCACCACCATCCGCAAAACGCCGCTGCCTTGAGCGCCCGGGAATCAGTGCGAGAGAGCTTTTGTCGCCGGTTGCGCGTGATGACTAAAGTGCTGCACCCATGACTGGAAGCGGTCCATATAAAGGTAAACCACCGGGGTAGTGAAGAGCGTCAGCATCTGGCTGACGATCAAGCCACCGACGATGGTGATGCCAAGAGGCCGGCGAAGTTCGGACCCAGTGCCACCGCCAACAGCGAGCGGCACGGCGCCGAGCATAGCGGCCATGGTGGTCATCATGATCGGGCGAAAACGAAGCAGGCAGGCCTCGTAAATGGCTTCCAGCGGAGTCTTGCCCTCGCCGCGCTCGACTTGAATGGCAAAATCAATCATCAGAATCGCGTTCTTCTTGACGATGCCAATCAGCAGAATGATGCCAATGATGGCGATGACGCTCAGCTCAGTCTTGAAGATGAAAAGGGCAAGCAATGCGCCGACGCCCGCCGATGGGAGCGTGGAAAGAATCGTGATGGGGTGAATGTAGCTTTCGTAGAGGATGCCGAGAACGATATACACGGCGGCAAGAGCTGTGAGAATCAGGATAGGCTCTGATGCCAGCGAAGCCTGGAATGCCTGTGCGGTTCCCTGGAAGCTGCCATGAACATTTTCCGGCATGCCGATTTGGCGCTCGGCCATATCGATATCCTTGACCGCCGTGCCGAGAGCGGTGCCCGGCGGAAGATTGAACGAAAGCGTAATGGATGGGAACTGCCCCTGATGATTGACGGTGAGCGAAGTCTTCGTGGGCTGGTAGCTGGCCAGCGCGCTCAAGGGAATCAGTTCGCCGTTATTTGACACGACAAAAATGGATTTCAGCGCATCGGGATTTTGCTGATATTCGGGAGCTACATCGAGCACAACGTGATACTGGTTCAGGCCCTTGTACATGTTCGAGACCTGGCGCTGGCCGAACGCGTCATTGAGCGTGCTATCAATCGTGGACATGGAAACACCGAGGCGCGAAGCCGTATCACGGTCGACGACAAGTGAAGTTTGCAATCCGTGGACCTGCTGGTCGGTGTTGAGGTCGAGCAGTTCGGGAATCTTGTTCAACCGCGCCATCAGGAGCGGCGCCCAATGGTTCAGGTCCGTGCTGTTATCCGCTTGCAGAGTGTATTGATACTGAGAATTGCTGCCGCGGCCGCCGACGCTGACGTCCTGAACGGATTGCAGGTAGAGGGTGGCACCGGGGATTCCGGAAAGCTTCCGGCGGAGTCGCGCAATCACCTGGTCGGCCGGCACTTTGCGGAGGCTGATGTCTTTGAGCTGCGCGAACATACGAGCGGTATTTTCGCTGCCGCCGCCGGTGAATGCCGTAACGGTATCGATGGCCGGATCTTGCTGCACGATCCGAGCGAACGCCGTCATCTTCGCAGACATAGCCGCGAACGATGTGTCCTGATCCCCCTGAATACTTCCCGTCAAACGCCCGGTGTCTTGCTGAGGGAAGAATCCTTTGGGGACAACAATGAAGAGATAGACGCTGAGGCAGACCGTGCCGATCGTCAGGGCCAGCACGGCAGGCTGATTCCGCAACACCCATCGCAGGCAGACATTGTAAAGACTGTGGAGGCCGTTAAAGGCGCGTTCGGCGATTCGATAGGCAAGGCCGTGCTGGCCGCGGTCGCGTTTCAAAAAGCGCGCGCACATCATCGGCGTGGTGGTGAGCGAAACGAACAGCGAAACGCAGATCGCGGCGCTAAGAGTTACGGCGAATTCGCGAAACAGGCGCCCGACGATTCCTCCCATCAACAGAATCGGGATAAACACGGCAACGAGTGAAGTGCTCATTGAAAATACGGTGAAGCCGATCTCGCGTGCGCCTTGCAGTGCCGCGGCGAAGGGCTGCATGCCACCTTCCAGATGGCGGGAAATATTTTCGATGACGACGATGGCGTCATCGACAACGAAGCCCGTTGAAACGGTGAGCGCCATAAGCGAAAGGTTGTCGATGCTGTATCCGCACAAATACATCACGCCAAACGTGCCGATGAGCGAAAGCGGCACGGAAATGCTAGGAATCGCGGTGGCCCAAGCGTTGCGCAAGAATGCGAAGACCACAAGCACGACCAGGACGATCGAAATCATCAGCGTGATTTCCACATCGTGGATCGAGGCGCGGATGGTTGGCGAGCGGTCCTGAATCACACTCAGATGAATGGAAGGCGAAATCGAGGCTTGCAGATTAGGAATCTCGGCGCGCACGCTGTCCACGGTGTCGATAATGTTTGCGCCTGGTTGGCGGAAGACGGCGATCATGATGGCGGGATCGCCGTTGGAGATGCCAGCGTTACGCGTGTTTGACGCTGCGTCGGTGACCGTCGCGATATCCGACAAGCGCACCGGAGCGCCATTTACCCAGGCAACGATGAGCGGACGATACTGGTCGGCGGTGAAAAGCTGGTCGCTCGTGAAAATCTGCCAGGTTTGATTTTGATCTTGGAGCGAGCCCATAGGGCTATGAGCGTTCGCGTTGCTAAGGGCCGTGCGAACCTGCTCCATGTTGATGCCGTAGCTGCTGATCTGCGTGGGATTCACGTCCACACGGACCGCAGGCTGAGCACCGCCCCAAACGCCTACCTGACCGACGCCAGGAACCTGCGCTACTTTCTGAGCCAAGATGGAATCGGCCGCGTCGTAAACATTAGTTCGCGGAATATTGGTGGACGTGAGGCCGAGCAGCATGATGGGCGCGTCAGCGGGGTTCACTTTGCGATACCTGGGAGAGCCGGGCAAATCGGCGGGAAGCTGCCCGCGCGCCGCGTTGATCGCCGCTTGAACGTCGCGAGCTGCGGCGTCGATATTGCGATTCAGATCAAACTGCAACGTGATATTCGTCGAGCCGATCTGGCTGGACGACGTCATTTGGGTGACGCCCGCGATACGCCCGAACTGTCGTTCGAGCGGAGTCGCTACAGCCGAGGCCATTGTTTCTGGACTGGCACCTGGAAGTCCGGCATTGACCGAGATGGTGGGAAAATCGACTTGCGGAAGCGGCGCTTCCGGCAGAAACCGAAATGCGAGCCCGCCGGCGAGCAGAATGCCTAGCGTTAAGAGTGACGTCGCGACCGGTCGCCGGATGAATGGAGTCGAAAAGTTGGAGGAAATGTTCACGTTTCAGTCGCCCGCAGGTTCCTCTGCCGGCATGTGTACGTGGCTGCGCACACGGCTGGCCACCCAATCGAATGCGAGATACACGACCGGAGTGGTATAAAGCGTCAGCAACTGGCTGAGGAGCAAACCGCCAACAATCGTGATTCCCAAAGGGCGGCGCAGCTCGGAGCCCATACCCGTGCCCAACGCCAGCGGGAAGCCGCCAAGAAGAGCCGCCATGGTCGTCATCATGATGGGACGGAAACGCAATAGGCACGCCTCGTAAATTGCGTCGAGGGGCGCTTTGCCTTCCTTGCGCTCAGCCTCGAGCGCGAAGTCGATCATCATGATGGCGTTTTTCTTCACAATGCCGATCAACAAGATTAATCCAATCAGCGCAATAACGCTGAATTCCGTCCTGCACAGCAGCAAAGCCAGAATCGCGCCCACTCCCGCGGAGGGCAACGTGGAAAGAATCGTGATGGGATGGATGTAGCTCTCGTAGAGAACACCTAGGACGATGTACACCACAATGACGGCGGCGAGAATCAGCAGCGGCTCGTTGGACAACGACGCCAAGAACGCGGCCGCCGTGCCTTCATAGTTCGTTTGAATACTGGCGGGAAGGCCGACCTCCTGTTTGGCTGCGTCAATCGCTTTCACCGCATTGCCCAAGGAAACATTCGGCGCCAGATTGAACGAAATCGTGACGGCGGGAAACTGTCCCTGGTGATTGATGACGAGCGGAATCGAGGACGGAACAAAACGCGTGAACGCGCTCAGCGGGATTTGCTTGCCGCTCGAAGAGTTGACAAAAATATTCTTGAGCGCGTCCGGATTCTGCTGAAAACTCGGATTGACTTCCAAAACCACGTGGTACTGGTTGAGTTGCGTAAAGATGGTGGAAATCTGCCGCTGGCCGAAGGCGTCGTAGAGCGTGTCGTCGACTGTTTGCGGCAGAACGCCCAGTCGCGACGCTGTATCGCGATCGATTTCGAGCCCCGCCTGCAGGCCCTGGTTCTGCTGATCGCTCGCCACGTCAGTCAATTCGGGCAGCGTTTGCAACTTGGCCATCATCTTCGAGGTCCAGTAGGCGAGTTCGTTGGCATCCACATCTTCCATGCTGTATTGAAACTCCGTGCGGCTGACGCGGTCGTCGACCGTGAGGTCCTGCACTGGTTGCATGAAAAGAGTGATGCCGTCGACTTTGGCGAGTTGCGGTTCGAGACGGCGGATAATGTCCGACGCGGAAACGTGGTTGCGGTCGGCGATGGGCTTCAAGTTAATTTCGATGCGGCCGCTGTTCAGCGTGGTGTTCGTTCCGTCGACGCCGATGAACGAAGAGAGGCTGTCTACCGCGGGATCCTGCAGAATCACGTGGGCCAGCGCCTGCTGGCGCTGCGCCATCGCGGGAAAGGAGATGTCCTGCGGCGCGTCGGAAACACCCAGGATGATTCCGGTATCCTGCACGGGGAAAAAACCCTTGGGCACGTAAATATAGAGAAGGATGGTGGCTACGAGGGTAGCGAAAGTGATTACGAGCGTCGTGGTGCGGTACTGCAGGACGAACCGCAGTGTTCGTCCGTAAAACGCGATGGCCAAATTAAACCACCGCTCGGAGGCATGGTAAAAGCGGCTCTGCTTGGCTTCGTCTTTGTGCTTGAGCAATTGCGCAGACATCATCGGCGTCAAAGTGAGAGAAACAAACGCCGAAACAAGAATTGTCACTGCAAGGGTGACCGCGAATTCGCGAAACAGGCGGCCCACCACGTCGCCCATAAAGAGAAGCGGAATCAGCACGGCAATCAGCGAAATCGTCAGCGACATAATGGTGAAGCCGATCTGCTCGGAGCCCTTGAGGGCCGCCTGCAGGGGAGTATCGCCCTGCTCGATATAGCGGCTGATGTTTTCGATCATCACGATGGCGTCATCAACGACAAATCCTGTCGAAATCGTGAGCGCCATCAATGTGAGATTGTTCAAGCTGTAGCCAAGCAAATACATCACGCCAAATGTCCCTACGATCGAAAGCGGCACGGCGACGCTGGGGATGATCGTTGCCGAAACGCTGCGCAGGAACAAGAAGATGACCATCACGACGAGCGCCACGGTGAGCACTAGCTCGAACTGCACGTCGGAGACGGAAGCGCGAATAGTGGTGGTCCGGTCGGTAAGCGGAGTGACGGTAATCGAGGCGGGCAGCGACAACTGCAGTTGCGGCAGCAGGGCCTTGACGCTGTCGGCTACGCTAATAATGTTGGCGCCGGGCTGACGTTGAATATTCAGAATGACGGCAGGATTTTCATCCGCCCACGCAGCTTCCTCAACGTTCTCTGCGCCGTCGAGCACGGTAGCGACGTCGCTGAGGCGCACCGGAGCACCATTTCGATATGCAATGATCAGGGGCTTGTAAGCGTCACTGGAAACGAGCTGGTCGTTATCGGCAATCGTATATTGCTGCTGAGGACCCTCGAAATTGCCCTTGGCCTGATCCACGTTTGCTTGGCCCAAAGACGTCCGCAGATCCTCGAGGCTCAAGCCATATGAGGCCAGCTCCGTAGGATTCGCCTGAATTCGCACAGCCGGACGCTGCCCGCCGCTGATGCTGACCAATCCCACGCCACTGAGCTGTGACATTTTCTGCGCCAGATTCGTATCTGCGAGGTCTTCGACCTTCGAGAGCGGCAGCGTAGTCGAAGTGAGCGCGAATGTAAGGATGGGCGTGTCCGCCGGATTAATCTTGCTGTAGATGGGCGGATTCGGCAGCGCGCGCGGCAAGAGCTGGCCGGCACCGTTGATAGCCGCCTGGACTTCCTGTTCGGCGACATCGATATCCAAGGTGAGGACGAATTGCAAAGTGACGATGGAGCTGCCAAAGGAACTCGTGGACGTCATCTGCTTCAAGCCCGGGATTTGCCCGAAGGTGCGTTCGAGTGGAGCAGTGACAGACGACGCCATCACGTCGGGACTGGCGCCGGGGTAAAAAGTTTGAACCTCAATGGTCGGGTAATCCACTTCCGGCAGGGCTGAGACAGGCAATTCTTTATAGGCGACCAAGCCGGCCAATAGCAGGCCAACCATGAGCAGGCTGGTCGCGACTGGCCGGACAATAAACGGCCGTGACGGATTCATTTCTGCGGACCTCTAGAGCGTGTCCCGCGAGGCCGTGTTGGAGAGGGTGCTCCCGGGGTTTGTCCCGGAGCTTGCGAACGCGGATTCTGGGCCGGATTTTGCGCGGAAGGAGTCGATGGCCCGCCTGTGGCGCTCCGCGGTTCGATCTTGCTGCCGTCCTGCAATTTATCCAAGCCATCAGTAACGACCTGATCGCCCGGCTGCAAGCCGTTGCTCAAGCCAATCTGATTGCCGTTGGTGAGAGCCACCGCCACCGTGTGAATCTTCACGGTGTTGCCGGGGGCCACGGCATAAACGTACGTCCCTTGAGGGCCGCGCTGCAGGGCTGCAGCAGGAATGATAACGAGGCCCTGCTTGGTGTCGACAAGCAGATGAATGTTGACGAATTGGTTCGGGAACAGAGCATTATCGGCGTTGGGGAACATCGCTTTCAGCTTGTAAGTGCCGGTCGTGGTATCAATCTGATTGTCGATAGTGAGCAGCGTTCCGCTGGCGATCTTCGTGGTATCGTCGCGGTCGTATGCGTCCGCGGGGAGCTTCGCGCCCTGCCGCAGCTTCTTGTACACAGCCATCATCTGATCCTGCGGCAGGGTAAAAATGGCAGCGATAGGATGTACCTGGGTGATAACCAACAAACCGGTCTGATCCGACGCGTGAACGATGTTTCCGGCGTCAACGAGCCGGAGCCCAACCCTTCCCTCAATCGGCGACGTGATATGGCAATACGTAAGCTCTAGTTTCGCGCTGTCGATTTGCGCTTGATCGGATTTGAGCGAGCCCTGCAACTGCTCCGCGGCCGCAACCTGCGTGTCCATTTGCTGTTTCGGAATAACTCCGGCGGCGAACAGAGCTTGATAGCGAGTCGCGTTCACCGATGCATCGTGGAGGGCCGCCGTATCCTTGGCAAACTGCCCCTGCGCCTGCTCCAGCTGAACCTGATACGGACGCGGGTCTATTTCAACCAGCGGGTCTCCCTTGCGGACGAACTCGCCTTCCTTGAAGTGGACAACCATGATCTGGCCGTCAACGTGCGTGTGAATCGTAACCGTATTGGACGCAGTGACAGTTCCCAGGCCGGTGTAATACAAGGGAAGATCGCCGGCGGTCGCTGTGGCCACGACAACGGGTACAGGCATGCCTGCCTGCCGGGCGTGAGCAGATGTGGCTGCCATCTGGGTTTGCTTAGCCTTCGCGCCCCGGAAATACCATATAGCGACGCCTATCACGATAAGAATTAACACCCAGAGCCAGCGTCGTTTGTGCGGTGGACTGGAAGTGTCGGGCGGCACCGGAGGGAGAGGCCGCATTTCGGACGGTTGCGGCTCCAATGTTGGGCGGGAGGCCATCTTTTTCAGCTCCTACTCAGAACGGCTAGTCGCAGCCATCAGTTTTACTTTTGCGAGCAACTTGCTTCAGTTGTGGGCTTCAACTGAGGTATCGGGACCGGAACCCAGTACACGGCGAAGTAACGCCTCACGCACTGCTCCTAAGACGCTCTCCTATGAGATTCCGTTTCCCCAAGCGAAGTTTCTATTTCCAGATCATTCGACGGTCAAACTGGAACGGTCATGTCACAAGTTCAAACGTCGTATGACTCACGGCGCAAACTTTGGAGGCAGCTCAGAACACGGACGCGAGATCGGCGAATTGTTCATGCGAGAGTAGCCCGTTAATCGGGAACGATCAACCCACGATCCGGTTTGGCACGGTTCCCTAATTGCAGTTACCTCTGAACCCCTCGTGAGACAACTCGATTGGCACAGTTCTCCCCGGATCCTTTCTTACTGATGAACTCAATCCCGATCGTCGCGATAAGTCCCTGGTGGTCAACCATAAGCTCGACTGGATCGAGACATGCGGAGCATAGCCAAGGCTCAAGACGCACCGATCGATGAGTCGGGGCGAGCATTGCCGCTCGCGCCTGCCGTACCTACTTGAGATCAAACGGACGTGAACTAATGGCTGGCTCCGCTAACTCTTTGAGACATTTGGTCGGGGCGTGGAGATTTGAACTCCAGACCTCCTGCGCCCAAGGCAG
>JBOGNJ010000136.1:0-1824 GCA_050746905.1 Candidatus Acidiferrales bacterium
GAAGTCGACGAATGCATCATGGGCAACGTCGTCCAGGCTGGCCTCGGCCAGAATCCCGCGCGCCAGGCCGCGCTCAAGGGAGGCCTCGACTATCGCGTCGCGGCCATGACCATCAACAAAGTTTGCGGCTCGGGGCTCAAATCCGTCGGCCTCGCTGCGCAAGCCGTGCTCACCGGCGAATCCGACACGCTCGTCGCCGGCGGCATGGAGTCCATGTCCAATTGCCCGTATCTCCTCACGCAAGCGCGCACCGGCTACCGCCTCGGCAATGGCCAGTTGATCGATTCGATGGTTCACGACGGCCTTTGGGAAGCTTACGAGGACTACCACATGGGCGTCACCGCCGAACTCGTTGCCGAAAAATATAAAATTTCGCGCGCCGAGCAGGATCAGTATTCGCTCGAAAGCCATCAGAAAGCCGTCCGCGCCATGAAGTCCTGCTTCTTCGAACCGCAAATCGTGCCCATCGAGATTCCGCAGAAAAAAGGCGCGCCCCTCGTCATCAGCAAAGACGAAACGCCGCGCGAAGACACTTCTCTCGAAGCTCTCGGCAAATTGCGTCCCGCCTTCAAAAAAGACGGCGGCACCGTCACCGCGGGTAACGCTCCCGGCACAAATGACGGCGCCGCGGCCGTCGTCGTCACCAGCGAACGCAACGCCCAGCGCCTCGGCAAATCCGTGATGGCGCGCATCGTCGCGCAGTCCGTCGGCGGCCTCGAGCCCAAGTGGGTGATGATGGCCCCTGTGCAGGCCGTCGAAAAACTCCTCAAGAAAACTGGCTGGGACCGCGACAAAGATGTCGACTTGATCGAACTCAACGAAGCCTTCGCCGTCCAAGCCATCGCCGTCGCACGCGAGTTGAAATTGAATCCCGAAAAAATCAATGTGAATGGTGGCGCGGTCGCGCTCGGCCATCCCATCGGCGCTTCCGGAGCGCGCATTCTCGTCACGTTGCTCTACGAATTGCAGCGCCGCAATCTGAAACGCGGCATCGCGGCGCTCTGCCTCGGCGGTGGCAACGCCGTCGCCCTCGCCGTCGAGCGCCCATGACAGCGGCGAAGAAATAGCCGCCTCTAGGTACGAGATGCCAGCCCTAACCGATGAGAAGAAAACTTGCGTCGAGGCGCTGTTAGTCCTTGGAGAAGCCTCCTTCCACGGCTTCGATGAGAGAAGAAAGTACGAATGGAAAGTCAATTTCGTCCTCTGGACTGCCCTCGGTGTTGTGGCAGGTCTGCAATATCGGGGCGAGCTTAAACTGACTTTTGGTAGTGCGGCTGGTATTGCGGTTATCATCTTAATGTCCGCGATAGGCTTGGTTTACACGTTTGTATGGGCGCCCGGGTTGTTCAAGCGCAATCAGAGAGACGTGAGGCACGCTCATTGGTATTGGAACGAGGTTGAATCCATGCTCTGCATAGAATCTCCACGAAGAGCTTACGATAAGACGCCTCGCCCCGGACGCTGGAAGAATTGGTCTTTTTTCTCGGAAATCACATTTACGTGGATAATGGCTTTGCTGGTTCTTGCTTCCTTATTCTCGAAATAGAGGACCTCGGTTCGTAATCTTGAAATGTTCTGTCCCGTTTGCAAATACGAATATCGCCGCGGCTTCACGCACTGCAACGACTGCGACGTGGACCTCGTCGACGCACTCCCCTCCGAGGACGTCGACCACAAACTCCGCAGCCCCGCGGACGAAATGGCTTCGCCCACGCTTCTCTGGCAAGGCGCAAACGGCGTGACTTTTTCTGCCATCACCGCCGCGCTCGACACCGCCAAACTCCCGTACAATCGCGAAGACCTCGACGCGCGCCTCCTCTTTTC
>JBOGNJ010000137.1:0-14104 GCA_050746905.1 Candidatus Acidiferrales bacterium
CTGGCGGGTGGCGCATACATTGGAATCCCGTGAACACTCCTTCTAATATTGAAGCTCAGGCGCATACTACCACACCGGAATTTCCTGGAAGCCTCTTCTGAAAATGTGAGGGTGCCGCATCCTTTGCGCCTTCTGCAAAGGGTGCGGATTTTTCTCGACGCGCGGTTCTCCTGAACAAGTCAAACGAGACAAGGCGTGCAGGGGTAAGAAAAAAGAAAAACTCGCCTACACAAATTTCAGGGTGAGTGGCGCGCCCGGAGAGATTCGAACTCCCGACCCCTAGCTCCGGAGGCTAGTGCTCTATCCAGCTGAGCTACGGGCGCGTAGAACCCATAAGAAACGGAGAACGCAGCGAAAACCCCTTTGAGTTCCGGACTGATTCTACCAAGCGGGAGACAAGTAGCCAAAGCAAAAGAACTATCAAGCGCGCATCGTTAGAAAAAAACAATTGCGATAGCCGCATCTTGCAGCCCGCGGGCCGGATTCAGGCCAGCGTCCTTGCTTGTCAGCAACAAATCCGCGCCCCTCTTTGCGATTCATGAATCAATCGCGCGCCAAGTCACGAATTTTCTTCGCCAGCTTCTCGATTTCTTCCGTCTTCTCGACGAACGCGACCGAAAGAACCACCACCGTGTCGGTCTTCCCTGCCTCTTCCTTCAAGTCCTGCGCGAGCGAAAAAAGCTGATCGACATCCTTCTTGATTTCCTTTTGATTTGCCTTCAGTTGAAGTTTCGTCGGGGGCTTTGGCGGCGGCGGAAGCGGAGACTGCGGTGGAACGTCTTGCGGAAACTGTTGGGATGAAGAACGGGGAGGTTTCGCGGGAACCTGTGCTCCCAGCATTGCAGCGCCAGTAAAGACCGCGCCAGGAATCAACATCTTCAAGAAAAAGCGCCTTTGCCCTTCCATGACGCCACCTCCTCCGCGCGCACGAATCCTCGAATGCCCCGTGAACCGGAATGGTATAATCTCGCTCCTTGCCATTATATATGACTCCATATTTTGAACATTGGTTCAATGGAGCGGAAACACTCAGGGAGGATAGCGATGGGACAGGTTACGCATGAGCAGGTGAATCTAATGTTGCACCTTTACGAAATGCGCCGCGAGCCGGTGCTGCGCGAAGCGCGCGCGTGGTTCATTGCCAATTTTCATCCGCAAACTCCCGAGGATGTGATGAAGATTTGTCCGCCGGGCAGCAAGGAAAACGGCTATTTGCGCATGGTTGCCAGCTATTGGGAGATGGTCGCGAATATCGTCAGCCGCGGCCTGATCGACGAAGAATTTTTCTTTGAGAGCACGGGCGAACAATGGGTCGTATGGGAATGCATCCGCCCCATCGCGGCCGGATGGCGCGCGCTTTTCAAGAATCCTCATGCATGGTCGAAGCTCGAAGAGCATTGCACACGCTTAGAGGCCTGGCGCGAGAAACGCGCTCCCGGCTCGAACGCGGCGACGCGGCAAATGCTCGCACAAATGTTGGCGAAAAGCGTGCCGGCGAAACCCGCCTCCCCGTAATTCACGAAAATTACGGGACGAAAACGGCGCAAGGCTCGTGCTGTCCGTGGAATTTCTGAATTAATTGGAGGCGCGGGCGAGAATCGAACTCGCGTATAAAGGTTTTGCAGACCTCTCCCTTACCACTTGGGTACCGCGCCCGAGGAACGTATCAAGTATAGCGAAATTGGCGCAAGGTCAGCCAGCGAATTGGACGCGAGTGTCCATCGTCTGCGCTGACACCTCGCCAATGTCCACTCAGTGCCCTCAATGAATGTTCAACACATACGGCATCTGTGCACGCACCGGTTCCGCCTGCACTATAGCCGACAGCCGCTGCACGAGGGATTGAACCGAACTGTACTCATTTCCGGGCGCCACTACTTGTCCTTGCGTGCGCTCGATTAACAAATCGAAGAGTGTTTTTGGCTTCGGTAACCGGACAATCTCCACGGAGCGATTCGCCGGAATGTGCGCCAATTCCTTCGCGACGGTAATGGCGCGATCGGCGCCACCCAGGTCATCAACGAGACCCAAGCCCTTGGCCTGCTCTCCGCTCCACACTCGCCCCTTGGCGATTTTCTGCACTGTGGCGATTGGCAGCCCGCGTCCCTCCGCTACTCCCTGTGTGAAACTCGTATAAATATCCTGCAACATTTTTTGGACAATCTGCTGCTGCGCCGGAGTGAAATCCTGCTGCGATGAATACAGCGTCGCATTGTCGCTCGTCGCCACGTAGTCCGTGCTCAAGCCCAGAAGCTGATATAAACCGGAAATATTCATCTTCCCGCTGAGCACGCCGATGGACGCCGTGATTGTGTCCGGATCGGCGATAATTTTATTCGCGGACATGGAAATCCAGTAACCGCCCGACGCGGCCACGTCCGACATGGAAACAACCACAGGCTTCGCTTTGCGCGCCAGTTCCACTTCCCGCCGGATCACTTCGCTCGCCACCGACGAGCCCCCAGGCGAATCCACGCGAAGAACGATCGCGCGGATGCTCGAATCGGTGCGCGCTTGTCGTATCTCCGCAGCAACCGAATCGCCGCCCATGACGACACTACCGCTCGGAGTCACCTGCGAAGCACCCGATACAATTTCTCCTGACGCGTAAATAATCGCAATCTTCGGTCCGCTTCCGTCGCTTAATCCCTGACGATATTGTCCAAATCCCACGGGATTCCAGTCGCCGGTCTTCTGACGAAAAAAACTCTGCACCTCATCCCAATACGCTAGCCGGTCGACGAGCTTGTTTTGCAGCGCGTCGTGCGGCAAAAAAGGTCCTTTTTGCACCAATTCCGCAAAATGCGTGCGCTCCATTCGGCGTGCGGAAGAAACTTCGGTTAGATATCGGCCATAAAGACTGTTGAGGAGCGATTCCACTTCTTCCCGATGCGCCGGAGTGAATTTTTTCTCCGTCAACTGGTTGGTAGCGGTTTTGAATTCCGCGATATGATAAAAATCCGGAACGATCTTCAATTTGTCGAGCGTGCCGCGCAGGAACGTCGCCTCGGCCATCATTCCGCGCACGTCGAGGGGATTCGACGGTCCAAGCCAGACCTGATTGCAGCCCGTGGCAACGTAATATTCCGCGTTTTCTTCGCCGTCGTAACCCAGATAGCAGACGCTCGGTTTCCCGCTCGCCTGAAATGCGAGGAGGTGAGAATGAATCTCTTCCAGTTTGGCCCAGCCTGTTTCGAGAGGGCCGATTCTTACAACAAGCCCCTTGATTCGCGAATCCGTGCGCGCGGAATCAATGGCGTCGGTGACCTCATGAAGAACGAGCGCCGGTGAGCCGAAGAAAACGCTCGAGAAATCCGCCGCGCGTTGTTCTTCGACTGCTCCATTCAAATCGAGAATCAAGACGGAATTCGCCGAAATCGTCACGCCCGGCGAAAGGGTCCAATATGGAACAGTCCAGAAGAGGAACACTACGGCCGCGATAACCAGCAGGATCACCAGCGTTCGTCTCTGACCCCACGTCATTTCTTTCTCCTCGTCGCTCCGTTTTTCATTTCAGCAGCTGTCGCCAAAGTATCATCCGGCAACCAAAAATTCCATCGCACCAGCACCTGTCCTTGAGTACAGGCACCTCTTGAATCAGTACAGTTGTATGGATAGGGCAATGCGTTGGACAAAGAGCGCTGGAAACCAGAACGCATTGTTACCATTTAGAGCGGCTGCAAAGAAACCGCAGTCCGAAAGATTCGGTCGCGGAGGATAAGCTCGTGGCAAAGCCCATCATATCCCGGATTATGGCGATCAACAAAGAACTGCTGTTGATCTTTTCGATTATCGCTTTCGCCGCAATAATCAACTTCTTTGTGGCGGGGGAACGCCTGGTTCTGACGTTTTATAATCTTCCCACGCTCTTCGCGGCGTATTATTTCGGCCGGACGCGCGCCGTGCAAACGGCCGTCGCATCGATACTCATTGTCTCGTGGCTCAACATTATGAATCCCGTGGCTCTTGCCTCCGGCTTAGGTGTCAGTATGCGCCATCTGATCGGCTGGTCGGACGTGTCGATCTGGGGCGGCTTCCTGATTGTCACCGCTTATGCCATGGGCAGTCTTTATGAAGTTAAGGAACAGGGCATGACCGAGCTGCGCGAAACTTATTTCGGCGTGCTGCAAATTCTCTGCCAGGTCATCTCCAACGACAAATACACACAAAATCATTCCTTCCGCGTTTCTGTTTATGCCGCGCGGCTTGCGGCTGAGATGGGCATGCCGGACGAACAAATTGAAGACGTACGCGCTGCCGCTCTTCTCCATGACATTGGCAAGCTCGAAGTCAGCCGCAACATCCTTTATAAATCGGCGCGTCTCTCGGAAGACGAAATCGTCGAAGTGCAGGCTCATTTGCCCCGCGGCGTCGAGGCTCTTCGTCCCGTGGCCGTCGGTGGCACTTTACGCCGCGTGCTGCCCATTATTCTTGCCCATCACGATAAATTCGATGGCTCAGGCTATCATCCGACCAAGGGTGAGGATATTCCCATTGAAGCGCGCATCATCACGGTAGCCGACGTTTACGACGCGCTCGTCAGCGATCGCCCCTATCGCAAAGCCATGTCGCCATTCGAAGCGCGCGACATCATCCTGAAGGGCGCCGGCAGTGATTTCGATCCGAAATGCGTTGCTGCGTTTGAATCCGCCTTCCGCGGCGGCAGGATGGAAGTACCAGAAGTATTGGTCTAACCCTTTTTAATCTGGCTTAAAGCTGCGCCTCGCGCAAGAACCGCGCCGCTTCTTCGGGCGGTGTGGGATTGATATAGAAACCGGTTCCCCACTCGAAGCCTGCCACACGCGTCAATTTGGGCATCATTTCCACGTGCCAGTGATAATGATCGTTGATTTCCTCGCCAATCGGCGACGTATGGATCACATAATTATACGCAGGCCGGTTCAGCACCGCGTCCAGCCGCGCCAGGAATTCATGAAACAGTTTTGCCAGACTCGTATATACGGGGCTCGCCTGATTTTCGAATGACGAGCTGTGCTGCAGAGGCAGAATCCACGTCTCGAAAGGAAATCGCGGCGCGTAGGGAGCCAAAGCAATAAACTGATCATTACTCAGAATCACGCGCGTGCTCGTTTCCACCTCCTGCCGGATCATGTCGCAAAATATGCACCGCTCTTTCACGTCATAGTATCGGCGGGAATTATCCACTTCCTCGCGCACGCGTTTGGGCACAATCGGCAGAGCGATCAACTGTGAATGCGTATGCTCAAGCGATGCTCCCGCCGCTTCTCCGTGATTTTTGAAAAGTAGGATATATCGAAACCGTTTGTCGTTTTTCAGATCCAAAACGCGATCCCGATACGCCCACAGCACTTCCTCAAGCGCTTTCTCCGGCAGCATCGCGAGCGTGCTTTGATGGTCGGGCGTCTCGATGATCACTTCGTGCGCGCCGATTCCATTCATGCGGTCGAACAAGCCTTCGCCTTGCCGGTCGAGATTCCCTTCAATTCCCAGTGCCGGAAATTTATTCGGAACCACGCGCACCGTCCACCCCGGCGTGTCCTTTCCTCTTCCATTCCTCCCGTAGGCCAGAATCTCCGGAGGCGTTTTCGTCTCATTGCCCGGACAAAAGGGGCAAGATGCACTTCCTTTCATCTCCACGCTTTCGCGGACGAAATCGGACGGCCGCTTCCCGCGATCGCTTGAGATAATCACCCAACGGCCTGTTATTGGATCCTTTCGTAGATCGGGCAACCTTTACTCCTTCTCACTGGATGAGATTTCAATTCTTTGCTGCAAAAGCATTCTTGTAGAGCCGGACCTCCGGCGCGCGCCCGACTCGGCTTTCAATGGCCACCAGATCAAAACGCCAGGGCACGTCGCGGGCCCGCCGCTCGGCCATAAACCGTTTCGCCATGCGCTCCAGATGCCTCCGCTTTTCGGCGGTTATGGCTTCTTCCGGTTGCCCCGGATGCTCTCCTGTTCCGCTTCGCGTCTTCACTTCGACAAAAGCCAGCACCGAACCATCGTAACCCACCAAATCGATTTCACCCTTGTCGTCCGGAATTCGGTAATTCCGCGCCACGAAAACGTATCCGTGCCTTCGCAAATACCAGTACGCATATGTTTCGCCATGAATTCCAGTGCGCCGCGCCGCGTCTTTCAACGACTCTTCGTCGCGTGATTCAGCCAGCCCATGACGCGCCGCCAGCCGCACACATCCAAAAATCGCTCGCGAAAGCAGCGGCACCTATTTTATAACCTCCAATTCGAATTCCATCACTTTTCCCCGGACCACGTAACACAAATAGAATTCCCAAAATCGCCGGAAACGTAGCGAGTGGTTGACCAGAAATTCGAATCCCAAGTAACGCCACACCTGCAGCAGCCTCACACGCAACCGCCGCTGCCGCATGCGCACGCGCGAGTACCACGATGCCTGCCCGTGCAGACCTTCGGGATAAAAATACCAGAACGAAAAACTGTTCAGATGCCACCGGTGAGTCGGATCGCAGAACGAACTGAAATCCGTATAGTGCGGCGTGACCAAAAACACGGTGCCGCCCGGCCGCGTCACGCGGTGGAATTCCTCCATCGTGGCAATGACGTTCTCCACATGCTCGATCAAATGAATCGCGCGGACTTCGTCGAAGGCATCGTCGCGAAACGGCAAGCGGCCACGGTCCATATTGCAAAGGACGTCAGCCGCGGTGTCCGGGTTCATGTCGATACCTATCGAGCCCGGATATTTCTGTTGCCCGCAGCCCACATCCAAAATACGAGGCAATCATCCTCCCGTTAAACGCCCTCTGCTAACCTAACGCGACCGCTGCACCGCCTCAATGCACTCCCCAAGCGTGCGGACAGCATATTCCGCCTGTTCTTCGTCGATGACAAGCGGCGGCGCCAGCCGTATTGAATTTTCGCCTGCGCCGAGAACCAGCAGCCCTTGGTAAAACGCTCTGTCGACGATCTCGTTCCGCAAGTCGGGCGCCTTCTCTTTTGTGTTTTGGTCGCGCACGATTTCGACTCCGATCATCAGGCCTTTGCCGCGAACATCTCCGACAATCGGATAACGTTCACTCCAATCAGACAGCAGGCCCATGATGAACTCACCCATCTGCGAGGCGTTCGCCATATATTTGCGCTCGACCAGGTCAATCGTCGCGAGCGACGCAGCCACGCAAATCGGATTGCCTCCGAATGTCGAAGCGTGCGCGCCGGGCGGCCAGTTCATAATACTTGCGCGCGCAATCGTCGCGCACAGCGGCATGCCCGACGCAATTCCCTTCGCGACGCAAACAATATCCGGATCGATTCCCGCATGCTCGGACGCCCACCACTTCCCCGTTCGCCCCATTCCGCATTGCACTTCGTCGGCGACAAGGAGAATTCCGTGCTTCCGGCAAATTCGCTGCAGCTCTCGCAGAAACCCTGCCGGCGCGGGCACGTAGCCGCCTTCGCCTTGAATCGGCTCCACGAAAATCGCCGCCACATCCGCCGGATCCGTCAGCCGGTGGAAAACCTGGTCCTCGAGAAATTCCAGACACTGTTCCGTGGACGACTCCTCGCTCTGCCCCGGATCGCGATACGGATTCGGATACGGAATATGCGCGACGCCTCCAAGCAGCGGCCCGAATCCTTTGCGCTGAACGGATTTGCTAGCGGTCAGCGACAGCGAGCCCATCGTACGCCCGTGGAAGCATCCATAAAACGCGACGAATTTGTCCCGCTTGGTGTGATATCGCGCCAGCTTCATCGCCGCTTCAATCGCTTCCGTGCCCGAATTGCCGAAGTAAACGCGCTTGGCATCTTTCCCCGGCGCAATCGACGCCAATTTCTCCGCCAACTCGACCATGTTTTCGTAGTAAAAATCCGTGCCGGACATGTGAATCAGTTGCGCGGCCTGTTTCTGAATCGCGGCGACGACTTTGGGATGGCAATGACCCGTCGCGACCACGGCAATGCCCGCGGCGAAATCGAGAAACCGATTGCCGTCAACGTCCTCGATTACCGCTCCGCGTCCGCGTCGTGCCACGAGCGGATAGCTGCGCGTGTACGACGACGAAACAAATTTCGTATCTTTTCCAACCAGCTTCTTTGCCTTCGGCCCCGGTAGTCGCGTTGTTAAGCGAGGCAGTTTCCAACCCGTAGCTTTCTTCATTTCTTCCTCCCGAATTTGGAATTTTTGCGCCGTCCGTGAAATTTATCGGTAGCGCCGTGCAAATGGAGGAAGGATTGTTAGTCAACGCCGAAGAGACTGGGCCTCTGGCGGGAGGGCACACTGTGCCAGGAGATCGGATTTTCGAGGTGCGATGTCACTTCTTTTTCCAGCGGACCCCGCCGTCGCGGGTATCTTCCAGAAGAATACCACGTTCCGCCAGTTCTTGGCGGATCTCATCCGCGCGCTTGAAGTTGCGCTCCTTGCGCGCCTTCTGCCGCTCGGCGACCAGCGCATCGATTTCTGCCGCGCTCATCTCCGCGTCATCCGATTCAAATCCCAGCGCGCGCAATTTCGCCGCGTCGTTATCTTCAATCACGGCGAAAATCGCGTCGAATTTATTCATCGCCGCCAGCACCTCCGGCGCGTCCTGCTGATGAAATTCTCCGCGATCGATGGCCGTATTCACGTCCCGCACCAGATCAAATATGGCCGCCAATGCGATCGCCGTATTCAAATCGTCCGCAAGCCCCGCCTCAAAATCGGCTTCCGCTTTTTGCGCCCGCGCGGCCATCCGTGGATTCGCGCCCGGTGGAAACTTCCCTTCCTTAATTCGCGCCACAAAGTTTCGCAACCGCTCCACCGAACTGGCCGCTTGCTGAATGCTCTCGCTCGTAAAATTAAGCTGCCGTCGGTAAGGCACCGAGGCCAGCATGTAACGAATCGTTGACGGCTTGTGCCCGTTCTTCAGCAAATCACGTAGCGTATAGAAATTGCCGAGCGACTTCGACATCTTCTCGCCATCAATAATCAAATGCTCCGCGTGCAGCCAGTACTTCACAAAAGGATGGCCCGTCGCCGCCTGGCTCTGCGCAATCTCGTTTTCGTGATGCGGAAACATCAAATCCACGCCGCCCGTGTGAATGTCCAGCGTCTCGCCCAAATATTTCATCGCCATCGCGGAGCATTCAATGTGCCAGCCCGGACGTCCCGGCCCGATTCGCGTGTCCCAGAAATGCTCGCCCGGTTTCGGCGATTTCCATAGCGCGAAATCGCGCGCATCCGCTTTCTCGTAGCGGTCCACTTCCACGCGCGCGCCCGCTTGGATGCCGCTCAGGTCCACCTTCGAGAGTTTGCCGTAGTCCGGAAATTTCGCGATTCGGTAGTAAATCGAGCCGTCGCTTCGATAGGTCATCCCTTTCGCGTCGAGCTTTTCGATCAGCGCGACCATGTCGTCGATATGGTCCGTCGCGCGAATCAGATGCTCCGGCGTTTCCAAGCTCAACGCCGCCATGTCTTCTTTGAACGCCTGAATGTATTTCGCCGTGTAATCGAAAATACTGATTCCTTTTTCGGCGGCGTTTTGAATGATCCGGTCGTCGACGTCGGTCAGATTCATCACGTGGTTCATATGGAAGCCACGCGAGCGCAAAAATCGCCGCAAAATATCCTGAAAAACGAACGTCCGGTAATTTCCGATGTGTGCGTAGTCGTACACCGTCGGCCCGCACGTGTACATGCGTACTTCGCCAGGATGCAGCGTCGTGAAGACTTCTTTGCGGTTGCTCAGCGTGTTTTCGAGCAGTATTTCGCCCATGTTCTAACGCGTGTGACCCTTAATTGGCGTGCGATTCGCTTACGGGATGCCGACTGTGTCCGGTGCAAGCACAAACTTCCCGTACGAGCAGGCTATTTTAGCTGAGGCTCATGTGACTCGCAAACAACTACCGCATTCTGTTGCGGGAATCGGCTATTCGGGTTTCAAGCTGACGTGCCGCGTCACCACCGTGGCGTCGCCGTTCTGAATCTGCGTTGCGGTTTCTGGCCGCGCGCTGCTCAGGAACATTCCCTGCTCCGGCAATCCATAACTCTCGTCAAGCAGCAGCGCGGAAACGGGATTTCCGTTGCGAATCGTGAACTTCATTTCAATTCCTTCGGGCGGCGCATCGTCGCAGCCGTAGATCCGCCAGCCATGTGTGTATCGGAGAAAACGGCTGCCCACCGCCGAGACTGCATGTCCGGCAATCGACACCGATTCCGGCGCAGCGTCCGGAGCGAATCCCAGCAAAATCAGTGGCGCGCCGCGCGGCGATTTTAACTGCACGTCATAGCTTGTGTTCCCCTCCGAAGACGAAACGTGCAGAAGAGCCATCGTTGGCGCTGGCAGGTTTAACGCAGGCGCATCGGCCGCAAGCGGCTTTTCCGTGTCCCAGGGATATACCGAGGTTTGCGCTCTGCCGAATGACGCGGCGCTGTGCAAACTGGGCGGCAAGCGACCGGAACGCGGGTAAGCAAGCCACCGCGACTTACCGGAATCAGCATCCAGGTGATATTGAAGGTTCAACGTTTCCGGCGAAGCCGCCGAGAAGGGTGGGACAATCAACGCAGCCAGCGCGCCAATGATCACGACGGCAAAGGCAAAGGCCGAGACCCTCCACCGTTTGACCATCGAAACAGCTCCGGCCAAAGGCGCGAGCGGCATCGCAATCAACGCCACGCATACTGCAATGCCCACCAAGAACATATCTCCAAGCGCGATGTACAAAAACCACACGGACTCCACGCCAACGATCGCGGCGACAACCGCGGGAACCACAGCGGCGATTGCGCTTGCTCTGCGGCTCTCGCGCCCCGCAAACAAAACCGCCAGCCCGAAGATTCCGGCCGTCAGCGCGGGAATCACGAAAAAGAAACTCACCCCCGGAGCGATGATTCCCAGCACCAGTGCTGCAATTCCCCACCAAATCCACATGCCGCTCCACAGCCCCCAGAATTCAGCGGAGCGTCCCAGCAACGCCGCCACGATGGCCACGGCGGCAAATCCGAGCGTCCAAAACGCAACTAACAACGGGGCCGGATGCGCCACCCAGTTCGCCGGGGTCGCTCCGGCCGCGCGAAGACAAAATTGCAGGATAACGCCGAGAATCGCCGCACCAATCAAAATCAGCGGCCAGCTCGCGATACCCAGGGCAATTCCTTTCATTCGCATTTCGCCGCGCCGCAGCAGCACGGCAATCTCCAGCAACAGGAGCGCCAGCGCCAGTACTGCAAATCCAATCGTCCATCGCGTCGGCCACCAGATCACTTTCCAGCCGAGTATGTCCGCGTATACGGCTTCTGAAATCGCGCCGGGATCCAAGTCGGAATTCGCCAGCGCGCGAACCGCGTCCAGGCCGTTCTCGCCTTCGTTCTGAATACTGGCCGCGCTCGCATTCGCCACGTTGTCGAGCGGCGTGTGATAGTGCGCCACGTCGCCGATGAACGCGAAATTGAATCCCTGATAACCGGCGCGCTTGAATATCGTGAAATCCGTGTCGTTGGGCAGGCTCTTATAAACCGTGTAGAAAAGCGAATTCGCATTCGGACGGCGGACGGCGTTCGCGTACATTCGCATCAGCCATTCGTTGGCTCTTCCTGTTTCGAACATCGCGCTCGGCCCCGAAGTGCCGCGATTGTCCATGTTCACCACGGCGCGCACGTTTTTGGCCCACGGGTCATCTTGAACAAACGCAATCGCGCCAAATAGGCCCGCCTCTTCGCCTTCATCGAGAAGAAAGATCACCGGATGCCGCAGTTGCGGAGACGTCTTGAGTGCGCGTGCGATTTCCAGCACCGACACCGTTCCCGCGCCATCGTCGGATGCCCCCGGGCCTGCGGGAACAGAATCGTAATGCGCAGCGACCATCACCGCCGGACCCGGCTCGCGGCCTTCCAAGCGCGCCACCACGTTCTTCACATCGGCGCATCGGCCAAAGTCTCCGCAGACGAAGCTATCCTGCACACGCGGCTGATACCCCAGCCTCGTTAGTTGCGCAACGATGCCTTCCCGCACCTTCGCATCCGCGGCGCTGCCCACCGGATGGGGTACGTCGTTGCCAACGAACTGCCGGAGCAGGTTCTTCGCGCGCGTTCCCGAGAATTCGTCCGCGGGCGCATCGGCAGTTTTCGCGACCGGCGGATAAGCGCGCAGCGCCACCAGGCAAATCGCCAGCGCATACAGCGCCAGAGCAAACGCGAAGGCGCGCCCACGACGCTTGTCATCAGGCAGGTTCATGAAATACCCCCTAAACCAGCGAACGCGCGCCATCCTAGTTCCAGCAAATAGGCAAGTCAACGCATCTTCCAGGCTCGCAGCCATTTCCCGGTTGACGAACTTCTCCGGTCCGAATAAATTGTCACCTTCGCTCAGGAGCCAGCCATGAACGCTCGTCCAGCAGTCGGAATTCTCGCCATGTTGTTTTTCGTCGTGCCAAATGTGCTTGGCGCTCCACGCGCTGCAGCCGATTCCTCTGGCAAACGTCTAACGCCCGAGCAGGCGCTCAATCTGCGCCGCATCTCCGACCTGCGCTTCTCGCCCGACGGCGCTCGCCTCGTCTTCACGGTCAACGAGCCGCCAAAGGACACCGAAAATCCGCGCCACATCTGGATTATGGATGTCGCAACGCGCCAGGTCCGTCAGTACACCTTCTCCGGCAAATCTGACGACTCGCCTCGGTGGTCCCCGGACGGAAAATTCCTCGCCTTCCTCTCCAATCGCGATCAGTTCCGCCAAATTTACCTCATGTCATCCAATGGCGGCGACGCGTACGCCATCACCGAAGGCAAGCGCAACATCGGCTCATTCGAATGGTCGCCCGACGGCAAGAAAATTGCCTTCGTCGCTCCGGATGAACCAACCGCCGCGGAACAGAAAAAAGAAAAGGATAAAGACGACGCCGTCGTCGTCGATCATGACGACAAGCACAGCCGCATCTGGATCTTTGACATGGGAACGAAAAAGTCGCGCGCGCTCACGGCCGCAAATTGGGAAGTTCACGAAGCGCAATGGACACCTCACGGAGATGGTCTGATCGTCTCCGCAACCGATCATCCCGAATCCGACGAAGACACGAACCGCATTTTCTCCGTCAATGTCACGGACGGCAATTTTTCTCTTCTCTTTGCACCCAAGGGTCCGTTCGGCGGTATTCGCGTCTCTCCCGACGGCAAGCAATTCGCCTACATCGGCGCGCGTGTCGACGGCCCTGAACCTCACGATATCTACATTCGCTCGATCGACGCGCCGCCGTCACAGCCCAGCCGCAACCTCACGAGCAGCAGCGTTGACCGCCCGATGAACGGCAGCGAATGGCGCGGCGACGGCAGTTTGGCGGCCGTCTCGGCAGTAGGATTCAACACAAAGTTGTATTCGGTGGCTGCGGATGGCTCCCCGAAAATCATCGCCAACATCGGCCCAAACCCTCACGCCTTCGCTATCGCCCCGTCGGGAACAATCGCATTCGTCGGCGCATCCGCCACCGCACCCCCTGAAATTTATCTTGCGTCCGCTAACAGCTCAGCCGAACGCGTCACGCATCTGAATTCGAGCTGGGACTCCGTAACCCTCTCGAAGCCCAGCTTTTTTCATTACCGCAGCTTCGACGGCCTTGAAATCGAAGGCGAGCTTCTGAAGCCTCTCGATTATTCCGGCACGGGCGCCGTCCCGACTGTCATTCTCGTCCACGGAGGTCCCACGGGCGCGTGGTCAGACAACATCGATTCCTGGGGCCAGCTCCTCGCCGCGCATGGCTTCGCGGTCGCTTATTTCAACATCCGTGGCTCAACCGGCTACGGCGAGAAATTCGTAGAGATGAATCGGGCCGATTGGGGCGGAGCTGATTTCAAGGACGTCATGGCCGGCGTCGATTACCTCGTCAAGCAGGGCATCGCCGACCCGAATCGTCTTGGCATCGGCGGCTGGTCGTACGGCGGCTACATGTCCGAATGGGCCATTACGCAGACGAATCGCTTCAAGGCCGCCGTCTCCGGCGCGGGCATGGTCGACCTCATCGCCGAATTCAGCACAGAACGCGGCCCTTCCTACGACAAATGGTTTTGGGGCCTTCCCTATGAGAAATCCGAGGGTTTTATCAACCATTCGCCTTTCATGTACCTGAAGCACGCCCACACGCCCATCTTGATCCTCCAGGGAATCAACGACACGAC
>JBOGNJ010000138.1:0-13809 GCA_050746905.1 Candidatus Acidiferrales bacterium
AGGGAAGCACCATAGGCATTCTCGGCTGCGGTATCGATGTTATCTATCCGAAGGAGAACCGAAAGATTTTTGCGGAAATTGAGCAGCGAGGGGCGATTATATCTGAGTTTCCCATGGGGGCGTTTCCCGCTCCTCAGAACTTCCCCATCCGCAACCGGCTGATTGCGGGGATGGCGCGCGGAGTTGTGGTGGTCGAGGGAGCGCAGTATTCTGGATCGCTGATCACGGCGCGGCTCGCGATGGAATCCAGCCGCGAAGTCTTCGCCGTGCCGGGGAACGTGACGCAGCCCGTCGCCTTCGGCCCGAATCAGTTGATCAAGCAGGGCGCGAAGCTCGTGGCAAGCTGGGAAGACGTGATCGAGGAGTTGCCGACGCCCATCCGCGCCGAGCTTCTGCCCGTCGAGACAACGGATGGCGCCGCGCGCGCATCGCTGGTGGAGCAAAGTTTGGGCCCCGCCGGGAAGACGCTCTACGCTATGCTCGAAGTCGATAGCGCCCGGCACGTCGACGATTTAGTCGAGCATTCGGGGCTGAGCTCTTCAGAAGTTCTATCGTCGCTCTTCGAGTTGGAAATGAAGGGCCTGGTGCAGCAACTGCCGGGAAAGCAATTCTTGAAAGTATTGTTGTAACGGTACCAGAGGGAAAGGAATCTCGAAGAATTATGGGACGTTCGCTGGTCATCGTCGAATCGCCGGCCAAGGCCAAGACGATCAACAAGTATCTTGGGCGCAATTACACTGTCCGCGCCTCCTACGGCCACGTGATGGATCTGCCGAAGAAAGAGCTCGGCGTAGACATCAAGGACGATTTCGAGCCGACGTATACCGTGATTCCCGGGAAATCGAAAATCTTGAACGAGTTGAAGAAGCTCGGCGCTGACGCGGACGCCATCTACGTCGCCACCGACCCGGACCGCGAAGGTGAAGCCATCGGAGCACATCTCGTCCACTTTTTGACCGGAACGCAAATCGCCGTCGAACCCGAGGAAAAAGACGGCGCGAAGGGCGCGGAGAAAAACGGCGACAAAAGCGCTAAGGCCGCCAAGAACGGCGCGCCAAAAAAGAAAGTAAAGAAGAGCAAAGTCGACCGCAAGAAGATCTTCCGCGTGATGTTTCACGAAATCACGCCCAAGGCCATCAAGGCCGCTTTCGAACATGCCGGCGCGCTGGACACGAATCTCGTCGACGCGCAGCAGGCGCGCCGCGTTCTTGACCGCCTCGTCGGTTACAAAATTTCGCCGCTCCTGTGGGACAAAGTGCGCCGCGGCCTCTCGGCCGGCCGCGTGCAAACAGTCGCGCTGCGGCTCATCGTCGATCGCGAACGCGACATTCGCGCCTTCACTCCTAAGGAATACTGGACCATCCACGCGATGGTCGCCGCGGGGGAGCCTCCTGCCTTCGAAGCGAAACTCTGGCGTTACAAGGGCGAAGAAATCGAAGTCCCCAATGCCGAGAAGGCGCAGGAAATCGTCAGCGCCGTCGAAAATGCCGCGTGGCAAGTCGCGAGCGTCGCTCAAAAAGAGAAACGCCGCTGGGCCCCGCCGCCGTTCACCACTTCCAAGCTCCAACAGGCCGGATACAATCGCCTCCGATTTTCCGCCAAGCGCACCATGATGCTCGCGCAGCGCCTTTATGAAGGTGTCGAGCTGGGCGACGAAGGCTCCGTGGCTCTGATCACATATATGCGCACGGATTCCGTCAACGTCTCGAGCGACGCCATCGCGCAGGTGCGTGATTTCGTCGGCTCGAACTATGGCCCGGGTTACGTCCCCGAGAAACCGAATTTCTTCCGCTCGAAGAAGCAGGCGCAGGAAGCGCACGAAGCCATTCGTCCCACTGACGTTGCGCGCTCGCCCGATGAAGTGAAGCGCTATCTCGACGAAGACATGTTCAAGCTCTACCAGCTCATCTGGCAGCGATTCGTCGCCTCGCAGATGGTTCCGGCCGTGTTTGACCAGACCACCATAGACATCTCCGCCGCCGATTACACTTTCCGCGCCAGCGGCTCGGTGATGAAATTCGATGGTTACCTCGCGGCCTACTCTGCCTCGCGCGACGACGAAGACAAAGGCGAAGCCGCCGATCAGGTCCCTGGCGCGGCGCCCGCCGCCGAAGAAGATGCCGACGCCGAAGGCCGCACGCTCCCGCGCGTCAGCGAAGGCGAGCGCCTGCGCCTCGAAAAAATCCGTCCTGACCAGCATTTCACCGAACCGCCTCCACGCTACACGGAAGCGACACTCGTGAAAGAGCTCGAAGACAAGGGCATCGGCCGCCCGTCCACCTACGCGTCCATTATTTCCACGATTGTCGAGCGCGAATACGTCAACAAAGAGCAGGGCCGCTTCACGCCCACGCTGCTCGGCGAAAAAGTCAGCGACCTGCTCGTCAAGAGCTTCGAGGATATTTTCGATGTCGGCTTCACCGCGCGCCTGGAAGACGAACTAGACGAAATCGAGGAAGGCAAGCTCGCCTGGCGAAAATCCGTGAAAGGATTCTGGAAACACTTCGAGGACGATTTGGAGAAGGCCGAAGGAGAAATGGAATCCTACAAGGCCGGAATCCCCACCGACGAGAAGTGCCCCAAGTGCGAAAAGGGCATGCTTCTCGAACGCATCAGCCGCCACGGATTCTTCCTCGGCTGCGAGCGCTATCCCGATTGCGATTACATTCGCGACATCTCCGATACCGGCAGCGAGGAAGTCGAAGGCGACAATACAGTCGAGTATTGCCACAACTGCGGCCGCGAAATGGTGATGAAGCGCGGCCGTTTTGGCGCATTCCTCGCTTGCTCGGGATATCCGGATTGCAAAACCACGCGCCGCCTTGCCGCCGGAACCAGGAAAGCGCGCCTTCCCGACGAGCCGCTCGACGAGAAATGCCCCACGTGCGGCGAACAACTTCTAAAGCGCCACGGCCGCTTCGGCGAATTCATCGGCTGCTCGAAATATCCGAAGTGCAAGTACACGCGGCCCATCACGCTCGGTATCAAATGCCCCAAATGCGGCGAAGGCGAATTCGTCCGCCGCGGCACAGCCAAGGGACGCGGGCGCGGCAGAATTTTCTACGGTTGCAGCCGCTACCCCGATTGTGATTACACGTCGCCCCACGAGCCGATTCCCGAGCCGTGTCCGAAATGCGGGGCGCCATTCATCGTGCTGAAACGTTCCAAGCATGGCGCATTCCGCGCGTGCGCGAAGGAAGGCTGCGACTGGGAAGTGCCGGAAGCCGAAACTCAGGCTCCGCAGCCCGTGGAAGCGGCCGCCGTGCCCGTGAAATCCTGATGTCCGAGCAACGAAACCGCCTGCCGGCTTTCAGGCGCGCCCGCGCCGCATCTCCGCCGCCCGCCACAAATATTATTGCGAGCACGATCGAGGCGGCCGCCGGGAAGTTTCTGCATTACCTCCGCTATGTCCGCAACGCGTCGCCACAAACCATCGAAAACTACAAAACGGACCTGGTGCAGTTCGTCGCTTACGTCACTCCTCCCGGCGAAGCGCCCCTGGCCCTCACTTCCGTGGACTATCTTGTGATACGCGAATTCATCAGCCATCTTTACGATCGCCAACTGCAAAAGTCGTCCATTGCCCGGAAACTGGCGGCGCTGCGCTCATTTTTCCGCTTCTGCGTTCGTGAACGCCTCACCGAGCAGAATCCTGCCCGCCTGGTGGCGTGTCCCAAGCTGCCTAAGCGCCTCCCGAACGTGATGACCGCGGAGCAAATGAACCGTCTGCTCGATCAAATAACGCCCGCGCGAGCTCAGGAGGCGCGCTCCAAAACCTCCAATAAGCGGCCGTTCAGCGCCGATTCGAAGCTCGTTTTAATCCGAGATCGCGCCATTCTCGAGCTGCTCTATGCCTCCGGCTTGCGGGTCAGTGAGCTCACTGGGCTCGACATGACCAGCATCAATTCCAGCGAACAAATGCTGCGCGTGCTCGGCAAGCGGCGCAAAGAGCGCATCGTTCCCTACGGAGCAAAAGCGCGCGCGGCGCTCGAGAAATATTGGCCGGTGCGCGACGAAATTCTGCACCGCACGCAATCCGCCGGGGCAGTGGACGCCGTGTTCTTGAATCTAAAGGGAGGGCGCCTGACGACGCGCACCATCTTGAACATCGTGAAAAAATACGCGCGCCTGCTGGCCAATAATTGGGACTTGCATCCTCATTCGCTGCGCCACGCCTTCGCCACTCACTTGCTCGCGGATGGAGCTGACCTCCGCTCGATTCAGGAATTGCTCGGCCATTCCTCGCTTTCCACCACCCAGCGCTACACCAGTGTCACCATCGATCAGCTCATGGCCATCTACGACAAATCCCACCCCCATGCCTGACCGTTTTTTTGTGACTTGGCGCTCTTCCGAACACCCCTCAGTTTCTCACTGCCCTAGGAAACGGCTTGCCTGACCGCTTCGTTTTTCTCGTCCGCATCCTGACCTCGGCAATCTGGCCGAAACGTCCCTCAACCTGTCATTCCGAGCCTGCCTGCCGCAGGCAGGGAGCAAACGCGACGAGGAATCTGTTTCTTGTTGTGAAAACCCGCGGAAAACTTATGCAACGCTTCGCCACTCGCTGCGTCTTAGCTTAGGATAGCCGTGTATTCACTGAAGAAATTTTCGCGGAGAATCGTTGTCACGATTCACACTTAAGCCCTCTCAACCCGGACAATTTCTGCGCGCGTCCTTGATGTGCCTCGCCGTAGCCGTTGCTCTGTTTGCATTGCCAGCCTTGGCCTTTGCCCAGACCGACGAAATCCAGGTCTACGACGGCGCCATCGCCGCGCCGGGCGTGATCAATCTCACCGTGCACAACAATTTCACGCCTGACGGCCAGAAGACTCCCGCCTTTCCCGGCGGCCTCATCGCCGACAAATCCTGGAACGGCGCGGCGGAATGGGCCTACGGCGTCACCGACTGGCTCGAAGCCGGCCTTTATCTCCCGCTTTATACGCTTTACTCCAAGGGTCGCAGCCCTGCGATCAACGGCGGCAAGCTCCGCCTGCTCTTCGTCGAACCGCATGCGGACGATCACATGTTCATTTACGCCGTGAATTTCGAATTCAGTTACAACGCCGGGCACTGGGATCCCCGCCGCTTCACATCGGAGATTCGCCCCATCTTCGGCCTGCACCTGCATCCCTGGGACATCATCGTCAATCCGATTCTCGATAATTCCTATCTCGGCGGCTTCAAGAATCTCGACTTCGCCCCGTGCGCGCGCGTCGCTTACAATCTCTCGCCGAAATGGGCCGTGGCGGTCGAGGAGTATTCCGACGCCGGCCCCCTGAAGGACTTCTTGCCAACCGACGAAGAGTCGCATGAGCTGTGGGGCGTCTTCGATCACGCCGCCAAATTCGCAAATATCGAAGCCGGCATCGGCTTCGGCTTGACCAGCGCCTCGGACAAGGTCACGCTGAAGTTGATCCTCTCCCGCGACCTGCACACCCCCGCCAAACGTTGAACGTCGTCACCGAAAACCCATCGCGCGGCGAGGCCAATAAACTTCAGGATGTCCGGGAAGCGATAATTGATTTAGAATGCGCAATCCCCATCCGAAGGAGGAAATCAATGAGCGCCACACCCCAGCCTCAACAGCCCACTCCGGAGCGTTTCTTCAACGCCGTCAACGCCTATGAGCAGACCGAGGCGATAAAGGCCGCCATAGAACTCGAAATCTTCACCGCGATTGCCGAAGGCAACGGCACCGCCGCAACGATTGCGAGCCGCTGCAAGGCTGCCGAGCGCGGCGTTCGCATTCTGTGCGATTTCCTGACCACGCACGGCTTCTTGACCAAAGAAGGAGCGCAGTACGCTCTCGCGCCGGATTCAGCTTTATTCCTCAATCACCATTCGCCCGCCTATATCGGCGGCGCGATCGGGTTTCTGCTTATCCCGCGTGTGCGCGAAGCTCATGCGCGGCTCACCGAGGCCGTCCGCCGGGGAGGCACAGCGCTGGGCGAAGGAACGCTGGAGGCGGAGAATCCCGACTGGGTGGAGTTTGCGAAGGCCATGATGCCGCTGATGTATATGCCCGCTGAAATCATGGCTGCCGAACTTCTCAAAGGTGGCGAGGCTCACAAAGTCCTCGATGTCGCCGCCGGTCACGGCATCTTCGGCATCTCCGTGGCAAAAAAGAATCCCGCCGCGCACATCCATGCATCCGATTGGGAAAGTGTGCTGGAAGTGGCCAAAGCAAATGCCCAGGCCATGGGAGTTGCCGATCGTTACCACCTGCTTCCCGGCAGCGCCTTCGACACCGATTTTGGCGGCGGCTACGATCTCGTGTTGATCACCAATTTCCTGCACCATTTCGATCCGCCCACCTGCACCGCGTTTATGCGCAAAGTTCATGCCGCGCTCAAGCCGGGCGGCCGCGCGGCCGTTGCCGAACTCGTTCCGAATCCGGATCGCGTTTCGCCGCCCACCGCGGCTGCGTTCAGCATGATGATGCTCGCTACCACTCCCGCGGGCGACGCTTACACTTTGGCGGATCTCGAGAGCATTTCGAAAAATGCGGGCTTCGCTCGCGTTGAACTCGCTCCACCTGAAATTGGACTCGACCGCCTCGTCATCGCCTACCGCTGAATCCCGAACCAGACGTCCTGACCTTATCGGTGACTGAGCGATTGGGGGAATGCGCAGATGAGCTACGTAGAAAGAAATTTGGTTCCCGGCGAAACGGTAATCTACCAGACGCGGCTCCATTGGATCGTGATGCTTGGGCACTTAATCGTGGGGAGCTTGCTGCTCGCGCTGCCGGGTCTGATTTTGCTTTATTACGCCCTCACCCAGAAGGGAATTGAGAGCGGAAATGCACACCTGATGGAATGGGGCGGCGTTGCGTTGCTCGTTTGCGGGGGCGTGGTAATTCTGGTGGGGATGGTGCGGCGAAACGCGACGGAAATGGCGGTGACGAACCGTCGCGTGGTGGTCAAGACGGGATTGGCCAGTCGCAAGACAATCGAAATGATGTTGAGCAAAGTCGAGAGCATCGAAGTAAACGAGACGGCGTTCGGCAGGATGCTTGGTTACGGAACCATCGTGGTGATCGGCACGGGCGGCACTCCCGAACCATTTCAGAAAGTCGCGCATCCCTTGGAATTTCGCAGCCAGGTGCAACAGCAGATCGAGAAGCTGCATTAGAGCGAGAAAACCGCGACGCATCACTCCAATGCCAATCGTCTCGTCGCCTAGCGCGGCCGGACGAGGCGATACCTTGATGATCGGCCCAACGAAAGAGAGAGACAATTCAATGAGTGGAAAAAGTAGGTTTTCGCGCCCGTTTTGCGGCTGTTGGCTGCTCATGGCGGTTTTCCTGTGTGCTCAGTTGACTTTTTCACAATCGACGGCGACTGCAGCTCCTGCTCAAAATCAAAAGCCGGCCGCACTGGCCCCGTACGCGCAACAGTTGACTCCGCGCCCAATGTCGCAACTCGAGCGCGCCCTCAACGACTGGGCCTTTCTTGCAAGATACCGTGATGCCGATAAAGAGTTGGCTCCGCCGGCGCCGGGCGAAGCGCGTGTTGTGTTCATGGGAGATTCCATCACGGAGGGCTGGGGGCAGCAGGGTTCTGCACCGTCTCCGGCTCGTCCCGAGTTCTTTCCCGGCAAGCCGTACATCAACCGTGGCATCTCCGGGCAAACCACCCCGCAGATGCTGGTGCGTTTTCGTCAGGACGTCATCGATTTACAGCCGAAAGTCGTCGTCTTGCTGGCGGGTACAAATGACATTGCCGAGAACACGGGCAAAACCACTTTACAAGCCATTGAAGACAATATCGAATCCATCAGCGATCTCGCCCGGGCGAATCGGATTCGTCTTGTACTGTGCTCTGTGCTGCCCGCAAGCGATTTTCCGTGGCATCGGGGCCTCGAGCCTGCGCCTAAGATCAGAGCCCTCAACGCATGGCTCAAAGATTACGCCGCCAGAAATAACTGCGTTTACGTGAACTACTATTCCAGCATGGCCACCAGCGAAGGTGGCCTCAAGCCGGAGCTAACTCGCGATGGCGTTCACCCGAACAAAGCGGGATACGAAATCATGGCTCCGCTCGCCGAAGCCGGCATAGCCGCGTCCTTGCAAAAAGCGACTTCTTTTGCGTCTGCGCGTTGACATAATCATCCCCGCTCTCTCTCCCAAATGGGCCATGGCCGTCGAGGAGTACTCCGACGCCGGCCCTTTGAAGGACTTCTTGCCCACCGACCAAGAGTCGCATGAGCTTTGGGGCGTCTTCGATCACGCCGCCAAATTTGCGGATATCAAGCCGGCATCGGCTTCGGCTTGACCAGCGCCTCCGACAAAGTCACGCTGAAGCTCATGCTCTCACGGGACCTCCACACCCCCAAAACACCCCAAATGAGGTAGTGTTCCTAATTTCCAAATTAAGGCGCTACCTGGCAGCAGGCGCTGTCCTAATTCGACATACTAAATTTTCTGCTGGTGTATGGTTTGGCGGGTGGATTGCATCTAGCGGCTGGCGATGTAGCAGATGCCGTCCCCAGGAGTGCCGCTCTGGTTCGTGGTGTCGGGAACACAGGAGAACCCTAGAATGTCCCCGCGAGCCGTTGCTATCCCCGAGTTCGACCCCGTCATCGGCACGGCTTCTATGTGGATCACGGCAGGCTGAGCGATCACTGCTTTGGGATGGAGCAGCACGACACCAGCCACAAACCCTGTCAGGAAAATAACGCATACGCGCAGAATTTTCATTGTGTCTCTCCTTAGAGTATTGACTCACGTGGCATCCTACGCCTGCCCTTTGTCTTCAAGACATCCGTCGTTTTATGGATGCAACTTCCTCAAACATCAAGAAGTCTCCACCGCGCTCTGCTTCTATTCTTCGTTTGCCTATACGGAAGGAAGCTCCGGCCAAGTCAAGTCGGGGGAGTGAGCGCTCCCTACTAACGAAAAAGCTGACCAATCCGGACTCCACATCCGTTGCCAATATTTGTCCTCTGAGTATCTCTGGCATTCCGCCCTTTGTAACAATGGTTAGCTTCAAAGGCGTATGCGAATTCTTCCACCTTTCCAACCTCTCGAAAGCATCCTCGAAAGTATCCCCAGAAGAAGCCATTTTCCTTCACGTTTTGTTCGGTCGCCTCGCTATGCAAGCAAGGCTTCTAGGGGCCATACTTCCGGGCCACCAGCCGCATGATCGTGTCCCGGCGGGTCCCAGTCATGCGTTCCGTGGAGCGGACGCTGTTCCCTTCCGCCATCGCGTTTAGTACCGCTACTTTTTGTTCCGTGCTCAATGTGTTCATCGTCCTGTCTCCATTCGCAAGATTTTTCGTGCCTAATACCCGTGGGGCCAACTGGCCCCTTGCGAATGGCGGCGGACGAGCGTATAAACAGTAATGGCGGTTGCTTCCTCGCAAGGGGCGACCAGCTTTGGAGCCTGTCCGCTGTTAGTGCAGCGACAGGCTCATTTACTTTAGGGCGATATACTTCTCTCGCTTCTTCTTCCGCACACTAAACTCCTTGGGATGCCGCTTCAGCGCCGACTCAATCGCTTGACGGTTCCCTTCTTCGTATCCGATGTGTGAGAAAAACTCTTCCATCTCTCCGATTCGTGCCTCAGTGACGTATTGGAGATATTCCTTCATCGCTTCCCAGAGAGGTAATCGCTCTCGAAGAGTCTTATCCGAGCCACCCGCCACAATGCGAGCGCCATGTTCAACCCAGTCAGAGCTGGACGCATGTATGTCATCACCAATCAGCCCGTATAACACGCCCGTCCGTGCCTTGCGTTCCTCAAATTCCGCTCGCAAATCCAAGAACTCGTTATAGGCGTTCGCCAGATTTTCCATGCGCTCCTTGATTTCTTTAGCTCGCCTTACCTCGTGGTGCAAGCGTTGGCGCATCTGCCGCTCGATTGGGTGCTCTGTGACTTTCACGGCCGGAGTATAACACCACGTCATAACCATGTCAAGCCAATTGGTTATGTCACCGACTATTTCTTCTGCAAACCCGGAGAGATGAAGTAATTAGGGGTTATTCATGCTCTACCGCCTCGCCGGACGACTGAGTCGAGATTAGGACAGCACCTGGCAGCAGTTTGCGTTGACGTACCTACGCCCGCCCCGTATAATCATCAATTCGCACATGCCTCAGGAGGCTGTCTGTATGTACGCCGTGATTCGCAGTGGAGGGAAACAGTACCGCGTCGCTCCGGGTGAGACCATCCGCGTCGAGAAGCTCGAAGGCAAGGTCGGCGGCAAAATCACTTTCGACGAAGTGCTCGCCGTCCACAACGACGATAAGAAGCTCGTCCACGGCTCCGATACCTCCAAGGCCAAAGTCACAGGAAAGATCGTCGAGCAGGGCCGCGGCGCAAAGCACCTGGTCATGAAGTACAAAACAGGCGGCCAGTACAAGATTACGCGCGGACACCGGCAGGCCTACACGGCCGTCGAAGTCAGCGACATCAAGATGGAATAGGTCCATTTCAGGAGCGGGCGAGCATGGCGCACAAAAAAGGCGGCGGTTCATCAGTCAACGGACGCGACTCCCACGGTCAGCGCCTCGGCGTCAAGCGCTTCGCGGGACAGCTCGTCACCGGCGGCAGCATCCTCGTGCGCCAGCGCGGCACTCCGTTTAAGCCCGGCAGAAACGTCAGCCGCGGCAAAGACGACACGCTCTTCGCGCGTGTCACAGGTATCGTTCTCTTCGAGGACAAAGGCGGAAAAGGCCGCTTCATCAGCGTCCTCCCGCAGAAAGAGGCCGAAGCCGCCTCTTCCGAAAAAGAAGCAGTCCCCGCCGAAGCGTAAATTCGAGCCGCCGGGCGCTTTTTTTTCTTCAACTCGCGCTCGCGCATACTGTTCTCTTTGTCTTTCCGCTGCGCGCTGGCGTATTCTTTCTCTGACAATTAAAATAACCAAAAGGCGCGCCCGTGTTTGTTGACGAAGCGAAAATTTACGTAAAGGCCGGCGACGGCGGCGATGGCTGTGTCGCCTTTCGCCGAGAAAAATATGTTCCGCGCGGCGGCCCCGCCGGAGGCGACGGCGGCAACGGCGGCAACGTCATTATCGAAGCCACTGAAAACGACAACACGCTCCTGCGCTATCGCTACAATCGCGAATTCAAGGCTGGACGCGGCGGTCACGGCGAAGGCTCGAACTGTCACGGCAAATCCGCCGAAGATTTACTTCTCCACGTCCCTGTCGGCACCATCGTTTTTGACGAAGCCAGCGGCGCGCAGCTTTACGACTTCACCGCTTCCGGTCAGCGGTTTCGCGCCGCGCGCGGCGGTCGCGGCGGACGCGGGAATTCCCATTTCGTCCGTCCCTGGCATCAGGCCCCGCGCGAACACGATGACGGCGAGCCGGGCGAGGAGCGCCGCTTGCGCCTCGAGCTCCGTTTGCTCGCCGACGTTGGCCTTGTCGGTTTTCCGAACGCCGGAAAGTCCACGCTCATCTCGCGCATATCCGCGGCGAAACCGAAAATCGCCGACTATCCATTCACCACTCTCGAACCGCATCTCGGCGTCGTCTCCGCTGATCCCGACGCGACCTCCGGCTCCGGCCGCACTTTCGTCGTCGCCGATTTACCCGGCCTGATCGAAGGCGCGCACGATGGCGCGGGCCTCGGCATTCGCTTCCTTCGTCACATCGAACGCACGCGCCTGATTGCGCATCTGGTTGACACCAGTGACGCGACCGACCGCGACCCCGTCCGCGATTTCGAAATCATCCAGGGCGAATTGCGCGCCTTCAGCGAAACTCTCACAAAAAAGCCCGAATTTGTCGTTGCCACCAAACTCGACGCCACGTCCAATCACGAGCGCCTCGACCGCCTCCGCGAATTCGCGGCCCGGAAAGGCCTGCCCTTCTTCGCGATTTCCTCCGCCACGGGCGAAGGTATTCAGCCCCTCGTCCGCGCGATGGCCGACGCGCTCGATCGCCTGCCGAAGCCGCAGCAGCCCCGCGCAGATGACCGTCCTGTCGTTGAGTTAGGCGCTCCTCACGTCGAATCCGCATCTGCACCTGTACCTGCAATCGTCTCGCCGCAGCCGGAGAAGCGTTGAAAGCGGCCGCGTCGCAAAAATCGCCACAATCCTGCTCGATTGCCATTTTCGGAGGCACGTTCGACCCGATTCATTCCGGCCACTTGGCGGTCGCCGACGCAGCGGCCCGGCGTTTCCGTCTCGACGCAATTTATTTTGTGCCCTCGTCGCGGCCGCCGCACAAAAAGCGCGCTGAACTTGCCCCGTTCGCCCACCGCTACGCCATGGTGACGCTCGCCGCCGCAGCGCGCCCGAAATTTATTCCCTCGCTCGCCGAAGCCCCTCCCGAATCGGGCGGAGCTGAAGCTTTCTACTCCATCGACACCGTGCGCCGCTTCCGCCGCCAACATCCGCGCGACCGCGTCTATTTCATCATGGGCGCTGACTCATTTCTCGAAATCAACATCTGGAAAAGTTCCCAGTCCCTGCTCGAGTCCAGCGATTTCATCATCGCCAGCCGGCCGGGCTTCCACCTCGACGCGCTGCGCCAGGTGCTCCCTGCAAAATTGCTCGCACGCAAGCCCGCGCGCGAATCAAATGCCATCGCCCTGCGCAAGTCCACGGTTCATTTGCTGACGGCCGTGTCGAGCGAAGTTTCCTCCACCGAAATCCGCCGTCGCTGCAAACGCGGCGCTTCCATTCACGCCCTTGTGCCGGCGGGGGTGGAAGATTACATTCTTAAGCAGGCCTTGTACCGGTGAACCTGGACTCGTTACCCAACACGATTCGCTGGGCCGTCGAGGCGGCCCAAGACAAGAAAGCCACTGCCGTGACTGTGCTCTCGCTTGCGGGTCCTGGCGCGTTCGCCGAGCATTTCGTAATTTGCTCGGCGAAGAGCGTGCGCCAAATCGACGCCATCGGCGACGAAATCGAAGGCCGTCTCCACACCCATGGCGTGCGCTTCCCGCGCCGCGAAGGCCGCGCCGGCACTGAATGGCTTCTTCTCGATTACGGTAGCTTCATCGTCCACATCTTCACCGAAAAGATGCGTCTCTTTTACGACATCGAACGTTTGTGGCGCTCCGCGAAACGCTTCGACGCTCCCGAGCCCGGCCCCCCGCAAGTCTCCGGCGCGGCTTCATGACGACCGCCGCGCGCCTCGAATGGATCGCGGCAGATCCCGCGTCCGGCCGCATGCTCGAAATTGCCGGTAAAGTCGCGGGCACTTCCACAACCGTCCTCATCACCGGAGAAAGCGGCACGGGGAAAGACCATCTCGCGCGCTGGATTCATGAGCAGAGCCCGCGCCGCAACGCCGCATTCCTCAAAATCGATTGCGCCAGCCTTCCCTCGGAACTTGTCGAATCCGAACTCTTCGGCCACGAGCGGGGCGCGTTCACCGGAGCCGAAGCGCGCAAGCCCGGCCGCCTGGAAATGGCCCGCGACGGCACAATCGTGCTCGACGAGGTCGCCGCCCTCTCGCAGAATATTCAATCCAAACTTTTGCGCGTCCTCGAAGAGCGCAAATTCGAGCGCCTCGGCGGGACGGAAACGCTCGACATGGATTCGCGCCTGGTCGCTCTCACAAACGCCGATCTCCAACGCGCCGTCCGCGACGGTTATTTCCGCGAAGATTTATTTTTCCGCCTCAACGTCGTCGTCATTGTCGTTCCGCCTCTGCGCGAACGTCCCGCCGACATTCGCCCTCTCGCCGAACATTTTCTCGCGCGCCTCGCGCCTGTCCACGGACACGCCGGCGCCACGATGGATCCCACGGCAATCGCGGCGCTCGAATCGTATGCGTGGCCCGGCAACGTTCGCGAATTGAAAAACGTCATCGAGCACGCTCTGATTTTCGCCAAATCACCAACGCTGA
>JBOGNJ010000139.1:0-1270 GCA_050746905.1 Candidatus Acidiferrales bacterium
CAGCAGGCAGCCGATCGAGGCCGCCGCAACGCCTTTGCCGAGAGAGGAAACCACGCCACCCGTTACGAACACATACTTCGGGCGCGTCACCAAGGCTCCCGTTTTTCCTCCCAGGTAGGCTGCGTACGAATCATTATCGCCGCGCCCCTCGACTCTGTCAATTGCCAGTTTTCAACCATCTTCGCGACTGCCGCGTGCCTGGATGAGGGTGCGCGCTAACGGCGCCGGCGAGCGAGCACATAAATTCCGTGACGAATTCCACGCAACGCGACACAATGCGGGGCCGTCGATAGATGGCGGACGAAAACGCGGCGTGAATTCAAACCAATCCAAGGGAGTCTAAGGATGAGAAAAGATTCGCAGATTTCGCGGCGGCTGTTCCTCAGAGCGACCACGTTTGCGGGGGCGGGGGCGGCGCTCGCCGGCGGTTTTGCCCCTCTGCGAGATTTGGACGCCGAATCCCTTGGGCCAGTAGCGCCGGATTCACAATCGCGATCGCGCGCTGCAGCCTCGCCAGCCGGCAGTTTGAACGAATGGATCGAGCGCATCTTCTCCCGGGAATTCCGCGGAAAGCGTTTCGGCCCCGCGCGCTGGGATGAAGACGGCAAGTCGTACACGGTGCTCGAGTCCGCGCCAGGCAATCGCGAGATGCAAGAGCTGGCGCGTTACGATTCAGCGACAGGCGCGCGAAGCGTGCTTTTTTCATCCGCCGAGTTAATTCCTGACGGGACGAAAGAACCGCTGCGCGTCGAGGATTTCGAATGGTCAGGGGATCGAAAGAAGCTCCTCATTTACACAAATGCTGCGCGCGTCTGGCGGCAGAACACTCGTGGCGATTATTGGGTTCTTGCGCGCGACGCGAAGCGTCTGCACAAAATCGGCGGCGATGCGGCGCCGGCATCATTGATGTTCGCGAAGTTTTCTCCCTCTGGCGACCAGGTCGCTTACGTGCGGACGAACAATATTTACGTCGAGGAGATTTCTTCGGGCAAAATCAAGGCTCTGACCACCGACGGTTCCGACACCACAATTAACGGCACCTCCGACTGGGTATACGAAGAGGAATTCGACGTGCGCGACGGCTTTCGCTGGAGCGCCGACGGCCGCAGCATCGCCTATTTTCAGTTCGACACGCGGCCCGTGCGCGAATTCTCGATGATCAATAATCTCGGCGGCGGGTTTCGCGAACCGATCACCCAGATTCCTTACCCCGAATATGGCACCTACCCCAAGGTATCGACGTTTAGAATCCCGTCCGCGGGCACGCCCA
>JBOGNJ010000140.1:0-6934 GCA_050746905.1 Candidatus Acidiferrales bacterium
TTTTCTAGCCCAGGTAAGGTTCTTCGCGTTGCGTCGAATTAAACCACATGCTCCACCGCTTGTGCGGGCCCCCGTCAATTCCTTTGAGTTTTAGCCTTGCGGCCGTACTTCCCAGGCGGGGTGCTTAATGCGTTGGCTACGGCACCACAGGAGTCAAAGCCCGTGACACCTAGCACCCATCGTTTACGGCGTGGACTACCAGGGTATCTAATCCTGTTTGCTCCCCACGCTTTCGTGTCTCAGCGTCAGTACTCGTCCAGTTGGCCGCCTTCGCCACCGGTGTTCCTCTCGATATCTACGAATTTCACCTCTACACCGAGAATTCCACCAACCTCTCCGGTACTCAAGCCACGCAGTATCGGGTGCACTTCCCGGGTTGAGCCCGGGGCTTTCACATCCGACTTGCGCGGCCGCCTACACACGCTTTACGCCCAGTAATTCCGAACAACGTTTGCACCCTCTGTCTTACCGCGGCTGCTGGCACAGAGTTAGCCGGTGCTTGCTAAGGAGATACCGTCATCGACATGGATGTTAGCCATGCCTTATTCGTCTCTCCCCACAGAGCTTTACAACCCGAAGGCCTTCATCACTCACGCGGCGTCGCTGCGTCAGGCTTTCGCCCATTGCGCAAGATTCCCCACTGCTGCCTCCCGTAGGAGTCTGGACCGTGTCTCAGTTCCAGTGTGACCGATCGTCCTCTCAGACCGGTTACCGATCAAAGCCTTGGTGAGCCGTTACCTCGCCAACAAGCTAATCGGCCGCGGGCCCCTCTTCCGGCGCATTGCTGCTTTGAATCTCCCAGTCGTAACCGGGGGAATGTTATGCGGTATTAGTCTCGCTTTCGCGAGGGTATCCCCCACCGAAGGGAAGGTTGCCCACGTGTTACGCACCCGTTCGCCACGCGCCCACACTCTGTATTGCTACAGAATGCTGCGCGTTCGACTTGCATGTGTTAAGCACGCCGCCAGCGTTCGCTCTGAGCCAGGATCAAACTCTCATTTGAAACTGGTGCTCCTCAAGATTCCGAAGAATCCTGAAAAGCGAACTGTTGATCGCTCGGTTTCTCAAAAAAACCGAACGGGTTCTGGCTTGTTTCGTCCGATTGTCAAAGAGCAGGTTCCTCTAGGTGAGCAGGAAACTTCCTGTCCAGCAGGAAGATGTGCAGACAATCCCCAATACTACAGATGCATCGCCCGCGTGTCAACCGCTTTCAGCTCGTGAGCCAAAAGTACGCTGGTTACGGTTAATAGTTCGGCGCGGCAAATTTCAGTTCGAGAATGAAGGAGCGATTTGACCGAAATACTTTCTTCGCTACGATGGTTGCGGACGGTGTTTTGTGTATCCACTCTGAGTCTTCCGGGCTAGCAGGCGGAGCCATCAACTGGGGCACCCAGGAGTCATAATCCAGTCCCCGCTTTGGAGGAGTGGCGTTGCAACTCAGCGGAGGACCGTAGCATGCAGCCTGAATCACACGCCTGCGCCCCTCCACAGTGTCCACAAGAATCGCGGCGAATTTCTCATTCGCGATAAGTCCAAGCTTATGGAGCCGCCGCATCAAGACCTCCACAGAAACACTGAAAAATCTTGCGAGATCTAGGATTGTCTCTGCCGAGGCCACTTCACCTTTGGTCCTCACTACGTGTTTCAGGACGCTATCTGGTATCAGGATTTGGCTGGCCCCGATGTGGCACAAACGCTCCAGCTTTTGTCCCTTAGGTAAACCCTTTATTGGTTTCGGCACGCCACCATTCAGCTGATAGAAAACGGTGTGCGCCAACTCGTGAGCGAGGGTAAATCGCTCACGAAGCTTCATGCCTGATCGGTTCGTGAAATTGCTCTGGAGGTATATCCTGAACCCCCCTAGCACTGGCGTCAGCACACCTTCCGGAACCATAGGTCGATGCTCGATACTTAGGACGGCGCAAAACCCCGCCATTATAGCTGGATCTATGGGCGGCCGAAGGGAACCCTGCAATTTCGCATATTGCGAAAGGAGGAACTGCACCTTGTTCAAAACAAAGTTGTCGTCAATCACAGGTCGATAAGCGCAACCGATTTTATTCTGGACGATGCTTGGAAACTAAATCCGCAAGGAAAGCCAAAAGCTTTGCTTTGGGCGTGTCCTCTTCGGTGGCCCTGCGCGCATTCCCCTGAGGCGTCCCTTTCACGCTCTCTTCAAACTCGCCCAGGAAACTGAAGCGAACGGCATCGGGCCAGTCTTTCACATTAAGCTGGTACCACTCTTTAAGTTCGGCTTCAGACGCTGGGAAGCTGCGCTTCAAAAAACTCTTGCAGACCAGAAGAAATTGTCCCTCACCAACATTCTCTACACCCTCCAGACTAACGCTGATCTCATCAGTCTGAGTCTGCTCCCTAGTCGGCCGGAGAACGTGACCTGTCGGCACTTTTTCAGCAGCGGATTTGCAATGCTCCTCTTTGTCGTCAAAGAACATCTGGGCCCCAAATGCCTTGATGATGTCAGTCTTAGCGATCCCCCCAAGGAAGAAAGCCTCATCCATACGAACGTTCCAGGCACGCAGCGTACGGATGACCCTCTCGTGCGCTGGCATATTGCGATCGGTGACTAATGCAATGCGAACTGGTGATGTCTTGGGATCAGAGCCTTGAATCTCCGACAAGATTCGGAGTAGCTTCGCGAAGGGTCCGGCTGACAATTCCTTTCTAGCATTTTCTTTCTCGTATCGGTAAAACGCATCCAGGCCCTGTTCGTCATAGATCTTCTGCGCCTCGTCGGAAAAGATCACGCAATCGCCGTCAAAGGCAATCCTAATCTGGCTGGCTGGGATCCGTACTTCCGGTGGCGGCGAGTAAATCAAACCCGCAGCAACGCCCTGATTTGCGGCCGATTGCACGTCTTCCTTGTTTTGCGAAAGGAATAGTCCAATTTTGAAAGCTCCAAAATATGGACTGAGCGATGCCCCGCCAACCAAAGCTGCACGCGTCATCTCCAGTCCGTGCTGACCAATGGAATTGAATACGCGAAGACTCACATCTGGGTGGTTTCTCGACATGAGGATCACTTCGACCTTGTGATCATCGAGCTTGTCGTTTAGTCCGAGAAGTCCCTGGATTAAGGGAAACGCCGAGCCCGGATGTAAAGTAATATCTTCCTGTTTACGTTGATAATCGATAAACGCGCCAAGCCCGTCTTCTCGGAAGATGCGATCCTCTTCCGCCAGATCGAATAGCGCACTGGACGAAATACCAACCACCAGCCGATTTGAAAGGTTCGTAGGACATTTCTCATATTATACAATCTTCGCGTCGAATTTGATTCACGAAGTTCTTGGCTTGCGCCCTTCCGTTCTCTTCGCGTTCGGACTACTGCCAATACCGCTGTCTACCAGCCTGGTTTCCACGGCCACTACAAGTTGCGTTTCCTCGCGCGACCGCCCATGCTTTTTCGGTGCGGGGCCGGCGAAACAGCATGATCCGCACGGCCCTCGCGGAACGGCTGTTCCGAAAATTCAAATAACTTAGGAGCACCAATGGCAAGCAGACGAACCAGCACGCAGTTGGCGCGCCGCCGAGCGCGAGACGCCCGACAAGCTTCACAAGGGCCTGAACCATTCCCGCCCGCGTCCGAATTCGCCTTTGCGGCTCCGCCGGCAGCCCCCGTCGGCCAAGTTACTCAAGTCCAAGTTACGCAAGTCAAGGGCAGGCGCTGTCCTGCGCCCACGCGCCACTCGCGCAAATGCACAATCTGCAATCATCGCGAGCGAGCCGCAATCGACGCCGCTTTCTTTCACTGGGAGAACCCGAAAATCATCGCGCGTTGGTTCAGACTCGCGGACTGGCGCTGCATCTATCGTCACGCGCATGCCACCGGCCTCTATGATCAGCGGCGGCAAAATCTTCGCTCCTCCCTGGAGGGAATAATCGAGCGTGCCGGCGAGGTTGACGCTGCCGGCGCCGTAATTCAAGCGATCCGCATGTGTGCTTGCCTCAACGATTCGGGGCAGCGAGTCGAGCCTGCTCGCCGCGTCCGCGACGCGAGCGTTTCAGCGGCATTCTTGATCGACAGTCGGGATTAGAAACATCCCTAACTCATTGAAAACACGGAGTCGATGATGGTTCTAATCGACAACAAAATGGGCTATATCAAATCTTGTGCAAACTGCTGTTATGGGCTCAGAGCGATGAACGCAATTCGCGCGAACAAAAAAAACGGGCTCGGTCGAGGCCAAGCCCGTTGATGACTGATTCACGAGCGGCCACTTTGCGCGGCACGCCGGTTGTGGTGGTTAGTTAACTTAACCGACCTTCAGATTGTTGGTGACCGAGAAGACGTTCGGCACGGAACGGGCGCGGAGCGTCGCCAGGTGAATATCCGTTTCGTTATCCACGAAACCGACGAGCGTCACGTGCCCGTTATTCACGATGATGTGAATCGCGGGATTGACGCCCCACGAATAACCGCTCAAGGACGCTTCCGAAAAGATCGCGCGATATTCCGCACGACGGATTTGGTTGTCAAACCCGGAAGGCGGCAGCACGGTTATATTGTCCACCACTTTACCCACGCCCTCGATGTGTTTCACCGAAGCAATCGCATCGCTCTTGGTGCCCGGCCGGACTACTTGGCCGCTGAGTGTCACGTCGTTTCCGTTGATGGTGTACGAAAGGTTGTCGAACACGCCGTACCACGGAAGCGTGGCGAGGCGATGATGCACTTCTTTGTTGAGATATCCGCTGTACTTGGGATTAGTCTTCGTAACGCTTTGCGGCGTCGACCGAGGCGATGCTGCCAGCCCGTTCGGCGCCACCACCGCCGTGGCCAACGCCAGGGCGGCCACTCCAACCCACTTTGTTAATCTCCCTGTGAAGTGATTCATTCTGGTTCTCCTTTCCCGCCATTTCTTCAAGCCGCTTGTCTGTCGGTTTCCATAAGATTAGATGCATGCAGAAGGCAATTCGTTGATTCTGTATATTGTTGTAAATGAACGGCTTGAATGGACATTACGAGGGTTCGAGGTGGTTGAAAACAACCACTATTTCGCGAGGAGCCAAAGGCAGGTCATTTTGCAGGGCTGTCAGGCCGGATGACGTTTTATTGCGCGAGGCCGACGCGGCGGAGGATGGCTTGGAAGCGCGGGTCGCTGCGAAGCGGGTCATAGATCGGGTCGACCTTGATCGTGGTGAGAACATTTAAGTGTTGTGACAGGGCTTCTTGCAAGGATGCGATGGCCTCGTCTTTCCTGCCCACCCCCACGTAAGCCGCTACGACTGCAGCCTGATCCACTGGCCGACGCCGACCTTCCTCTTCCAGTCGCGTCAGCGCGCGCTGGGCCAGAACTCGCTGACCCGAGCGTCCATAAATATAGGCCTCCATCGCCCACTCCCACGGTGTGTTCTTGGTATTCGGCCATTTGTTAAGGCTGTTAAGAGCATCGGCGAATCTTCCCTTTTGCGCGTAGACGAAAATCAAGATAGAAGCTCGGGGGAAGTTCGGTTCCATATCGAGTACCGAGCGAAGGCGCTCAATCGCTTGATCATACTGGCGGGAGAAATACAGAATCGCGCCATTGTCGGCTGCGATGATGACGGAAAGTGGATCCAGTTGGCGGGCGCGTTCACTCTCGGCAAAGGCTTCGTCGAAACGTCCTCGGAATGCGAGGCTTTCGGCGTACCACTGGTGGGCGGTGGGATATTCGGGATCGAGTTGGATGGCGCGGCGGTATTCCTTATCCGCGGTTTGCCAGTCCCAATCGTAATTTTCAGCAACAATCGCCAACGCGGTGTGGGTCTCCGCCAAGCTGTCGTCGAGTTGCAATGCTTTCAGGGCTGCTGCGCGCGCCTTGGGCATCAAGTCATTGGGTGGAGCGGCGTAGTAGCTGCACATCATTGCGTAGGAATCGGCCAAACCGGCATAGGCCTTGGCGTAGCGCGGATCTTCATTTATCGACTTCTGAAAAAATTCAATGGCCTGCTGAAAACCCGGTATGGTCCTTTTATTCCAGAAGTACAAGCCCTTGAGGTAAAAATCATACGCTTCGTATGAGGCGGGAGGTGCCGCAGGCGGATGGCTTGCGGCAACACGCTTATGAGACCCGTCGAGAGTGAGCTGAATTTCATCCGCGATTTCCTGCGCGATCTCACCCTGCAAAGACAATAAACTGCTCAGTTGACGATCGTATTGGCGCGACCAAACGTGCGTCTGATCTTTCACTTGAATAAGTTGAGCGCTGATTCGCACGTTCTGCGAGTCGCGGCGGACGCTGCCCTCGAGAACGTATGCGACTCCCAGTTCACGGGCGATTTTTTCCAACGGCTCCGGCCTGTCTTTGTAATACATGACGGAAGTACGGGCGATTACTCCGATGTGCTGTGGGTCTAGCCGTCCGAGCTGGGAGATCATTTCCTCGGTCAGGCCGTCGCTGAAATAATCTTGTCCGGCATCTCCCGTCAGATTGTCGAAAGGAAGGACCGCGAGCATAATCCTTCCGTTAGTTGACCTAGTGCCGACTCTGGAACGGCGCAGCGCAAAATAAGCACCCAGGCCGACAAGAAGCACAAGAGAAGCAATCAGGAGAGCCTGCCATCTCCGGAAAGTGAGCGCCTGCGCGATACGGTCACGAAATTGTCTCTGGCCGGCCGGTTTTTCCGCCGAGATTCGAAGGCCGACAACTGCTGCGTTCACGGGCGCTGGGGCCATATCTGCGTCCACCTGTGCGATGAAACGGTAGCCGATTCGCGGAACGGTCTCAATGAAGCGGGGCTCGTCGGCGGAATCGCCCAGCGTTTGGCGAAGCTTCTTGATGGCCGTGTTCAGGCCGTGCTCGAAATCGACAAAAGTATTGGAGGGCCAGAGCTTCGCCTGCAATTGTTCGCGTGTCACCACCTCTCCAGAGTGTTCGAGCAGCAAAAGCAGGAGTTCAAATGGCTGCCGGTGAAGCTTTAGCCGGATGCCCAA
>JBOGNJ010000141.1:0-6510 GCA_050746905.1 Candidatus Acidiferrales bacterium
CCAAGGAAGCGGGCCTCTTTTCCGGCGCTGCCCCATGCGATATCATCCGAAGACTTGCGCTTGGGCAAATTTGGCAACACGGGTGGCTCTTCGCCGTCGTAGAATAGCTGGTAGAGGGGGATTTCCATGGCCCTTGCCAGTTTCTCGAGTGTTTCGATGGCGGGAACGGTATGGCCGTTCTCAACCCGCGAAATGTAGCAGCGAAGGAGGCCTGTGCGCTTCTCGATGTCGCCCTGTGACAGTTTCTTGGTTTCGCGTAACAGTCTTAAACGGTCTCCGATTATCATGCGGTGGATTGTCACATGAATGACTCCCCCAGGCAAGAGATAACTTGTATGAAATTGGTCGAGGAAATTGTAACCGCCGGCGAATGGATAACGTCCCAAAATACGTGGCAGCAAGCGCAACCGCCGTTGCGATAACAGCCCGGTCGCGTGCCGGCAAGCCCGACGACCGCGAATTGGTCCGGGCGGCGCAAAAGGGCGAAGTTGTTGCGTTTGAAGAGCTGGTGCGCAGGCATCAGCAGCGGGTAATGGCCGTAGTAGGCGGAGTTTTGAGGCGCCGCGAGGACATTGAGGACGTTGCGCAGCAGGTGTTTTTGAAGGCGTACGTCTCCATCGGGCGTTTCGATATGCGCTCGGCATTTTCGACCTGGCTCTACAAGATTGCGGTAAACGAGTGCTGGGACTATCTGAGGAAGAAGAAAGTGCGGCCGCTGAGTTATGAGGCCGACCTCAGCGAAGAGCAGGCCCGGCACGTCGAGCAGGTCGTGAGCACTGACGGGCACGGCAATCCGAGCGACCGGGCCGAGTTGCGGGAGATCGTCGAGCGGCTGTTGGCGGAACTCTCCGAGGAAGACCGCGTGATGCTGGTGCTCAAGGAAGCTCAGGGCTTCGCGGTGGAAGAGATCGGGCGGATGTTGAACCTGAACGTGAACACCGTGAAAGTCCGGCTGTTTCGGGCGCGCAAGAAGCTGGCCAAGACATATCGGCGGCGCGTGGGCGCTCACAGTTAGGGAAGTGGAAAATTGTAGGTTCGGAGGGACCTGAACATGTCCGAACAGAAGATGGCGGGTTGTGAAAAATTCGAAGCAGCGCTCGAGGATTATATCGGCGGTGAATTGCCCCGGCGCGAGGCGGAACGATTGAGCGCACATCTCGATGGCTGCCGCGAATGCCGCGAGGCGCTGGAGGATGCGCGGCTGGCCGGGCGCTTGGTGGCGGTTTTTGACGAGGCGGACGACCCGGGCCCGGCATTCACGCGGCGGGTGATGGCGCAGATTGACGCGGCCGAACGCTGGGTGCGCGAGCAACGAACTTTCTGGCGGCCGATCGAGGTGTGGTCATGGCGGCTCGCGTTTTCCGCAGCCCTGGCGATCGCGTTGCTGTTTGCCTACGACCTTAAGACCGCAAGCGTTCCGCCCGCGGCGGCGACGCAGACAGTTTCAGTGCAGCAGACCGACGTGTTTACCGTTCCTGTGTCCGCATCCTCATCGAGCGCAGACAAAGTTTTGATGGCGATTGAACAAAAACATCATGACCAACAGTAACGTTTCGCGGAAAGCAATCGGACTGGTGGTAGTTGTGTTCGTGCTCGGCATTGCGCTCGGCGGAGTGGGAACGCACCTTTGGGATGCGCACGTGCTTGCGAGCCAGCGCCATCACAGCATGGTCAGGGAGTTAAAGGAGCGGCTCCAGCTTACGCCCGCGCAGGCGGCGCAGTACGACTCCCTGGTGGGCGAGGCGCGGTCGAAATTTCATGCCTTGGACGCCCAGGAGCATGCCGAATGGTATCCGAAGGATGACCAGGTTCGCCAGGAGTGGCGGGAGAAAACGCGCGCCATTCTTACCGCGGACCAGAAGAAGACATTCGACGCATTCGTAAAGAAGCTGGATGAAGCGCGACAAAAAGAACAACACCAAGGACATTAGCCGGCAACGTTCGCGGCTCAACCCACACCATGGCCACCGGAGCAGCTATTCCCGAATCTGAAATCACGCGTCCGATTGCATCTGACGCGGTGATCGCGCTCGAAAACGTCCACAAGACATATGATTTGGGCGAAATCCAGGTGCACGCGCTTCGCGGCGTGTCGCTTGAGATTCGCCGCGGCGAATTCGTCGCCATCATGGGCGCATCTGGCTCGGGGAAGTCCACGCTGATGAACATTCTCGGCTGTCTCGACCGGCCCTCCAAGGGAAGATACCTTCTCGATGGAATCGATGTTTCGCAGTTGAGCAAGGTCGAGCTGGCGCACATTCGAAACAAAAAAATTGGATTCGTGTTTCAACAGTTCAATCTGCTTTCGCGGACCACGGCGCTCGAGAACGTCGAGTTGCCGACGTTGTATGCGGGCATTCCTCCCGAGGAACGAGCCGTGCGCGCCAAACAATCCCTCGAGCGCGTTGGACTGGCCGATCGCGCCATGCATCATCCTTCGCAGCTTTCCGGCGGGCAGCAGCAGAGAGTGGCGATCGCTCGCGCGCTGGTGAACAAGCCCGCCATTTTGCTGGCGGACGAACCCACCGGCAACCTCGACAGCCGCACCAGCGTCGAGATTATGGATATTTTGCAGCGGCTGAATGAAGATGAAGGGTTGACCGTGGTGCTGGTCACGCACGAGCCGGACATCGCCAACTACTCGCAGCGCGCTCTGGAATTTCGCGACGGGAAAATGAAAAAAGATACGCGCATTCAGAAACGATTGGTTGCCCGCGACGTTTTGCCCACCTTGAAATCGCCGGACGACGACGATGCCGACGAAGAAACCCCCGCGCCCCAAGCGAAGTAACAGCATATTTTCCGCAGATAGTCAGAGGGGAATATCCTCGCCCAGGCCTACTTGGTCTTCGCGCACGACGTCACACAGGTCAAAACCCGCACCCTTTGCAAGAGACGCAAAGGATGCGGCACCCCCACAAATTTAAGGTGAGCCATTAACAGAACGCCGGTGTTCAGCGCGCCCGCAACTTCGGCGACGTTTGCGAAAAACTGTCATTTGAGTGTGCCACCCGCCGTTCCAGGCGCAGCTCAAATCCAGCAGGTTCCCGGAAGGCCGTCACCAGTTCGCTCACTCCAAACGGGAATTGGTTTTTCCATTCTCGACTTCGATATCCACGGGGCACCCGGACTCGCGTAACTGCTTAATGAACTCAACGAAATCCATCGCCATGCTTTTTGCTCCTAGCCCTACGGAGGCGTAGTTCTTTATCCTGACGAGGTACGGAACTTCGATTTTATTTATTCGACCGACAGCGATGCTGTCGCGGAGAGCATTGAAATTGTGACCGTGCCAGCTCGGAGCCCCTACCGCCTGGAAGAAAGCATCATAGACATCGTCAGGAGTAGTCCAGTTCCCGCCATCCATGACTATCTCTCGCATCTCGTCAGCCTCATGCTTAGGGCGGGTGGCGCACAGATTCTAATTCGGTAAACAGTCCTTCTGACATTCCTGCTCAAGCGCATACTACCACACCGGAATTCCCTGAAACCTCTTCTGGAAACGTGACGGTGGCGGGTGGCGCATACATTGTAATCCCGTGAACACGCCTTCTAATATTGGCGCTCAGGCGCATACTACCACACCGGAATTCTCCCAAGCCTCCACTGAAAAATGTGAGGGTGCCGCATTCTTTGCGATTTGTGCAAAGAGTGCGGGTTTGGACTGACTGGATGAAACGCCGCCTCGAGCGCCGCTACGGCCTGCACCACCTGCACTTCATCACGTGCAGTTGCTATCCCCGCATGCCGCTGCTTGCCCGGCTCTGATGGCCTAGAGCTGTCTTGCGCACGAATTACTAGAAGGGAATATCCTCGTCGGAAATATTCGGCTCATGGCCGCCCGCGTCGTCGGAATGCATGACGTCCGGCTCAGCCGCGTGTGACGCGCCGGCTCCTCCGCCACCCCCCGCACCCGCGGCAGCGCCTTCGCTGCGCGAGCCGAGCATCCGCATTTCGGACGCGACAATTTCCGTCGTGCTGCGTTTCTGCCCGGACTTATCTTCCCACTCGCGCGTCTGCAGACGGCCCTCGATATAAATCAGCGAGCCTTTTTTCAGGTATTGCTGGCAGATCTCCGCCAGTTTCGACCACACCACGATGCGATGCCATTCGGTTTTTTTCTGGCGTTCGCCGGAGCGGTCTTTGTAAGTGGAATCCGTCGCCAGTGTAAAATTTGCGACTGCCTGGCCGCCGCCCGTGAATCGCGTCTCCGGGTCACGCCCCAACCTGCCCACCAGAATCACTTTGTTAACGGACATGCGCGCCTCCGCACACTACAGCCTTATCAAGCCCGAAAGTATACCTGAAGCGGCGGCCGAACGGACGCCGAACGTGCGCGTGCGAGGGAACTAATGCGAGGGAGCAAGGCCGCGGAGTTCCGATGCGGCCTTTTTGGCCTCGTCAGAGCCGGGATAGCGCCGGATCAAGTCTCGAAATTCGCGGGTGGCGCTGACTTTTTTATTCGTCTGCGCCAGGGCGCGGCCTTTTTCGAGCATGGCCGGCGCTACCTTCGAGCTCCTGGGATAATTCAGGATCACGCCGTCATAGGCTTCGATGGCGCGGCTGTATTGCGCTTGCGCATAAAAAATTTCACCCAGGTAAAACTGGGCGTTTGAGGCGAACGCGCCGTCTGGGAAATTTTTGAGGTAGTCATTGAATTCCTGGCGCGACAGATCGTAATGGGCGCTGTTGAGGTCCCGCAGCGCGTTGGAATAAAGCGTATCGCCGGAAATTCCTTGCGGCGGCGCCACCGGCTGCGGATTGCTTACGGGCTGCTGATTCGCCGAGCCATCAGGGCCGGGATTGTAAGGATTGCTTCCCATTGCACCGGACGGAGCTTGCGTTGCGGGCGCGCCGCCGGAGACTTTTGCGTTGATCTGTTGAAGGGTGGATTGAATATCCGTGATTTGCTGCGCTAGCTTCCCCATGCGGGCTTGCATATCCTGCATGTTGTCGGAGATGCCCTGCATCTGCTGCGTGGTCGAAGTGCTGCTGGCGCCGCTATTCGCCTGCGCGTCCTGTATGGTTTTCTGCAGCGAGCCGATGTTCTGGTTCAACTGGTTCGCCGAGGTGAGCGATTGCTGCACCAGCGTTTGCATGGAGGCGAACCGCGAAGCCATGTCGTTGCGCATATCCTGCTGGTTCTGCAGAATCTGCGCGATGCTTTGCTGAATCTGGATAATCTCGCGCGAAACGGCGTCGGCGGGAGGGGGAGCGAGGATCGCGCCACCCATGGCGCCCAACACCAGAACGGCGAGCGCAAGGACGATGGTTCTTGTGCGCATGAAAATATTCTCCTTTGGATACGCCGCGGCGCTGCGAAGCGCGTGCCCTCGCAGCGCCCTCGGCTGGCTTTCTATTGCTGCTGCAGCATCACGAAGTGCGCCCGGCGATTCTGCTGCCAGCACGCCTCGGCATGCTCGGAGCAAAATGGATGCTCTTTGCCCCAGCTCATTGTTTTGATGCGTTCCGCGGGGATGCCGAGCGAAACCAAATACTGCTTGGCGGCGTCCGCGCGGCGTTGCCCGAGGCCCAGGTTATATTCTTCCGAACCGCGCTCGTCGCAATGCCCCTCGAGAGTGACGCTGATTTGCGGATAGGAGCGCAGGAATTCGGCGTCCTTCTGCAGAGCGTCGCGAGAGTCGCCGCGGATGTCGGACTTGTCGTAGTCAAAGTATGCGTCTTTGACGTTCTGCGCGAACAGCGCATTGATGTCCGGCGCTGGCGCCTGGGCGGGAGGGGGTGCGGGAGCAGCCACCGTGATTGCAACGTTGGCTGTCGCCGTTCCGCTTGGTCCCGTGGCGGTGATTGTGTAAGTGGTGGTGTCCGTTGGGCTGACGTTGGTCGAGCCTTCCGCCGCCACTTTTCCGACTCCGGGCTGCAAGTCGAGATCAGTTGCGTTGGTTGAAGACCAATTCAGCGTGGTGCTTTGGCCCGGCTGAATTGATGTGGATGTGGCGCTGATCGTCACCGTCGGCTGTGCCGGAGCAGGCGCCGGAGCGGGAGCTGGTGGAGGTGGTGGCGCTACTTTCTTTTTGCAAGCACCGGCGAACACGAGAAACGAAAATGCACTTAACAACACGAGAAGCCTGCGAACGGTACTGCTGTGCATCGAAAATCCTCCTCTTCGCGCCCTGGGCTGCGCGAGTGGAACAGAACAGGGCTTGGATTTATGTAAACTGCAACTGATTAAGGCAACTGCACCAAAGGCAACTGCAAAAAAAATCGAAATCAAATTACTTGGACGACCAATTCGGTGACTCATTTCGGCCCGTGGAAGATAACTGGCGCGCCTCGCTGCCGTCCGCCAGCATGCTCCAGATCTGCAATGAGCCGCTCCGCGTCGACTCGAACACGATATGTCTTCCGTCAGGCGCCCAACTGGGCCTTTCATTTTGACCTGTGTCGCGCGTCAGTTCGGCAAGCTGATGGCTCGCCAAATCCATGATGTAAATATCATAATTTCCCGCGGGCCGCCGCCAACTGAAGGCCAGAAGCTCGCCGTTGGGT
>JBOGNJ010000142.1:0-1312 GCA_050746905.1 Candidatus Acidiferrales bacterium
TCCGACGCGGAATCGTTCCACGCGCAGCAGTGGCCCGCGGAGCCGCGCAAAACCCAAATCCACTAATGCCAGATCGTCACTCGCAAATTCTCGGTGGGCTGTTCGCGTCTCTTTTCGTGTCATCCCGAGCGCAGCGAGGGGCCTGTTTTTTGCCTGAGTATCGAATTGCGGTGGCACAGGCGTCAGCCTGTGTGCATTTGACTCGTGATCCAAGGTGACTCCATGACCATTGACGATACTCGCCTTCTCTATGATTACAATTCCTGGGCGAATCATCGCGTGCTCAATGCCTGCGCTGCGCTCGCACCTGGACAGCTTACGCGCAATCTTGGCTCGAGCTTCCCGTCCGTGCGCGACACGCTCACGCACATCATGCTCGCGGAGTGGATGTGGCTCGAACGCTGGCTCGGCCGCTCGCCGACGTTTCCTCCCGGTGATTTCTGTGATCTCGCATCCATTCACTCGCGATGGCAAGAAATCGAGGGGGATTTGAACGCGTTCATACGGAAATTGTCGGCGGCCGATCTCGATCGCGTCGTCGAATACAAAAACACGAAGGGCCACGCTTTTTCGAATCCGATGTGGCAAATGCTTCAGCACCTCGTCAATCACGGGACGTATCATCGCGGCCAGATCACCACTTTGCTGCGGCAACTTGGCGCTTCGCCCGTCGCGACGGACATGATTGCCTTCTACCGCGAGCAATCGGGCCAGCCGCATAATTGATTTCGGCGTTGTTTGTGTCGGAGCTGCTTTAGTCAGGGCACGGTTTCAACCGTGCCATAAACGGCACTGAATGAGAGCGGCTTCAGCCGCTGAGGTCCGCTACATGGAAATCATCCGCACAATTGACTGGATGAAACAAACGTCGCGCCAAGCGGAAGCCGCGGGCCGCGTGATCGGCCTTGTTCCCACCATGGGTGCGTTGCACGAAGGCCACCTCTCGCTCGTGCGCGCCGCGCGGGAGCAATGCTCGCCCGTCGTCGTCTCGATTTTTGTGAATCCCAAGCAGTTCGGCCCCGGCGAGGACTTCGAAAAATACCCGCGCGCCTTCGAAGAGGATCGCGTTCAGCTCGAAAATCTCAATGTCGATTACCTTTTTGTCCCCGAGGCAGCGGAAATCTACCCGCGCGATTTCCATACGAGCGTTCGCGTGGAAGGTTTGAGCGAGAAATTCGAGGGACACACGCGCCCGGGACATTTTCAAGGCGTAACCACGGTGGTCCTGAAGCTTTTTGAAATCGTCCGCCCGCGTTTTGCCTATTTCGGACGCAAAGACGCGCAACAGGCGCGCATTATCCGCCAAATGTCC
>JBOGNJ010000143.1:0-3050 GCA_050746905.1 Candidatus Acidiferrales bacterium
CGCGGTAATCGCCGCGAGAAAGAAGTTGGCGGCCGACCCGAAAAACCCGAGCCTTGCGTTGGCGCTTTCCCAGGCCCAAGCGGGTCGAAGACAATATCGCGAAGCCGTCGCGACTTGCACGAAGGGATTGTCATTCGCGCCCAAAAACGCCGATCTCTATATCGAACGCGGGCACAGAGAGCTCGGCTTGCGCCAGTTCCGCCGCGCCGAACGTGACCTTGCCCACGCCGCCGCGCTCGACCCGAAGAAGCTCGACGCGTTTTATCATCTTGGCCTCGCGCATTACTTCCAGGGTCAGTTCGCCGCCGCGGCTGCGTCGTTTGAAAAGGCCCGCGCACTGGCGAAGAACAACGACAGTCTCATCGACTGTTCGAATTGGCTGTACGTTTCCCTGCGGCGCGCCGGCGAACCGCAGCAAGCCGCTGACGCGCTGCGGAAAATCACTCCAGACGTGAAGAACACAGAGCCTCACTTGCTGTTTTATTTGCGCCTGCTGCACTTCTACGAGGGCAATCTCACCGAGCAAGCTCTGCTGCCACCGAAACCCGCGGATCCGAACGATACAGAGGCCGAGTTGTCTTTCGACACAGTGACCTACGGCGTGGGGAACTGGCACCTCTACAATCACGATGCGAAGCGGGCTACCGCGCTGTTCCGGCAGGTGGTGACGGGCAATGCCTGGAACGCTTGGGGATTTGTCGGCTCAGAAACCGAGCTGGCGCGAGTGAAAGCAGCCCGCAGCGCTGCCCGGTGACCGACGATTCGGGTGACCGCGCGCCCGGCGATCACGCGCCGAATTTCCTCGCGGCTTAAATTGGTTTACAGGATTGTGTCGTTATGAACTGCTGGGGAAAACTGCGCGTCGAGAAAAACCCGCACTCTTTGCACAAACCGCAAAGAATGCGGCACCCACACATTTTCAGAAGAGGCTTCAGCGAATTCCGGTGTTCTAGTATGCGCCTGAGCATAAATATTAGAGGAGTGTTTAGGGGATTCCAATGTAGGCGCCACCCGCCGATTGAAAGCAACCGGCGGCGCTGCCCGGTAACCGACGGTTCGAGTGACCGCGCACTCGGCGATCACGCGCGGGATTTTCTCGCGGCTTAAATTGGTTTACAGGATTGTGTTGTTTGAATTGTTGGGGAAAACTACGCGTCGACAAAAATCCGCACCCTTTGCAAAAGGCGCAAGGGATGCGGCACCCTCACGTTTTCACAGGAGGCTTCAGCGAATTCCGGTGTGGTATTATTGCGCCCGTGCACTAATGTTGGAAGGGTTATTTACCGAACGGCGATGCCTGCGCCACCCGCCAAGTCTGATCGACAGAAACAGCGAAGGGTACGATCGTTGGCCAGCCCCGAAGAGCACGCTGTTCTGGAGGGTTCGTGAAAATGCGCTTTCTTCTCCCGATAGCCCTTGTGTGTATCTTGGTACCGAGTCTAGCGGGACAGAACAAGAACTTGAAGCTGCCAGGCGAAGTGAAGGAGTGGCAAACATCTGTAATGAGAGGAGAGATCGAAATTATGCTCTCCTCTTTTTCGAGACGGGGACATCCGTGGAATGTCATATCTATTGACCCCGTCGGCGACGGTTCAATTTCGACCGTGAGCGAACAGGTCGAACTGATACGCAGGGCGATGCTGGAAATGCCTTCCCTCGGGTACCGCCCAGAAGATTTAGGACGGATTACCGTTAATCTGCTAGCGACTGATTTTCAAGACCGCCTGAATCAAGAAGTAACGAGGTCGGGGAAGTGGCGCGGCTGCATAGGATACAAGCACTGCTGGGCAATTGCCAACGTGATGGCCGCATATCTGGATTCCCACGGTATATATGGTCCGCTCGACGCACTCCTTCGCGCCAACGGGTTGAGAATCGGAGCACTCCGCATTGAAGGGCCGGTCGTTGCAATAAAGGGAGCCTCGCAAACTAGCTCGCACGGCAAGGTTACCGCGCCAACGACGCTCTCGTGCACCGGAACGATTTATATTGACGTGGAATGGAAGGACGGCCAGGCGGGTGGCGCACTCAAATTACGGTTTTCAAAAACTCAGTTCCGAAGCTGCGGGCGCGCTTGAACACCGGCGTTCTTTTCATGGCTCAACTTAAATGTGAGGGTGCCGCATCCTTTGCGTCTTTTGCAAAGGGTGCGGATTTTGACCGTTGTAGCGCTGCCTTGGAACACTCTGTGGAATCACCGAATGACCGGGGACAAATAACCGGGGGACAGACGGGGGCATTTCACGACGTTCGCGCCAGGCTGCGTGTATACTGAACGGCGTTTTGGCGAAGCGCTTTGCCACGCTTGATGACCCGGCTCTCGAAATATCGCGTGCTCCTCTGCGGCATCCTTTCGCCGCTGGCGGCGCTTTTTCTGTATGCGCTTGTGTACTCGACGCTCACGTCGCGCAGCACGAACCTCGAAAAAGACTGGCTGTTTCGTCTCTCCGTCTCGACTCTGACGATGGCCGTACCTTTTCTGATCACGCTGGCGTTCGCCATGCAGGATCGCCGGCACGGCGCGCTTTCCCTATCGGCCAAAATAGGTCTGGTGCTCGCGATTCTCTCGCTGGGGCTTGCATGGAAGCCCGTGAACGACGGCATCACGCGCTCGAAGCAGGTTCGCAACTTGGCGATGCGAGACATCCCTGCGCCGCCCTTCGATACGGTAGATATCGACGGGAAAACTCAGCGCCTGGCGGATTACAAGGGCGAGGTGGTGCTCGTAAATATTTGGGCCACATGGTGCGGGCCCTGCCGCGCGGAAATGCCGAAGCTCGACCGCTTGTACCGCGAACGCAAGGAGCAGGGATTCGTTGTGTTGGGACTGTCGGACGAGGCCGTCGATGTGCAACGCAGGTTTCTGACGCAGGTTCCTGTGACCTATCCGCTTCTCACGCTCAACGGTCAAGTCCCGCACATCTATCGCGACATCGCGCGCTACCCGGCGATGTTTCTGATCGACCGCCAGGGACGCCTGCAGCCTGCTCCAGGCCCCGACCAGCCGTTTGAGAACGTCGAAGCCGCCGTCAATTCCCTGCTCCGTTAGA
>JBOGNJ010000144.1:0-37251 GCA_050746905.1 Candidatus Acidiferrales bacterium
CCGCAGGCGGCGATGACTTTCGGCAGCGTGATGCACCTGACGATTCGCGAATTCGTGCGCGAGATACGCAAGGAGCGGCGCGTGCCGTTCGAAGAAGTCGTGGGGATATTCGAGCGGGAATGGTCCGCGGCGGGATACCAGGACGATTATCAAGAGGGAGAATATCGCAAGGCGGGGCGCGAGCAATTGCAGGCGTTTTGCGAAAGCTATTCACGCGCGCCGGCGGACGTGCTGCATCAGGAGAAAGCGTTCGAGCTGCCGCTCGACCCGAACGTGGTGATCATCGGGCGCATGGACCAGATCAACCGGCTGGAAGGGCGGCAAGTGGAAATCATCGATTACAAAACGGGGAATCCGAAACGCGTGAAGCAGGCGGACCAGAGTTTGCAGCTCAGCCTGTATGCGCTGGCGGCGCAGGAAGTGCTGGAACTCGAGCCGGAGCGGCTGGTTTTTTACAACTTAACGACAAACGAAGCTGTGGCGACGACGCGCGACGCGAAGGCGCTGAAGAAAGCCAAAGAGGCGGTTGCGGAAGTGGCGGACCTGATTCGCGCGGCGGAATTCCCGGCCCGGCCGGGATTCATCTGCCGTTACTGCGACTACCGGCCGATTTGTCCCGCACACGAGCACTTGATCTCGATACAACCCGCAAACGCGAATTGATATTTCAAAAAAAAAGAGCAGCCGATTCGGCTGCCCTTTTTCTTTACTTGATTGTTTCGTTGTTCGTTGTGTTTCGTTTATCGGCGCCGGAATTCTAATTTGTCCGGCGATTGCGCGCATGAACTGCTTTGGAGTTTCTCCCCGCGAGCAAGCCGCACTTTCATTTCACCGGCGCGAATCTTGATCGCTTCTGTCCTGTATACGCGGGTTCGCTCGCGACATCAAGAGAAAAACAAAATCGCAATTGACAGAAGCGCTACACGAATGGCGGAAGATTAGCGCGGAAAGCTGGCGTAGTAACCCTGGCGCGCGGTGACGGCGAGGCCGGGACGCTCGACGCGCACTTCAAGCGGATGATAATTGCCTTTCCCTACCGTATTGGAAGGCTCGAACGCGAGAGTGTATTGATTGCGCGCCTCTTCGGTTAACGCGGAATACATGCGCTCGAGGTCGATCTGCTTGGTGGCGGAGAAAACGTCGCCGCCGGTTGAATTCGCATACTGCGCCAGACGGCCGGGCCCCTGGAGTTTAAGAATATCCGCGCTGGAATCGACCGCGATAGCGTAGACGGAAACATTCGAAGCGAGCAAGAGACGCAACGTGTTGTTGAAACTCCACTTATTATTGCGATCGTTGGTGCCATCGGAGACGAGAAAAATGATTTTGCGACGTTCGCGCGGGCGGGTGCGGAGCATTTCAGCGGCGTAGTGGATTGCGTCGTCGACATGCTTGGTGACGCCGTTGGTGTTCGTGCCCATCAGGGGGATATCGGCGGCGCCGCCGAGGGTTTGGCCGTTGATGCGCGGCGGAGTGGTCATGACCATCGCCGGAGTGCCGGGAACGCGAGAGTCGAGCGAATCTTTTTGGTTCGTGCGAATCTGTTTGAGCTTGGCAAAGAGCGCGTCGTTGTTCGCGGAGAAATCCATCACCATTTTTGGATACTCGTCGAAGCGCACGAGGGCCACTTCATCATTGGGTCCGAAGCCGGCGGCGATGCTGTCGAGACTTTTCTGGACTTTCTGGGATTCCTTAGTGGGGAGATCGTCGTCGAGAAGCACCACGGCGGAAATGGGAAACGGTTCGTTCCAGAAGAAGCGTATTTTTTGTTCAACGCCATCCTGGAAAATGCGGAAGTCGTCCTGCTGGAGATCCGCGACAAGATTTCCGTTCGGATCCTTTACGGTGACGGGGACGAGTACGTCTTGCACGTGGACGATAATTTTGGAAGGACCTTTAGTAGGCTTGGTAGCGGGTTTTTGCGGCGGGGCTGCGGATTGCGAGGCAGCGCCGCTCTGCGCGAGCGCGCATGCCGGTAACAGCACAGCGGCGGCGAAAATCGCCACGAATTTTTTCATTTTCCTCCTGCCCCCGTTACACGGCCTGCGTGGCGAAGATATTACCGCGGGCTGCCAAGTAATCGCCGCGGCGGGACGCATCCGTTTGCGCGCAGAGCGCATCGAACTATCCGCAATGAAGAACATCGATAATTATACAATGGCTTTTCGCACGCTGGGGCGGCGAACCTTGTCGAAGTCAAGATTCCTGGCCGCGGCTGCGGTATTTGTCACTCTCGCTCTTGGCGCTCCGCAAATTTGGATGCATGAAACCGCTCCGGGGTTCACCGCAAAAGCGGCAGAAGCGCGGCCGCAGATTCCGGTGCAAATTCCAGTGAAAAAACCGGAGACTCAGCAGGAGAAGAAGCAACAGCAACAAACGAATGAAGGCGTGACGCATGTGAACGTCAACCTGGTGAGACTGTACGTGACGGTGCGCGACCATCATGGAGCGATCATTCCGAATCTGGAGAAGAAAGACTTCCGCGTGTACGAGGACGGCAAGGAACAAACGATTTCGTTTTTCTCCAAGGACATGACGGACCCGATCACGCTGGCGATGATGATCGACACGAGCGGCAGCGAGGAAGACTTCCTGGGCGCCGAGAAAGAAACCGCGTCACGATTCCTTCGCGACATATTGCGCAAAGACGACCTGGCGATGCTGGTGTCCTTTGACACGCAGGTCAATTTGCTCGCCGACTTCACGGACAACAAGGACATTTTGGAGGCGGCGCTGCAAAAAGCGGAAATCAATGCGCCGGTGAGCCTTGGGCCGACGAATCTGAATCAGCAGGGCACGGTACTTTATGACGCGATTTATCAAGTCTGCGGCGCGAAGCTGCCGTCAGAGACAGGACGGAAGGCGCTGATCATTTTGACTGATGCGGAAGATGTGGGAAGCAACCACAACATGCAGGATGCGATTCTCGCCGCGCAAGAGGCCAACGCCGTCATCCATGTTTTGCTGGTGGCCGATCCGCAATACACGTTCGGCTTTGGCCATGTCGGCGGCAGTGTTGCGCAGGAGATGGCGACGCAGACGGGCGGGCGCGTGATCGCGGTGCGAAATAACAATGACCTGGATAAGGCGTTCGACCAAATTTCGCAGGAACTGCGCAGCCAGTACGTGATCGCGTACTATCCCACGAACACGACCGCGAACGGAGCGTTTCGCAAAGTGAAAGTGGAAACGACGACCAAGGATCTTCGGGTGCTGACGCGCCGAGGCTATTACGCGCCCGGACGCAGCGTGCGGTGAACTCGCTCCGGGCGTTGGGTAACAACAAACACGCCAGCCGTCCTTCCTTCCGTGCCTCAATCTGCGTGGCAACTCAATACTAATGACCTCAGCGGCTAAAGCCTCATTGCTTTGTTGCTTTTGCGGCACGGCTGAAGCCGTGCCCTGACGCAAAGCCACCAAAAAGGAGTGGGCATCCTGCCAGCCACGACGGGCAAGCGGTAGGTAGATCGTCGCTACTAGTCCGCGAGTTCGCGCAGAACGCTCAAGCAGGCAGTCGGACGGAATCCAAATAATCCTGAAAAACTCAAGAGGCCGAGCCGGCGCGACCTAGCGGTGCGACGGACTGCCCGGCGTAGGCTCGGCCGGAGTGGTGACCGGCGCGGTGGCATAGTAGCCCTTGCGCGAGCGGACGATCAGGCCTTTGCGGTCAACGCGAAGGTCCACGCGGTGAAACTCGCCGTTGGCATCGGGATTGGGGAGCGCATAGCCGAGGAGGTACTGGCTGCGCAGCTCGTTGCCGATGTCGAGGAACGACTGCGCGAGATCGTCGACGCGATACGGGAAGAAAACGCGGCCGCCGGTTTCGTCGGAATACTCCTGGAGAACCTTCTCGCCCTCCGACAAGTGGAGTTTTTGCGGCGTAGCGGTGTCAGTGGTGACCCAGTCGTTATTTGTGCTGATGGCGTAAACGGAAACGCCGGCGCGGTCAGCCATCTGAATGGCGTCGCTCAAGGCGTGATCGCTGAGATTGTCATCACCGTCGCTGATGACGACGAGAACGCGGCGGATATCCGGATTCGGTCCGGTCGCCGGAGGAGCGGTCATCAGCTTCTGGCTCGCCGCGTAAATTGCGTCGTTTAGCGCCGTGCCTCCGCCGGAATTTTGCTTTTGAATCACGGAACTCAATTGGCCCACGTCGTCGGTGTAGTCCTGGATAATTTCGGGCTCATTGTCGAAGGTCATCAAGAAGGCCAGGTCCTGGTGGCGACGAACTACGTTGTAAAGAAAATCGACCGCGGCGTCCTTTTCGAAATGCAGGCGCTCGCGAATGCTGTTGGAGGTGTCGAGAAGCATGCCGATGCGCAGAGGCAGATCGGCCTGGCGGCTAAACTGGGTGATGTGCTGCTCCTTGCCGTCCTCGAAAATCTTGAAGTCCCCCTGACCCAAATCGGTGACGAATTTGTTGCGGCGGTCCATCACGGCGGCGACCAGGTGAACCAGGCGGACGTTAACGTGAAGGGTGGGCGCCTGCTGGGGAATCGTTTTTTGTTGACTCGCCGGGGGAGGCGGGAGAACCGGTTTCTGCTGCGCGCAGACGCTGCCCGCCACACCGAGAAAAAGCAGCGAGATAGCCGCGATGATCGTGCTGGCCGTTTTCTTTGTCATTTTAAGCACCGTGGATTACTGGATTATAGATACGGCGCGAGCACAGCGTCAATGGATTCGACGCCGACCCCCGAGGCGCCGGCAAGCCGGCGAAGATAGTTTGCCAAGTCCACGGGCACGGGCGCGCGCACGTCAATCACCTTCCCTGTGGTTGGATGCAGAAAACGGAGATGCGCGGCATGAAGAAAATTCCGACCAAGCGGCGGAAGGAGCGCGGCGCCAGCCTTCGGCCGCGCGGGCGCGCCGTAGAGCGTGTCGCCGACGACCGGATGACCAAGGGCGGAGAAGTGGACGCGGATTTGATGCGTGCGTCCGGTGTGCAAATCGGCTTCGAGGAATGTGTAACCCGGCAGGCGCATGCGGACGCGCCAGTCCGTTCGCGCCGGGCGGCCCTGCCGCCGCCGCGTGGTCATGCGGACGCGGCGATGCAGATCGCGCGAGACGGGCAGCTCGATGCGGCCTGTGTCGCTTTTCAGCCTGCCATGCAATAACACGATATAGGTCTTGCCGATCTGGCGGTCGCGGAATTGATCGGAGAGCGCGCGATGAACTTTATCGTTTCGCGCGACGAGGAGCGCGCCGGAGGTTTCACGGTCGAGACGATGAACGATTCCCGGGCGGAGTTCGCCGCCGATGGAGGAGAGTTCGCCGTGCGCGCCGAATTCGTGGAGCAAGGCGTTGACCATGGTGCCGGATTTCACTCCCGCGCCCGGATGGACGACCATGCCCGCGGGCTTGTTGACGACGATCAGATCGTCATCGGAATAGAGAATATCGAGGGCAATGGCTTCGGGCTGCGCGTGCATGGGTGCAGGCGGGGGAATTTCGATGGCGACTGCATCGCCGGCTTCAACGCGATGGGAGCGCTTCGCAGGAGCGCCGTTTACGCGGGCGTGGCCGTGGTCGAGCAGCGATTGGATGCGCGTGCGGCTGAAATCGGGGAGATGCGCCGTCAAAAAACGATCGAGGCGCCGGCCTGCGTCTTCGGCAGAGACGGTGAGTTTGGCGGAGCGAGGGAAATCGCGCGGGACATTGACTTTGCCATGGGCTTCATCATTGGCGTTGTCACTTGCTTTCCCATTTGCTTCGTCATTGGCTTCGTCGAGAGTGGAACGCTTTGAGGTCATGTCAGTTGGAAGCAGTTCCTGCCCGATTATTGCCGTGCGGCGACGGGCTGAGTGTGATGGTGCAGTGTCGCAGCATGTTTCATCCCGCGGCGCCAAATCCATACGCCAATCACAATCAAGGCGAGGCTGACGACCTGCATCAGCGAAAACCTGCCGCGAAGAAACAGAGTGCGATCGGGATCCGCGCGCACAAATTCGATGAGGCCGCGTTCGAGGCCGTAAAGAATCATATAGGTCGCAAAAATCTCTCCCGCGAAGCGCTGCTTCTTCGCAATACAAACGAGGATGAGGAAATTGATAAGCTCCGCGGCGGATTCGTAGAGCTGCGTGGGATGGAGCGGCACGTTCAACGGCGTGCCGACAAGCTCCGCCGCGCGCGGATTCGTGAAAACGACGCCCCAGGGCAGCCACGTGGGCTTGCCGTAACAGCAGCCGGCGGCGAAGCAGCCGAGCCTGCCAATGGCGTGGCCGAGAGGCAGACCCGCAAAATAGCAATCGGCGAGCGGGAGAAAGGGGATGCGCTCGTAATGGGTGTACACGAGCGCGAACAGGATCGCACCGATCAGTCCGCCATAAAACGTGCCGCCGGATTGCAAAGTGGAAAGGGTGAAAATGTCGCCGGGATGTTGCGAATAATATTTACCGTTGACGACGAGAAGCCAAACTTTCGCCGCGACCAGCGCGACCAGCACCATGTAGATGCCGAGGTTCCAGACACGCTCCGGATCGATGCCCGCCTGCGGGGCGTAACGACGCGCGTACCACAGGCCGAGCAGGACGCCCGTGGCAACCAGCACGCCGTATGTATAGACAGGGATACCACCCCAAGGCGTGGGGATTGTCCCTAACAACGGATGCATTGGCTAGGCAGCTCCTTGGTGGCCGCTAGAATGACCCCAATCGCGAAAGACTTCCAGCAAAACAAGAGCCGCGCCAATGACGATGGCGGAATCGGCGACGTTGAACGTGGGCCAGTGATGGGACCGGATGTGGAGATCGATGAAGTCGGTGACGCCGCGTTGCGTGAGGCGGTCGAGCACGTTGCCGACGGCTCCTCCCAAGATCATGGCTACGCCAATCCGGCCCATGCGGGCGCCGGCGCGTTCGGCAGCGAGAAGCCAGAACAAAAAAATAATCACGGTAATCGAGAATGCAAGGAGCACAAAGCGAACCAGCGGCGAATGGGAATCCGCAAAAAGGCTGAAGGCTACACCCGGATTGTGAGTCTGGACAAGGTTGAGGACGCCGGGAATGACTACGTGCAGATAATCGGCGGTGGTGTATTTTTCGATGGCGTGCTTGGTGGCCTGGTCCGCGGCGAGCACGGCGGCAATGATGAGAATCAGCCAGCGCCACGCGATTGTGCGCGAAACGGCCATTCGCTATTTGGCACTCTCAACGGCTGCGTCGCGGCTGCTTTCGATTTCGGCGATGGCGGCGGTGCACCGCTCGCAGATGGTGGGATAGTCAACGTTCTCGCCAACGTGGACGGAATAATTCCAGCAACGCTCGCATTTCTTGCCGTCGGCGTGAATGACTTCAATCTGGTCAACTGGACCAGTCGAGGCCGAGGCGCTGCCGCTCGCGGGTTCAACGGCAACTTGCGACACGATGAACAATTGCGGCAACGAGGCCGCGTAATTTTTCAGGAGTTCGAGCGTCTTCCCACTGGCGCGCATTTGGAGTTTGGCTTCCAGACCGCTGTTAATCACTTTCGCGTTGCGAGCTTCCTCGAGTTTCTTGAGCGCCTGCTCGCGGATGGCAAGCAAGGATTCCCAATTTTCGATTTTGCGACGGTCAAGACCTGTCACGAAATTCTCCGCATTCGGGAAAAACGCCATGTGGATGCTGCCGGGTTCGCCGGCGGCGCGCGGAAGACGCTTCCAGACTTCCTCTGAAGTGAAGACGAGAATCGGGGCGGCGAGGCGCGCGAGGGCGCTGGCGATGCGAAAGATCGCGGTTTGCGCGGAGCGGCGGGCGACATTGCGCGGCGCGAATGTGTACAGGCGATCCTTGAGCACGTCGAAATAAAACGCGCTCAAATCAACGACGAAGAAATCGTACAGCGCGTGGAAGATGCGATGGAATTCGAATTCGTCATACCAGGTGCGGCATTTCGCGACGAGTTCGCCGGTGCGATGAAGCATCCAGGCGTCCATCTCCGAAAGTTCGCTGTCCGCGACGGCATCGCGCGCGGGATCAAAATTCGCCAGATTGCCGAGCGCGAAGCGAAAGGTGTTGCGAATCTTGCGATAGGATTCGGCGAGCTGCGTCATCATGGCGTCGGAAAAGCGCATGTCGGCGTGGTAATCCTGCGAGGTGGTCCACAGGCGCAGCAAATCCGCGCCCCATTTTTCGCAGATTTCCCTGGGCAGCACGCCGTTGCCGGCGGATTTCGACATGGGGCGGCCTTCGGCGTCGAGCGTCCAACCGTGGGTGATGACCTGTTTGTAAGGCGCGCGGCCGCGCGTACCGATGCCGACGAGCAGCGAACTCTGAAACCAGCCGCGATATTGATCCGGGCCTTCGAGGTAGACGTCGGCGGGCCACATGTCGCCCTTGAGCACGGCAAGACTAGTTGAGCCTGACTCGAACCACACGTCGAGAATGTCTTTTTCCTTGCGGAAGCGCGCGGAGCCGCATTTGCATTTCGTTCCCGGCGGCAGCAATTCTTCGGCGGAATGAGTGAACCAAGCATCCGCGCCTTCCTTTTCAAACCAGCGAACCACATTGCGGAGCGCGTGGAAATCTTTCAGTTGTTCATTGCATCCCTCGCAATAAAAAACGACGAGGGGCACGCCCCAAAAGCGCTGGCGCGAAATGCACCAGTCGGGGCGTTCGGCGACCATGCCGGACAGGCGTTGCTCGCCCCACTCGGGGGTCCATTTCACTTTGCGGATTTCGTCGAGCGCGTGTTGGCGCAATGCGTCGTGTTCGAGATCGATGAACCACTGCTCGGTGGCGCGAAAGATCACAGGATTGTGGCAGCGCCAGCAGTGGGGATAACTGTGTTGCAATTTTCCCTGGCCGAGCAGCGCGCCGCGCGATTCGAGTAGCTTGATGATGAGCGGATTGGCTTCGAAGACGGATTTACCTTTGTATTCGGGCAAGCCTTCGACGAAACGGCCGTCGTCATCGAGCGGCGCGTATGTGTCGATGCCATATTTCTGGCCAGTGCGAAAATCGTCAGCGCCATGGCCGGGCGCGGTGTGAACGATTCCGGTGCCCTGTTCGAGCGTGACGTAATCGGCAAGCACGGCGGGTTCGAGGCGGTCGAGAAACGGATGATGAAATTTCAGGCGCGCGGCTTCGAGTTCGGCGCCTTTGTATGTGGCGAGGACTTTCGATTCTTGGTAGCCGCATGCGTCTGCAACGGACTTGCGAAGCTGGTCCGCGACAAGGTAAACGGCGCCGTCGTTCGTTTCGACTGCCGCATAGACAAAATCCGGATGGAAAGCGAGCGCCATGCTGGCGGGAATCGTCCACGGAGTCGTGGTCCAGATGACGCCATAAATATTTCTGCTCTTGAGCGCGGCGGGGATTTTGTCCGCGTCCGGGCCATCTTGAACGAGCTTGTAACGCACGTAGATCGACGGGCTGGTGTGATTCTCGTATTCGACTTCGGCCTCGGCTAGCGCGGTGCGGTCGCAAATGCACCAGTAAACCGGTTTTAGACCCTTGTATACGTAGCCTTTCTCGAAGAACGTAAGGAACGCATCGGCAATTACCGCCTCGTGGTCGTGATCCATCGTCAGATAAGGCTTGTCCCACTGGCCGAAAATACCGAGGCGCTTGAAGTCGCGGCGGTTGGAATCGATATACTTGGTGGCGAACTGGCGGCACATGCGGCGAAAATCCGCCGCGGAAACGCTGTCTTTCTTGCCGCCGAGGTCTTTTTCAACTTTTGTTTCGATGGGCAAACCGTGGCAGTCCCATCCGGGAATATAGGGGACGCGAAAACCGGCCATGGTTTTCGATTTGACGACCATGTCCTTGCAGATTTTGTTGAGTCCGGTGCCGAGGTGAATGTCTCCAGTGGGATAGGGCGGGCCGTCGTGGAAAACGAAGAGCGGCGAATGGGCGCGCGATTCGAGGATGCGGTGATACTCGTTTTCCACCTCCCACTGAGCGAGCTGCTGCGGCTCACGCTGAGGCAACTGGGCCTTCATCGGGAAATCGGTGCGAGGCAGATTGATGGTACTTTTCAGGTCGAGTGGGTTCGCCATTAGGCCTTTTCTTGGGCTTTTTGCTGGTGTTGGCGGTGCGGAACACCGCGTCCGCAATGAACCTCGTATGTTACAATGAAAAGGCATGGGTGTCAGCCTGCGGGAGGGCTCATACATCCTTTTTTGCCTTTCCGAATCTAAATAAAACGAAGAGGGATTTGGGCGTCAGGGTGTAAGCCGAGCTATGGACCAGCAGCAAGGAAGCGCACAGCCACAAGACAGGCGGCCTGAGGGCGGCCCGGGCCTGAATTTCGAACTGACGCGGCGTTCGGTGAGCCACGAGTCTTGGTGGGCGCTCTTTTTGTCGAACATCAAGGACTTTCTGACCGAGCGTCCCGTGAAAGTGCCACGTGGAGCAGCCCCAAGCGCTTTCCAACCGGCGCGATTCGGCTCTTCGATGTCGGACAACTTCAAGGAACTTCTGCGGCGCTTGCCTGCTTCCGCTCGGCAACCTTCTGATTCCGAATTGCTGGTTGCCTCCAAGGGATGGTTCTCGACTTTCTGGGAAAATATTCGCGACACGGTTGCGCCGCGAAAATTGCCGCCATTGAAGGTGACGAGCAAGCCGATCGCCGTGCCGGAAATTTGGACGCCGAACAAACAGTTCACCAAGGTGCAGGCGCTGTCGTTGGCGTTTCACGTGCTGGTGATCGTGCTGATTATTTTGCCATTGCTGCCGGAATTCATGTCTCCGCCGATACAGGCGAACACCACGGTGATACCGCTGGACGTTTCTCCGTACCTGGCCAAACTCAAAATGGGCCATAAGCAAGCGGGCGGAGGAGGTGGAAGAACCGGCACGGCCCCCGCGACGCGCGGGCGTTTGCCGAAATTTTCGATGGATCAGCTTACTCCACCGGAAGTGAAGCCGCCTGAACATGCAAAACTGCAGGTAGAGCCGACGGTGATCGCGCCGCCGAACATCCGGATGCCGACTCCGAATCTGCCGAACAATGGGGACCCGCTTTCGAGTTTGATAAACGATTCGATGGGCAACGGCGGCGGCACGGGAATTGGCAACGGCAATGGTGCCGGCGTTGGCCCGGGCAGCTCGTATGGAATAGGCGGCGGCACGCCGAACGCGGGCGAAAACGGCTACGGAACGCCAATTTGCCTCTACTGCCCAAATCCAAAATACTCCGACGCGGGATTCAAGCTGAAAATTCAGGGCGTCGTGGTTCTGGACGTGATCATCGGAACTGACGGCCGTGCGCACAACATTCACGTCTCGAAAGGCCTGGGGTATGGGCTTGACGAAGAAGCAATCACGGCTGTGCGAGACATTTACCGCTTCAAGCCGTCAACCGGACCCGACGGACGTCCCGCGGCTGTGCATATGCTGTTTGAAATAGAATTCCGCCTGTATTGATTTTTCCTGCCCGGTTATTCGCAGTTCCCTGCCCGGTTGCGCTTCGATGTAGTTATAACTGCGTACAGGCGTGCAAGGCGGGCGGTTCGCCGCACGCGCGTTCTGCTAGGATGTGCAGCATGAGATTCGCGTACCGGTCAATTTTGCTGCTTGGAATGTGCCTGTTGTTCGCGAGTTTGCCGGCGGCGGCGCAGACTGGATCGATCGCTTTTGCGGTGCGCATCACGCCCTCCGCGGGCGTCGCGGAGCCGGTGAGAGGATTACCGTTCTACCTGCTGCGCAAGAGTTTCGCGGATATTCAGCGCGAAGCAGAAGCCACGGTTCCGAAGCTCGATTTCGACGGCTTCGTCGACCATTTAACCGCTTCCGACGAACTGAAAGCCTGGATGAAAAAAAAACATACCGTCAAGATTACGGGAGAGGATTTCCGGAAGAATCTGACAGCGGACGATATCATCAACGTCCCCGAATTCTGGAAGGCCTATTTCGACGAGAACACCTCCGGGCCGAACATGGGATTCCCCGCGCGCAAATATAAAGAGAGCGACCGGACGAAGAATCCGGAAAAATACGAGCGCGCGGTGGCGGATTATCACACTCGGGTCAAGAAATATCTGGCTGTGGACCCGGACAGCAAGGAAGTGATGGATATGGGCCTGGAAGCAATCGATCCCGCGCCGCGATGGGCCGACATCGAGGCGGCGCACGCCAGGGACGTGAAAACGATGGCGCTCGATTTGGCGCAATCGCGCTACGCGGCCGGCCAAGTGCAAACAGACGTGAATGGGCGCGGCGAATTCAGGGGCATCGCTCCGGGAACGTATTGGATTACATGCCTGAACATCCTGGCGCAAGTGGGCGACACGCGCGAAAAGTGGGACGTTGCCGTTTCAGTGCAGGCGGGCGCGACAACGCGGATGACTCTCTCAAATTTCAACGCCGTGCGCGCCGCAGGATCCGCGCGGTAATCCCGATCCTTCTTTTCATTCCCTGGGTTCGCACGTAAACTTCAGCCGTGGCTTCCGTTCCATTGTGGATCGGCTTCGTTAGTGGATTAGTGCTGCTGATTGTGGTCGATCTGATCGCTTTCGGGCGCAAGCCGCGTTCGATTTCGGCCCGAAGGGCCGCGGCGTGGAGCGCGCTGTGGATTGTCCTCTCGCTGGCGTTTGATCTGTGGATCTGGCGCCGCGCGGGAGCGGGGCCGGCCATCGAGTTTCTTTCCGGATACCTGGTTGAAAAATCGCTGAGCGTCGACAATCTTTTCGTTTTTATTCTGATCTTTCAATATTTCGCGATAGAGCCGGCGCGACAGCATCGCGTTCTCGTGTGGGGAATTGTCGGGGCGCTGACGCTGCGCGGATTGCTGATTGCAGCCGGAACCGTGTTTATCAATAAATTTGCGTGGTCGCTCTATATCCTGGGAGCGTTTCTTGTTTATGTTGCGCTGCACCTGCTATTCAGAAAATCGAAGACGGTTCACATGGAGGCGAATCCGGTGCTGCGCTGGCTGGGGAAAATCGTTCCCACCGCACCGGAGGACGCGAGCGCGAATTTTTTCATCCGGAGGGAGGGACGCCGGCTGGTGACGCCGATGTTGCTGGCGATGGTGGCGATTGAAAGCGCCGATGTGCTTTTCGCGCTGGATTCGATTCCGGCGGTGTTTGGAATCACGCGCGACCCGTTTATCGTATTCTCGTCGAACGCGTGCGCGATCCTGGGTCTGCGCGCCTTGTATTTCGTTGTGGCGAAATGGATCACGCAACTGAGGTATCTCGACACCGGCGTTTCGTTAGTCTTGCTTTTTATCGGCCTGCAGATGCTGGCGGCTCATTGGGTGGACGTTCCTTCAGAGATATCGCTCGGCGTGATTGTGTTTTTGCTGGTCGCGGCGACGATTGCGTCGCTGGCGGATAAGCGCGGACCCACCCAGCCCGACGCAAAAAGCGCGGATTCAGGGAGGACGGCATGAATTTTCGCGCTGCTCCGGTTGCGGAATTGGTACGCTGCCTGGCCTTGCCGGAAGACGACACGCGCACTAGCGCCGCGAGAGAGCTTTATCTCCGCGGACATGAGTTGACGGAAGAAGCGATTTCGGGGTGGCGGCGGAATTCAGAGATTGGCGCGCTGATCTCCGAACACGCCACGGTGGGCGTCGCAGTCACGCCGAATCATTTCGACGACATTCGCGCGGCATTGGGAAATCCGCAGCTTGCGGACGTTCCGCCCGACCAAGACGCTCGAGAATTCGAGTGGAATCCCGGCCACGGTGTACATCTCGATATTTTGACGACGCGCGAACCGGCAGGTGCGGGCGCTATCGCACGTTTTCTGGCGAAATCCGGAGAAGGCATACAACAGGTCGAGTTTGTAACGCCTGATGTTGATCGGGCCACGGAGATGATTCGTTCGCGACTGGGCGTTGCCGCGATTTATCCCGCCGCGCGCCCCGGCGCGGATGGAACGCGCGTCAATTTCTTTTTGACGAGCACCGGCGAGGGCCGAAAGGTGCTCATAGAACTGGTTGAAACCCGTAAGACCGCCTGAAATCCACGCGCGAATATTCTGTAATTATTTTACGGCCGGGACAACCAAACAGCATTCTCCTGCGTATATGTAATTAGCGCTTTGGGTCTGTGTCAGTAGATCCCGTCAATCTGGAAGACAAGGCCGCGAATCGTTCTTGTTGAGGCTCCGCGCGTGCCGCCGATATAGTAACCTCCAAAACCTGAACGAGAGGTGGGCGATGCCCTACGTAGATGAAGTCGAGCAAGCGGCAGCGAATTCCGAGTTGAGCGGTATTTACGAGACCATTGAGAAGAATTTTGGTTTCGTGCCGCATTTCTTCAAGGCGCTGGGCCCGGTACCCGAAGTAATTAAAGCGCAGCTACAGTTGAATGCGGCGATCACGGGCGAAGGCGCGCTGTCCGCGGTGGTCAAGGAGCAAATCGGACTGGTGGTCAGCGGCATCAACTCGTCATCGTATTGCATCGCGATTCACATGGAACTGCTGCGGCAATTCGGAATTGATAAGCCGGCGTCCAAAAAACTGGCGACCGATTACATGAACGCGCCCGTGGACGACAAGACGAAGGCGCTGTTTCGATTCGCGGACAAACTGACGCGGAAGCCGCTGGACGTTGACCAGCCGGATGCGGACGAAGTGCTGCGCGCGGGATGGAGCCAAGCCGCGCTGCGCGAGACTGTTTTGACCGTGGCTTTCTTCAACTACATCAACCGCGTATCGTTTGGACTGGGACTAGTCACCGATTTCTAGCGCGACAATTTTTGTACAAGCAAGCACGCCGAATGTTTCAACGCTTGTCGCCGCTCTGCTCGATCAATTTCGATACGAGCGCCGTCCATCCCGTCTGGTGGCTCGCGCCCAGGCCCGCGCCGTTGTCTCCGTGGAAATACTCGTAAAACAAAATCAAATCGCGCCAGTGAGGGTCTTCCTGGAAAATCTTGGTGGCTCCGTAGACGGGGCGGCGGCCGTCTGGACCGCGCATAAAGATTCGCACGAGCCTCTGGGAAAGTTCCGCGGCGATGTCCCAAAGGGTCGATTGCGTGCCCGAGCCGTAAGGGTATTCGACCTTGAGCTGGTCGCCATAATAATAGTGATAGCGCTGCAACGCCTCAATCAGCAGAAAATTCGGCGGGAACCAAACGGGCCCCCGCCAATTCGAGTTTCCACCAAAAAGTGCAGTGGTCGATTCGGCAGGCTCGTAGTCGACGCGATGCTCCTCGCCGTCAAGAGTCAGGACGAACGGATTTTTTTGATGATACTTGGAGAGCGAGCGAATTCCGTAAGGCGAGAGGAATTCGTTTTCGTCGAGCATGAAGCGCAGGACGCGAAGCATTTTTTTCTTATTCGTGATGGTGAAAAGCAAACGCGCGCCCTTGTCCGTGCGCTGCGACATGTCGATATGATCGGGGACTTCCGGATGGTGGAGCATGAACCATTTCATGCGGCGCTGAAAATCGGGCAAGCGCGCCACGTCTTCGGGCTCGAACGTCTCGACGGCGAACAGGGGGATTAGTCCCACCATGGAGCGCACTTTCATCGGAATCTGCGCCCCATTGGAGAGATGACAAACGTCATAATAAAAACCATCTGCGTCGTTCCACAGTCCCACGTTCCCAGTGCCGATTTTGTTCATCGCTTCGGCGATATAAACGAAATGCTCGAAAAACTTGCTGGCGAGGTCTTCGTACGCCGGGTCTTCGTGCGCCAACTCCATTGCCATCGACATCATGTTCAGGCAAAACATGGCCATCCAGCTTGTGCCGTCCGATTGATCGATGTACCCGCCACCGGGCAGAGGCATTGAGCGGTCGAAAACGCCGATATTGTCGAGGCCGAGAAAGCCGCCTTCGAAGACGTTCATGCCCAGCGGGTCTTTGCGATTCACCCACCAGGTGAAGTTGAGGAGGAGCTTTTGGAATACGCGTTCAAGAAATACGCGGTCTGCTTTCCCGCGCACGCGTCCTTCGATTTTATAAACCCGCCACGCCGCCCAGGCATGCACGGGAGGATTCGCGTTGGAGAAATTCCATTCGTAGGCGGGAATCTGGCCGTTGGGGTGCATATACCATTCGCGGAGCAGAAGGATGAGCTGGTCTTTGGCGAAGTCGGGGTCAATCGGCGCCATGGCGACACAGTGGAAAGCCAAATCCCACGACGCGTACCAGGGATATTCCCATTTGTCGGGCATGGAAATGACGTCCGCATTATAGAGGTGAACCCACTGGTGATTTCGGCCCGTCAGACGCTCAGGAGGTGGTGGAGGTTGCGTTGGATCTCCCAGAAGCCAGCGCTGGACTTCATAATGATACGATTGTTTACCCCAGAGCAGGCCCGCGAATGCTTGCCGCTGCGCCATGCGGGCGTCGTCACTCATCGGCTGTTCCGCACGCCCAGCGTAAAATTCGTCCGCCTCTTTGATGCGCTCATCAAATGTGGCTTCAAACTCCGGGCCGAAAAAATCGGCGCCGGCTGATTTACCTTTGCCGGACGGCGGAGCCGGCGGTTGATCCGTCAGGCGCAGACGAATGGAGATGCCGGCGCCTGGTTGCAGTTGCGCGGGATAATGCGCGGCGGATTTTGTTCCCGTTTGCGCGGGATTCACAGCGTCTTTCTTGCCGTGAACGATGTAATTGTGAATGCCATCCTTTACGTAGGGAGTCCGATTCCTGGAGTTGTACAAAAGCTCCGCGTTCGTTTCATTTTCGGTGAATAGAAGTTCGGGCGCGCCTTCGGCAATCAGCCAGCGCGTCGCGTAATCGGACTGATGAAATTCAATGATGGCGGCACCGGCCGGCGACGGAATTCGCCTGGCACCGGCCTGTCGCACGGGATCTCCCCACGCCCAGGTATTGCGGGCCCACAAAGTGGGCAGCAAATGGAGAGGCGCGGTATCTGGACCGCGATTGATGGCGCTGATGCGAATCAAAATGTCTTCGACGGAGGCTTTTGCATATTCAACGAACACGTCGAAATAGCGGTTCTCATTAAAAACGCCGGTGTCGATCAATTCGAATTCGGGGTCTTCGCGCGTGCGTTGATGATTCTCCGCAATAAGACGCTCGTAGGGAAAAGCGGCTTGCGGGTACTTGTACAGGCATTTGAGGTAGGAGCTTGTGGGGGTCGCGTCGAGATAAAAATAATATTCTTTGACATCTTCGCCGTGATTTCCTTCTTTGTTCGTCAGACCGAAGAGACGCTCTTTGAGAATGGTATCGCGTTCGTTCCACAGGGCGAGAGCGAAGCAGATCCGCTGATGACGGTCGCAGAATCCGGCGATTCCGTCCTCGCCCCAACGATACGCGCGCGAACGTGCATGCTCGTGCGGAAAATATTCCCAAGCCTCGCCGTTCGCGCTGTAATCCTCACGTACCGTTCCCCACTGGCGCTCGGAAAGATAGGGCCCCCAGCGCTTCCAGTGCACTTTGCGCTGTTGCGATTCCTGGATCCTCTGCTGCTCGCGGTTCATCTGCAACCTCTCGGGAATTTCAGCGGACTATCGTAACGCAATCCGCCAATCCGGCAACCATCGACGTACGAGCAAAGTTGCTTTCAGCCGCAGCGCGGAATTGAAGCAGCGTGAAAGCGACTTGCGGACGAAAATGTGGAATCGTCTCTACCAATTCGGCAATTCGCAACGACCGAGGATGGACTCCGCAGCCCAGCTGCCCAAGTAAACTGAGAGTGCTACTCCGTGGCCCGAATACCCGCCAAGCACGATTACCTGCCCGCTTTTCCGATGGCGGGCGAATACCGGACGCGAATCGTTGGCGAACAGAATCGGGCCACCCCATCGATGCGTGAATTCCGCGGAACGAAGTGCGGGATGCAGCCGGCGAACACGGCGTTCGGTGCTCGCGAGAAGTTCGGCGGCAAGTCCACGTGCGATATCGAGAGCATCCAGTTCGCTCCAGTGGCGCAAGTGGACAAAACCGCTTCCGAAGATAATGCCATTGCTGTTGAGGAGCCTGCCCCACAAGTAAGGCAAGTCGACAGTATAAAATGAACGCCGCGAAGCCAATCCGAGGTTGACGAGCTGAGCATCGGTAAGCGGCGCTGTCGCGACGGCGAGGGTGAATTTCGGCTGGCCGCGATCCGCCAAAGAACTCAACTCGAGCGACATCGCGTTCGTAGCCAACAAAATATGCCGCGCGCGAATTTGCCGGCCGCGAACATCCAACCGAAGCGGGCCATCGAAGACGATATTCTCAACGCGCGAATCCTCAAAAATGAAGGCGCCTAAGCTATCGGCAGCGCGGGCCAGGCCGCTCACAAGCTTTCCGGGATCCGCGCTGCCGCCCGGGACTTCATTCGCCACGCGGAGTTCGCCCGAGTCCTTCCATTTGATCGGAGAATCCGCGCGAGCTTGTTCGCGACCTAATTCCCAAGCGCCCGGAAGAGATAAATCGCACTCGACCCCGAGATGGGCCAGAACGTTTTTGAAACCGCTCAACACATCACCGAGGCCAGGAAGATTACCGGCGGCGCTTTCCGCAAGCGTCATCCCGCCGGTGCGTCCGCTTGCACCAGCTCCAATTGATTCCGCCTCAAAGACCGCGACACTTTTTTGCGGATCGAGATGACGCAACCAAGCGGCCGCCGAAAGTCCGCTGAATCCTCCGCCCACAATGGCGAAATCGACTTCTTGCGGCATCGTGTGACCGACAGGATGAAAATCAATGGCCCATGGCGGGGAGCCCCAGAACGTTTGCCGCGAGGACTTGGTCAAATCACGCATGATTGAAGAACTGCGGAAGTCAAAATATTGGATTGCGGTTTGATGCGCCGGGTGACTTCCGTTTTTCGCTCCCGCTTCCCCGGCTGTGCTTTTCGTCGTGGTCGCTGAGGACGTCGATTCCAAAACGGGGATAATCATATGTGCCCAGCATGTAAACGGGAATCACCGCGCCGGCGGATTTTTTCTTGAAAATCGGGTCGAGGGGCTTCAGCAAAACGGATTTTATCCCGCCTCCGAGTGTTTGCGAGAAACTGACGTCAGTTTTCAGCTTGCCGTGAAAGTTGATATGGTCATTCGACAAGTCGAATGTGCCGAACATGCGAGCGTTTGCGCCCGGGACGGTAAACACAAGCCGCGGAAAGCTCGCAATTCCTCCGCGGAGGACGACACGGCCCTGCAGGGTTGCGATTACGTTCTGCGAACTTGGGTCTTTCTTGCCGGTCGCCTTGTCGCTCTTCGTGTCGGCCTTCTGATTCTTCGTGTCGACCTTCTCTCCGCGTGCGCGTGCACTTAACCTATTGACGTTCGCTTGCGTGCTTGGCTTTTCGAATCGCCCATCGGCAATTTGGAAGTCAGCGTGAGCCCTTACTTCCCGGAGAAAAGACCGGCCGAGCGGCGGCACGGTGATTTGTGCCCGGAAATTGGCGACGCCGTCCATGGGCGGATGGTTAGCGGTGGAAAATAAGTGCAAAACGTCTTGGATGCGCCCGTGATCAATCGTTAAGTCAATGGAGGTCGTTTTCCCTTTGTGGCCTGGTTTCCCGGCGATGCTGCCGTGAGCGAGGATTCTCGTTCGCGCTAGAGTCGTATCCACTTCTCGCAAGAAAACGTCGCCATTCATCGCGTTCACGGTAACGTGAAACCGGCTTGCCAGCGGCGCTTGATTATCGGTTCTGGTCAATTTGAAATCGCGAATGTTCACTTTTCCGTTTACTTCGATGCGGCCCAAGGTTCCGTAAAAATCCTGATCGGAGGAAAGCGTTCCCGCGATTCCCTTGAATGCGCTGAGATTTGCGTACTGGAAGATGGCTGTGCCTGACAGCGGAGATTGCGCGGGATCGTGTGAATTTAGCGGTCCGAAGCTGCCGGTTGAAATGATTTCTCCGGGAGGCAGCGGGTTCGTCAATGTCGCGCGATAACGCATCGGGGTGTGGGCGGCGACGGATTTAACAGTCAGCAAATGAATCTCAAACTTGAGAGGGGACTTTTCGTGTTTCCTGCCAATCTCAAGAGTTGCGCCATTGGCATCGATTTCGCCAACACGCAGCTTGAACGAGCTCGTATTTTCTTTTGTAGATTTGGCGTCACTGCCGCGCGGTGGAATTCGCACGTATAATCCGTTCAAGACAATTCGCGAGATATAGCGCGGCCTGAAAAACAAATCCACATAGCGAGACTGGATGGCAATTCGTTGAATCGTGGCCAGAGGCGGAATCCCCGCGGGACTTGCTGAACGCCTGAGAACGGCATTTTCCGCGACACACCCGGGAAACGGGATGTACGTCGCGCGGAACTTTGCAAAAGTGATGGAGCCCGAAACGCTCTGTCCGATGGATTGAGCGACATCTGCCTCCGAAAACGGCCAGCGCAACAGCAGAATGATAGAAGCGATACCGACGACGATTACCGCTCCAACCGCGCCAATCACGACCCACCTAAAGTGGCGCCCTATGATTCGTTTAACTTTATTCTGCTGTGCCATGCGGTCTCATCGGGGCAGGGACTCTCATTTAGCTGCGGCCACGGAATGAACCGCGTAGATTTTGATGTTTACGTCCGCGAGCTGGTCACGAAGGAAATTTTGTCGAGCACCGAAGTCCGAGTGATGCTGATGGAACAGCGCAAGCGGCGTTCCGTTTGGAATCTCAACTGATGCAAGCGGGGCTAAGAAGATGGCTGGGAGGCCTGGACTCGAACCAGGATAATCAGATCCAGAATCTGATGTACTGCCAATTGTACGACCTCCCATCCGGCCAGTCACAAAAATAGGGCCGTGGGCACGGCCCCGCATACTACTGTATTAACGAATGCAGCGTTCGTCAACCGGTCCAAGAATCAAACGAAGAGAATCCGCGTGGTCTTCTGAACCAACGTTCGGATACCTGTACGTGCGGACAGCGTTCTGAAAAAAAAGTCCAGTACTATTGCGTTAGCTTTCGCCTCCCAGCAAAATCACCCCTGAGGGTAGAGCGCAATGGCGAGCACCACGACCGAACTTCCCATTTCCCTGGCAGGGTCGAAATCCAAAACGGGCAGCGACGCTCTGGAGGCCGAAGCGATTGGACTCGACGTCGCGGTTCGGATTCACGGGTCGCAGGTGGCTGCGGTCGTGCTGGAATCGACAGAGCACGTGGAACCGTTCGAAGAAGACACGTCCACGATGATCGTTTTTCCGCGCGGCGCCGTTGTTAAGCTGCGCGCCCGCGTGCGAACGGGACACGCGATGGTGCTCACGAACCTGTCAACAAAGCAAACCGCACTGTGCCGCATCATCCAGGTCAACACCGCGCCAAACATTGCGCATTACGTGAAACTTGAGTTTGTTCAGCCTGTCCCGGGATTCTGGGGGGTGCATTTCCCGTCAGAACCTCTTCCCTCCGCACGAAGCCAGGAGCCGGCGGGCCCCAATTCTGCTCCAACTGTTTCCGCGACGCTTCAAACTAAAGCTACCGAGACGGCTCCCGCGAGCCGCGCATCGGTTCCGCAAATTGCTGCGACGGCAACGCCGATAGCACCCGTTCCGCAGACATCCGCGCCGATACCGGCGCGCGCGGGCACACAGTCAATCATAAGCGAGCCGCCGGCCCGTGAAACGAAGCCGACGCCGCCGAGAGATCTCCCGCTTGCCGTTCCGTCGATGGAATATGGCAGTGAGCGTCTTGGACAACAAGAAGATCTCGTACCTCTGGCCTCCGGTTCTCCCTCGGCCGACCGGAAAGCCTTGAGCCTGCACAAAGCTTCTTTCGCTGTGCCGAGTAAGTCCAAGGGCGAAACTCGCACTGCCGCAGTGGAACAGCCAATTTTTGATTCGCTGACTACCCAGGAAGATATCTTTACAAGCGAAGGAGTCGCGGACTCCGGGCAGGAATATAAAAAGGAGTTGCAACATCAGACCGGTGAGCTGGCGCGAAAAACGCTCGCCACCATCGACTATTCATCTCTTGCACAGCCGGGCGCGACGCCAAAGCCACGACCCTTGGCGTTGAAGATTGCAGCGGCCGCGGTTGTGGTGTTGGCGTTCGTCGCCGCAGGCGCGATGTATTTGCGCCGCGCTCCCGCGCGCACATCACAAACGCCCAGTTCATTCGTAACCCCGTCGCAGCCAGCGTTGCAACGCACCGCCGCAACTCCCGACTCCGTTATAGCGCCGCCGGTTGCAACGACGTCTTCCCCGTCCGCCACAAAGTTGAATTCCGAGACTGTGCCAGTCGCCGATGTTCCCAAGGCAACCTCATCGAAACAGAATTCGATCACGCCGGAACCGACGCGCGCTTCCCAAAAAAACGCGACTGCGACAAGTCAGCCAGTTATCTCCACAGGTATGGCCAATATTTACGCGGGTGATTTGAAGGCTCACGTACGAATTGCGCCACGCGCGACGGCACAGGTGGCTGCGCCGGTGCCGGATGTGAATGGCGCCGCGGGAACCAAGGGAATTCCGGCGATAGCCGGCGGAGATGCTCTCGGATCGCTGGTGTCGGGCGCCGGGCGCGCAAATCTGGTCCCGATTCCAGCTTCCCCGGCTCCCGTCAAGGGTGGCAACGTTCAGCTCCCCAAGCTTCTATCGTCGGTCGCTCCCACATATCCACAGCTTGCAGCGACGAATCACGTGGAAGGCGAAGTAAAGATTCAAGCAGAGATCAGCGCCTCGGGCAGAGTGACTTCAACGAAAGTAATCTCCGGGCCAATCCTGTTGCGCGCCGCCGCGACAAACGCCGTTCGTCAATGGAAATATTCGCCGGCGAAACTTGATGGCAAGGCTATAACGATGCAGTATGAGGTGACGGTGCGATTCCGCCTTAACCGGTAGTCCACCGGGCTCATCCTTCTGAATTCCTGCTAAACACGAAAAACTTTCAATCCTCTAATCGGCCGGGATGAGGCGTTTGTTGCGGATGTAGTATTCCGAGCCGCGCCATTCAATGCGCCTCTTGAAGAAACTGGTCAGCCACACGATGAAGGCAAAGGCGTCACGCAGCGGCACGAGATATATTTTTTTTCGCAGCAGCGGATCATTAACGCCCCAGACTCCCACCGTCCAGGCCATCAAGCCGCGCAAGACCACGTATCCACATAGATAAGCCGCTGCAATCGGCCACGATGGCGCAATCGCCGCCGCCAAAATTGCCCACGGCAATCCATGCGTGAAAATCATCGACAAATGACCCCAAGGCTGCGAATGCTTCATCGTCAACACCCAACGAACCTGATGAAGGAAGCACTGCCGCAAAGTCTGCGTAGGAAAAACCGTGAAGACAGGGAACGTGGTCACTTCGACGCGATAGCCAAGTGCGTGTATGCGGTGGCCCAGTTCGTAGTCGTCTGAATAATGGTTTACCAACACTTCGAACCCGCCGATCTCCGCGAGATGCTTTTTCGTAGTCGCCATCGTGGCGCCGAGCGCGAAATCGACGCCACCCAACTGCCAAGCCGCGAGCACGCCGGCATCGAAATCCGACGTGTTGCCCAGTGCCTCCATGTTGGAAACGAGCGTCCCGTCCGTGATGCCGCGATATAAACAGGTCACCGCGCCAACCTTGGGGTCCGCGAACGGAGCGGCGACGGCATACAGATAACCTTGCGCGACGCGAATATCGCTGTCGCTGATGATCAAAATGTCGTGCTTGGCTTCGCGAACCATGCGGCAGAGTTTGTTCAGCTTGTCGCTGGCGCCCAACTCCTCCGCTCCGATCAATAAACGCACTTGAATGTTGGGAAAATCGCGCATGACTTTTTCAATTACGGGAACGGCGGGGTCGGTAGCGTCCGTGACGCCGAAGATAATTTCAAATTCGGGGTATTCCTGAACGCAGAAGCTCACATAATTTTCGTACGCTTCGCGATCCAGTCCACGCACGGGTTTCAAAACACTGACGGGCGGCGCAAAAGCTTTGGAAATCAAAGGACGGTTGCGGAAGAAACGCACGGCGGCAATGATGGCGAGCAGGTAGTAACCAAAGGGACCCAAGGCGAGGGCAAGCACGGACCAACGCAAAACCTCATGCCACATGGCTAGCCTTTGGCCTGTAACTCGACCGTTTCGTCGACGTCCCGTTCAAGCCACGCAAACCAACAGAACTCCGAGGCAAACCAGCGCGACGCCGATCCAGCGCCTCGGCTCAACGCGCTCGCCGAGCAAGAACTTGCCGCCAAATGCACCGAGAACATAGCTGAGGGCCGTGACGGGAACGACGAAGCTGACGTTTTCCCAAGAGAGCAGCATCAGCAGCGAGAAAAAAGAAATGGTCATCAGGCCAAGACCGAACCACATCCATCCGCTGCGGAAGGCGCGCAAAATCACGCGCAGCAAGTGGTGCGGGTAGAAGGTCCGCACTTCGCCAATTTTCTTCATCGTATGCGTTACGGCTAACTCGCCGCCTGTGCCGCCGACAATGACGATGAAAAGAAAGAGTGCGTCGCGCGCGGTCATCCTTCCTCCGTGGTGCGCGGCGGCGTTCCACCAACGAGCAGCACGCCGAGGCAAATCACGAGAACGCCGATCCAGCGCATCCGTGGAATTACTTCGCCGAGCAGCAGGTAACCCAGCACAACCACAAAAAAATAACCCGTCGCCGAGGCGGGCTGGACGTAGCTGTAATCGGCCCACGAGAGCACCAGCAGGTACGCGACAAAAAACAACAGCAGCGAGGTGATTCCAAGCCAGATCGGGCCGGAGGTAAACGTCTTCTCGAAAGTCGCGAGAAGCGCTTCGGGGCGCCAATTTGATACCGCGCCAACTTGTTTCATGCCTTTGCGCAGCAATACGTCGCCGAGCGACCCGAAAATGGCCATCAGGCCGATCAAGCAGATCGTCTTGCCGTGCAACCGATGAGGAAGTTTCATGCGCCTTGTGTTTCTGTGGGAAATTCCGTGCCCGCATGCGACGGAATCGTCACGGAAGCAGATGGTGGCTGTTGTTTCGCCGGGCCCTTGCCGCTCTTGGCGTATTTCAAGCGCTCGGCGCGCAAGCGCATGAAGGAGACGGCTTCGTGGAACAACCGTTTGCGCTCATGCGCGTCCCAGAGAGCCTCGCGGACAATTCTCCACGCGACGCGCGGACGGAAATAGTACGAATCGTAGAACCGGTTCACCGCTTCCATCATCTCTTCGCGGTTCAATCCCGGATATTCCAAGTGCGGAAGCTGGTGTCCGCCGGAATCGGTCAGGGCCTCGGTGGCCAGGAACCCGTTCGCGGAAGCCAGATTGTAAAGCTCGGTTCCCGGATAGGCGTGCGCCATCGAAACTTGAATCGTTTCGGAGTCGAGCTCTCTGGCGAAGTCCATCGTCTTCTGAATCGTTTCCTTTGTCTCGCCCGGCAAGCCGATGATGAAGTCTCCGTGAACGCGAATGCCGACCTTTTTGCAATTTTTGGCGAACGTGCGCGCCATTTCGATGGTCGCGCCTTTCTTGATGTTCTTCAAAATTTGCGGGTCGCCTGATTCAAAGCCGACAATAAACAAACGGGCGCCGGCATCGGCCATGGCGGCGAGCGTTTCGTAATCGCTGTGAACGCGCGCGGTGCATGACCATTGGAATCCGACGGGCTTAAACCGCTTGCACAGCTCGAGGACGCGGTCTTTGCGGATGTTGAATGTGTCGTCGTCGAAGAAAAATTCTTTCGCTTGCGGAAACATGCGGTGGGCCTGCTCGAATTCACGCGCAACGTTGTCCGCCGAGCGGACACGCCACGTGTGGCCCGAAAGCGTTTGCGGCCACAAACAGAAAGTGCATTGTGCAGGGCAGCCGCGCGTGGTGTAGAAGGAAACAAAGGGATGCAGCAGGAACGGCACATTGTAGCGTTCAATCGTCAAATCACGCTTGTAAACGTCGGTGGCGAACGGTAATTCATCCAACTCCGCGGTGTGAAGCGGCGCGCGAGTCGCATTGTGAACTATTTTTCCGTCCTTCATGTAAGTGGCATTGGCGATCTCGCTGAGCGGCTTCCCTGATGCGAAATCCGTGACGGCATAATCGAATTCGCCGCGCACGATGAAATCAATATCCGAACTGGCGCGCAGGCTCTCGTCAGGCTTGATTTGCACGTGCGGGCCGACGAACGCCACTTTCAACCCCGGATTCAATTCCTTCATTTTGTGGACAAGCTTCAGGTCGCTCTGAAAACCCACCGTCGACGTGAACAGCACCAAAAACTCGTAGTCCTTGGAGATTTCGATCGTTTGCTGCGGCGAAACTTTGTGCGGCGGAGCGTCAAGCAAGCGGCTTCCCGGCAGCATTCCGGCGGCATAGGTCAGCCACACCGGATACCAATAGGATTCGATCTCGCGTGTCGCCGGCCACCGGGAACTGGCGCCGCCGTCAAAATTTTCGAAGCTCGGGGGATTGAGCAGCAGTGTTTTCATTACCGACGGCATTCAACATCCTCCTGGGTCGGGACGACCAACGGACAAAGGCATACCCGTACAAAGAAATTCATTCTACTCGAATTCGTACCGAGGGAATAGAAAAGCTTTGCCGCGTGTTCCCTCAGTGAAAGACCTGCGCAAGCCGGCCTGTGGCCTGCAAAAGATCGAGCTGCGCCTTCTCGCGCGACAGATTCGCGTCAAGAAACGCCAGCCACTTTTCATTTTCGAGAACTCTTGCCTGCTCCAAATCACGCAATGTGGCCCGTCCCTGATTGAACTTCACTTGAATATCCTGTAACTGCTCCTGTGAGAGCTGGAGATCCAGTTGCGCGACGTCTTTTCCCGCATCCGTTTCCCGAAGCGTGCGCACTTTCTGCTCCGCGCCAATGCGCACAGCGCGCCGGTTGCCGGCCAATTCGAGGTCGGCTTCATTCAATTGGCTGTGCGCCAATGCCGCGGCCGCCGATGTGTGCGCGCTGAAGATGGGAATCGTCACCTGCACGCCAGCATTGACGTTGTTCCTCTGAAAATGGTTGAAAAAGTCGCTGGAATTTCTACTCAGCACGCTGTATTCCCCGACCAGAGATATCGTTGGCCAGTAGGCAGCCCTGGCACCTTTCAGCACATGCTCACGAGCGCTCCGCTCGTTTTCGGCTTCGCGGATTGCCGGACTGTGAGCGAGCGCGGCGGCTACTAAGTTGGATGCAGGTTCAGTGGCCTGGGAAGCCAGTATTTCCGATGAAGATATGTCAATGGGCTCGTTGGGGGGCAGACCGATTATGTCGCGAATTTGCTCGGAGAGGATTTCATCGCGGCTCTCATACTGCACGATGCGCTGGCTTGTTTTCGCCAACTGGAGTTCATCCTGCGTTACGGTCACGGGCAGCTCGAGCCCCGCCAAAGCGCGTTGGCGCGTCACGTCCAGGATTTTTTGCTGGCTATTGCGTTCGCCACGCAGCAAATCGAGCGAGTGGCGCACGTCGGCCAGCTCCAGATACTCCGAAGCGGCGCGCACCATCACGGTGTCGCGCATATTCTGATATTCGAGTTCTTGATTTTTCTCGCGATCCTCGTCCGCGTGCAAAGCGCCGCGCTTTATGGGATCGATAAGCGCCTGCGTGTACGACAATTCAAACAGGGATGGCGCCGCGCCTCCCGGCGTCTGCGGGAATCCATTTGTGTATGCCGCGCCGGAGCCCGTGTAAAGGTTCGGGCGAAATTCCGAACGGTCCACTCCCGCAACATCTTTAGCGACTGCGGAGCGGACGCGAGCCAACGCCAAATCGGGACTGTGCGCGAGCGCCAGATTGACAACCTGGTCAAGCGTCAGGACACCGGGCTCGAGTTGTGACCCCGCTGGCGGTTGCGACGCAGGCGTTGTCTGCGCCGGCGCTGCACTTCCCGTCTGTAGCTTCAGTTTGAGCGGCGGCTGAGCTTGCTGCGCCAGCAATGGCGCCGTGGACACTGCGCCGCAAATCGCGCAGCAAATCACTGCTAAAGACAGAGAGTTCATTTTTATTTTATTCATAATGGAGAGATTCCACCGGTTGAAGTTTTGCCGCCTTACTGGCGGGAAGATAGCCGAATATTACTCCCGTGACGCACGAAACAACAAACGCGAGCACAACCGAAGGCCATGAAATCGGAATCTCGATGTTGGCGGGGACGGGCAAGAGTTGCAGGGTTGCCGAGATAAAAAATGGAATGATCACCGCCACGCCAATGCCGACAAGCGCTCCCGCCCCGCTGATAATCGTCGCCTCCGCCAAGAACTGGTACAGGATTTCCTGGCGCCGCGCCCCGATTGCTTTTCGAATTCCAATTTCACGGGTGCGCTGCGTCACGCTGACGAGCATGATATTCATGATTCCAATGCCGCTAATCACCAACGCAATCAACGCAATGAGCAACAGCACGATGGTCAGAGCCAAGGAAATATGTTTTGCCGTTTCAAGGATCGAGGACAGGTTCAGCACGCTGTATTCGGCCGCGGGACGATGGCGCGCTTGCAGGATTTCAGCGACCTGCTGCGTCACTAGCTCGACGTCTTGCGGGCTGTCCGCCTGCGCGTAGAACGTGCGAATCGAACTCTCGCCCGTGTAGTACCGAATCAACGGAAACGGCACGAGCACGGAATCGGTGGCGATTTCCGTTTGTCCGAATGTCTGCACCCGCTCGCGAAAAACACCAATCACGGTAAAGCTCAAGTCGCCGACGCGGATATTCCTACCCATAGGGTCATCGTAGGGAAATGCGGCTTTCGCCATGTGCTCCGTGAGCAGACAAACTTTACTGTTACTGGTGAAATCTCCATCGTCAAAGTAACGCCCGCTAACAATCAGGAAATTGCGAATTTGCTGAAATTCCTGGGTGACGCCCACAAGGCTTACGGGACGCGCAACACTGCCCGCGACCACCGTCATTGCGAGGTCGTGCGAGCCTGCCACGTGGGTCACTTGCGGAATTCCCTGCTTCACGGCTTCGAGGTCGGCCATGGAAATTTGGTCGCCGAGCGCCGTGGTCTGCCCGATGCCGGACTGCACCAGCGAGGCGTAGACGATGTTCGAGCCCACGGCTTCGATCTGGCCGATAATAAACCGCTTCCCGGCCAACGCGACCGTGACGACAAGCACAATGCACGCGCTGCCGATGACGACGCCGAGCATGGTCAGCATCGCGCGCAGCTTGTTCGCGCGCAGCGAATCTACAGCTAGATTCCAGGTTTCTCCCCAGACCACGTTTTAACCTTTCCTGAGCGGCCTGCTTTGCGGCAACTATAGCAAATTAGGAATCATCGCCACCCATATTTGTTGACGCCGCACGCAACCCCCATTACGATGCGCCCAGTGAGTTAATCAGAAGCCTGTTATTTTCCCGAATATTTTCATAGCGGCAATCGAGAAGCGAGGCAAATCCCTGTCTTATTTCTCCGGAGGCATCTGACCCAGATAGCGCCGCACGGCATCTTGCCACGGGGGGAGTATCGCGAGTCCTTCGCGTTTGAGCCGGGCATTTTCCAGTTGCGAATTTTTCGGACGCTGGGCAGGGCGTTTCGCTTCTTCGCTGGTGATGGGATTCACGGGGACGCTCGCGAAGCCTGCTAGACGCAAAATCTCCCGCGTGTAATCGATTCGCGAGGTGAATCCCTGATTCGTCAGATGATAGATCCCGTGCGAACCGCGTTCCAGAATTCGCTCGATGCCGAGCGCTGCGTCAAAAGTGTACGTCGGCGCGAACCATTGGTCTTTGACGATCTGCAACGGCTGGCCTTTGCGTCCCAGGTCGGTCACTAGTGATACGAAATTCCTCCGATAGGGCCCGAACACGCCGCACACGCGCACAATCCACGAGCGTTCCAGATTTTTCAGCACTTCCCTTTCGCCTTCGAGCTTGCTGCGGCCATAGACGCTCAAAGGCCGCGCCTCGTCTTCTTCCACGTATGGCTCCGGTTTTTCACCGTCGAAGACGTAGTCGGTGCTGATATGCATCATCGGAATGCCGAATTGTTTGCAGGCGAGAACGACGTTGCGCGGACCTTCGGCGTTCACGCGAAACGCCAGTTCGGGCTGGCTTTCGCAGGCGTCTACATCGGTGAATGCAGCCGCGTTCACCACCGCGTCCGGCTGGGCCGTTTCAATCGCACGCGCAATCGCTCGACGGTCGCTGATATCAGCTTCGCTGCGGCTCGCGCCAATAATTTCATGGCGCGGCGCGAGCGCCTCCGCCAAAGCGCGTGCAAGCATTCCCTGTTTGCCGGTAAGGAATATTTTCAAGGAGATTTAGAGTTGGGCGAGCGTGGCTCGCCGCTTCACATAGAATTTTTCGTAGTAGGCCTGATATTCTCCGCTCTTGGCTTCCCGCACCCAATCAGAATGTGTGCGGTACCAATCAACCGTGTGCTTCAGGCCCGCGTCGAGTTCCACTTTCGATTCCCAGCCGAGCTCGCGCCGGATTTTCGAATCATCGAGTGCATATCGGCGGTCGTGTCCCGGACGATCTTGTACGAATTCGATCAGCCCGTCGGGCGCGTTCAGCAATTTTAACAGGCTGCGGACGATTCCTATATTCGGCACCGGGCGGCCAGAACCGATATTGTAAATTTCGCCGATGCGGCCATTTTCCAACACGGCGTCGAGTGCGCGGCAATGGTCTTCCACAAAAATCCAGTCGCGCTCGTTCAATCCATCACCATAGACGGGCAGCTTTTTACCCTCGATAGCATTCGAAATCATCAGCGGAATCAGTTTTTCCGGAAACTGATACGGTCCGTAATTATTCGTGCATCGCGTGATGACGGCGGGGAATTTGTGCGTCTGCACGTAACTCCGCACCAGTAAATCAGACGCCGCCTTGCTCGCTGCGTACGGGCTGTTCGGAGCGAGTTGCGATTGCTCCGCCGCCGATTCCTTCGGAGCCATGCTGCCGTAAACTTCATCCGTGCTGACGTGCAGGAAGCGGGGAATTTTGCGCTTGCGAGCCGCTTCGAGCATCACCACCGTGCCTTCGACATTCGTGCGAATAAATTCACGCGCCGCGGCGATGCTACGATCCACGTGGCTTTCAGCAGCGAAGTGCGCGATGGCATCGAACGACTCTTCGCATACGCAGTCCACCGCCTCGGCGTCGCAAATATCGCCACGCACGAATCTGTAATTCGGCTGCGAGTCAATGTCGGCGAGATTTTGGAGATTGCCGGCGTACGTGAGCTTGTCGAAATTAACGATTTCAGCCCTCGGATGCGCACTGAGAAAATAGCGTATGAAATTCGAACCGATAAAGCCGGCGCCGCCCGTGACCAGGAGTTTCATTGTTTGCTTTCCGATGACTTGCCACTAGCGGAAGCTCCGTTTGTGGTGAGTCCGCGGCTCATGGCAAGCCGTACATAGCGCGGTCGTGCGAAGGCAGCTCGGGAGAACCAGCAACCGCGCAAGCGACGTTCATTTTCGGCTCGCGTTCTGGATCTTGGCCGCGGACGGGTGCCCGTCGACTTTATTTGCTCCACCCTTTGCCACCAAATTATTTGCCAGCAGCAAAGACTCGAACGTTCCCGCGTCCGTCCACCAGCCATCGAGAACGCTGTGCCTGAGGGCGACTTCCGCAAGATAGTGGTTATTCAAGTCCGTGATTTCCAATTCACCGCGGCCCGACGGCTTGAGCGTGCGGATTTTCTCGAAAACCGTGGCATCGTAAATATAAAAGCCAGTCACCGCGAAATTCGATTTCGGTTGCTTCGGTTTCTCCTCGATCCGCACGATGCGGTCGCCCTCGAAAACAGGCACGCCGAACCTCTCTGGATGCGGCACCTCTTTCAAAAAAATGTGCGCGCCGCGGCCAGTGCGCTCGAATTCCTGACAGCCTCGAGTGATGTTCATCTCCAGAATATTATCGCCGAGAGCGACGCAAACCGAATGCCCGTCGGCGAAATGCTCCGCCAGCCGCAAAGCGTCGGCGATGCCGCCTTCGCCCTCCTGATACGCATAAGAAAGATGGCGCAGGTTGAAATCCTTTCCGTTGCCAAGCAGCCGCAGGAAATCTCCGGCGCTGTGCCCGCCGGTGACGAGCAGGATGTCGCGAATTCCCGCGTCGGCCAAGGTCTGCAATGGGTAAAAAATCATGGGCTTATCGTAAATCGGCAGGAGATGCTTATTCGTCACGCGCGTCAGCGGAAACAGGCGCGACCCGGTACCGCCAGCTAGAACCACACCCTTCATCCGGATGCTCCTTAAGTTCGAGACGCCGAATTCACGGACAGCTAATGGATCGACTTTTCCAGGGCATCGAGTTGCTTGCGCGCGTCTTTTCGCCGAGGATCAAGCTGCAACGCCGCGCGATACTGCTCCGCAGCCTCCATCTTGTTACCTTCCCTTTCGTAGAGGCGGCCCAGCCAGTAGCGGGCGGCCGCGTGCGACGGCCAGTCGCTGTGCTCAGGCGAACTGGCAAGATACGACTTCAAATCCTCTTCCGCAACCGTCAAATCCGTGCCGCTCAATACACGCGCCTCGCCACGATAGAAGGCCAAACGCGGGTCTTTTCCGTTGACCTGCGCGGCTGCATCAGCCAGTCTCTCCACTTCCGCGCCGTTATTCTTGCTCGCATAATAGTCGGCGACTTCCAGATATGGCCCGACCTTCTGCGGCTTCATCTCGACGGCCGAATTGTATTCGGCGATGGCCTGATCGCCTTTGCCGACGTGATTGAGGTAATCAGCGCGGGCGAGATGCCCGATGAGCGGATCGAGCTTGGTGATTTCGTTCACTTGCGTAAGCGCGTCTTCATTGCTGCCGCCGACAATCCATGGAGCATCCAGCAGATACTCCTCCAGGTCGCGGCGGGCCTCAATATTCGAAGAATCGAGTTGCACGGCTGCCAGGAATTCCTTTTTCACGCGGCGCGCCAGCAAGAAACTGCGATCGCGATCCGCCTTTCCGCCGTATGCGCGGCCAAGCCATTCATGGTAGACGGAAAAGCTCGGGGAAAGCTGCGTGGCCTTTTCCATCTCGGCGACTGCATTATCGTAATCGCGCACTTCGACATAGCAGCGCCCCAGCCAGTAATGCGCCGCCGCGTTCGCGGGATTCTGCGAAATCAAGGCGCGCAGCGTGTTCATTGCCGCGTTGTAATTGCCGGCCTCGAATTGGCTCTCGATGACGCCGAGGTCGTCCGCTGGGGCCGCATGCGCCGTGGTTAAGAACAACGCGACGGACACTGCAATTGACGCGAGGAGCCGTTTCATTACTGTTTTACCTCCGCGGGATGCACATTCATACCGTCGCGCAGCGCAATGTCGCCAGAAAGCGCCACGCGCTCGCCGTCCTTCAAACCTGAAGTCACTTCGAATTCCGTCGGATTCGCAATGCCCACATCCACATCGCGCCGGTGCAATGTGTTGTCGTCAACAACCAGCACGTAGTGTTTTGCGCCGTCCGTGTGCACAGCCCCGCGCGGTACCACCAGTGCGTTCTGCCGACGGCTGACTTCGATCTTCACGTCCACGTTGATATTCGGGATCAGTTCCAGATTGATATTCGCAACCGAGCAAAGCACCTCGCCAACACTGCGCAATTGCAAAGTTGTCACCTCTTTGGGCACGGTTTCGGTCCGGCCGGTCCAGACGCGCCCAGGTAGCGCATCCCACGTGATGTCCACGGGCTGGTTTGGCGCGAGCACTCCCAAATCCGGCTCATCGACAAACGCGCGCACGCGAACGAAATGGAGGTCAGCCATTTGCGCGAGCACCTGGCCTACTTGAACGTAATCGCCCGAATGCACGGGCAACGAATACAACGTCCCATTCAGCGGCGCTATCACGGTCGCGGAGTTCACATCATGCGTGAGCGTGGCGATCAGATCGCGGTCGCGCTGGATGTTCAGCTCGGCGCTTTGCGCGCTGACGTTCGCTTGCGCCGCCAGCGCCGCTTTTCGCTGTTCGAGCGTTTCCACCGTGGCCTGCGCTTGGGCTACTTTACTGGCGTTCTGATCCAGCTCGTCCTGCGTCGCGGCCTTCTTGGCAACAAGCTGCTTCAGCGCGTTCTGCGTTTTCTGCAAGCCGGCCAAATTGATTTGCGCTTTCCGCAAGTCGCCATTGATCTGCGCAAGCTGCTCCGCCGGCCCGCCCGCGCGCGCAGAGCGCAGTTGCTCCTGCGCCACAAGCAGCTCGGCGCGCGTGTTGGCAAGCTGCGCCTTCGCGTTGTCCGCATTCAGCACCAGAATTACCTCGCCCTTATGAACGGTCTGTCCTTCCGTGGCCCGCACTTTGTCAACGAAGGTGACAAACTGCGCCCGCGCAATAGAAGGCTGTATCGGCTCTACTTTTCCGTTGCTGGCGATTGATGCGGAGAGATTCTCGCGCCTTACTTGCGCAACCTGAACTTCGGGAGCCTGATCACGGTTGGCGAGCACCAAAACAAGAGCCACCACTACGATAACGCCGATCAACCATCCGACCCATCGTGTTCGTCGGCCAGGTGCTCGTTCTGACACCAATAGTGGAATCCCCCAGAATTCGCCGAATTGTAACAGACGGCTCCATGCTTGCCTACGCCGTCACATTCGACGGCGATAAAGCGCCATTAGCGGGGATGCTATACTCAACTGAGGGGATGCCAGTCGTATACGTGATCGGCGAAGACTGGACACTCCGCGCCGGAGTTCGCGCTGAGTTGCGCGAGCGCGGCATCGATGCGCTGGGTATGGAGACCGCCGCGGATGCCGGTAACGCCCTCGCGGCGGGACAACTTCCCTCGGTAATGGTTCTTGACGCAAATTCGAAGGCCGCCTCCGACCCTGCCATTCAAACACTGGCTGCCCGGGTCCCGGCGGTAGTTATCGCCTCACGCGCGCCAGCACCTTGCGTTCTCTCTGCGGCGAAAACTTTCTTCAGGCCGGTACAGATCCGCGAAATCGTTGCCGCCGTGTTTGAGCTGCTGAATGGACTGCGAGCTTGAGCGCCCAGATTACGTTCTAGCAGTACCATCCGCCTATGCAATTCCATAGACACACATAGTACATGGGGCCGCCTTTATATAATCGTAATCAGCTTCTTCTTGCATTCTTTTAGATTCAGAGTATCTTGCTGCGAGCGTTTGTCCCCGGGAGAACTTCAACAAGGAGAATCCGATGAAGATGTCCGTCCGATTTACCTGTGTCTTTGCGATGGCTACATCTATGGTTTGTGCCGCCCCATGCCTCCGCGCACAAACCAAGCCCCCTCAAGCTGCAGCACCCGGCTACGTAAGGATGCCGCCCGTGACGATGAATTCGATCCGTACGCTTAGCTCTTCACCTGTTCTGGTTTATCCCGTCGGCGCGGCAACTTCGAAAGGCCACCTTGCATTTGATGAGAACGGCGCCAGTGTTTCCACCAACGCTTCTCACAATGCGGCAAACTCCAATAATGCGGCGAATGCCAACTCTGCCGTTATGGGGAACGGAAACCTTTTCGGACTGGACACGGTAGTAACCTTTGAAGGAGCGTTCGCGGCCACCGGTGGGCCAAGCGCGGGGCAAGTTTTCCCTTACATCATGATGGGAAACGATCCCCTGCTAGGGGGAAAGACAGCAATCCCGGCAAAAATCACCACCGTCTCGCTTCGGTTGCTGAATGCCGATGGCACTCTCAACCAGATCGTTTCCTATCGCCCTTTTGAGGACATCACCCTGGATTCGCCGGTATTTCAGAATGCGCTCTACGGCGACGGGCGCTCGCAGTTTACGGACGCGATCCAGCGCGCCGAATTCTTCAATACAATGAAACCAAACTGGCACACGGAGCTTGATCCATCTGTCGTCAACCGCGTCACGGTTACAGTGCCCCGGTTTGTGAACGTCCGCTTCCCGGATGGTTCGGTCAAGCCCGTACAGAACTACTTCTTCGGCACCGCTCCAGACGGCAGCACCTTCGTCGAATTGTTGGATCTCTTCTTCAACAGCATTTTCGACAATCAAGTGGTGAACGACATCAACGGTGGAAACAACACCACGGATGCCTTCAACATGGAGTTGTACCCGAATACGTTCTTGTTCTCAATCAACAATCAAGGACAATTTGCGGGCTGCTGCGTTTTGGGCTTTCACACTTACTTCTACGAAAACGGTGCGGTGCCGCAACCTCGGTGGATCGAGGCCTTTGCAAGCTGGATCTCTCCAGGACTGTTTGGCGCCGGATTCCAGGACATAACGGGGTTGTCGCATGAGGTCACCGAAGCATTCAACGATCCGTTTATCGACACCGCCGTGCCCGTTTGGCAATTCCCGGGCGTTCCCGCGGACGCGCAGGTTTGCCAGGGAAACCTGGAAACTGGAGACCCTGTCGAGGTCTTGCCTGACGCTACTGTTGCCATTCCGCTGAAAGAGACCGGCAAAATTTTCACCTTCCATCCTCAGACGGAAGCCTTGCTGCAATGGTTCAGTCAGGGGCCGACTTCGAATGCGATTGACGGCGCTTTCAGCTATCCGGACGAAGCCGCCCTTCCGCATTCGGCTTTGCCGTGTCCGCCGCCTCCCGCACCATGATAAATGGCGACGATTGAGTCGGAAGCTTCTATCACTAAGAATAAAAGGAGCGCCCGGAATCTTTCCTGGCGCTCCTCTCTTTTTGAAGAAAGCTTTGCGTCTAAAACAATAAGCCTAGAAACAATGCCGCAGCGCGCGCTGCGCTGCGAAGTAGCCGCACATTCCATGCACTCCCGGGCCGGGCGGCGTCGAGGACGAACAAAGAAAAACGCCCGGCAGCGAAGTGGAGTATAACCTCGCACTCGGGCGCAAGAAGAGTTGGCTCATTTCCGCCGAACCACCTCCAATATCGCCTCCGATCAAATTCGCGTTGTGCGATTCCATTTGGGCTGTCGTCATCACGGATCGCGCCAGGATGCGCTTCTTGAAACCGGAAGCAAAACGCTCGACTTGGTTTTCAATGCGCTCGAGCATGTCAACTCCGCTGCCATTGGGAACATGGCAATAGGCCCATGCGGTGTGTTTACCAGCGGGCGCGCGCGTGGAATCAAAAAGCGACGGCTGCGCGAACAGGACAAACGGCCGCTCGACTATCTTCCCTGCCATCGGGGCGTATTCTGATTCAGCGATTTCTTCCAGCGTGCCTCCGATGTGTACGGTTCCGGCGCGAGCGCATTCAGAGGCATTCCACGGCGCAGGCCCGTCGAGAGCCCAGTCGGCTTTGAAGACGCCCGGCCCATACCGGTATTTCTGAAGGGCCCGCCGCTCACGTTCGCTGATCTTACCGCCGGCGATTTGAAGGAACTGGCGCGGCGTGATGTCGCACAAGACGGCGCGCGCCTGCGGCAACTCCGATAAAATCTTCACACGATGGCCGATAAAAATTTCGCCACCCAACGAACGCAATAAATCCGCAAGCGCGTTCGATAGCGATTGTGAGCCACCGGCCGCGAAGGGCCATCCCACGCTGTGACACGTAGCCCACATCAACAATCCAAACGCGCCGGACAAAACCTGCTCCAACGGCAGCATCGAGTGCGCCGCCATGCCCGCAAACACGGCGCGCGCTCGCTCAGTTTTGAATTTGCTCCGCGCCAATTTCATTGCCGG
>JBOGNJ010000145.1:0-7283 GCA_050746905.1 Candidatus Acidiferrales bacterium
GCATGGGCATCACGCGGAAGCCGTCCATGATGGCTTCGATGGCCTTCGTGGGATTGATTTCGGTGATGATGACGTTGGCGCCCATGCCCTTGGCGCGCATGGCGACGCCGCGTCCGCACCAGCCGTAGCCCGCGACAACAACGTTCATGCCCGCGAGAAGTAGATTCGTGGCGCGAATGATTCCGTCGAGAGTGGACTGGCCCGTGCCGTAGCGATTGTCAAAGAGGTGCTTCGTGAGCGCGTCGTTCACGGCGATGATGGGATAGGCGAGCGTGCCGTCCTTGGCCATGGCGCGAAGGCGGATGACGCCAGTGGTGGTTTCTTCCGTGCCGCCGATCACGTTCGGGACGAGTTCTGGATGCTTGGTGAGAAGCTGAGTGACGAGGTCCGCGCCGTCGTCGAGCGTGATTTGTGGATGATGCTCGATGGCCGCGTTGATGTGCGCGTAATAAGTGGGATTGTCCTCTCCCTTGATGGCAAATGTGGGGATGGCGTAATCCTTCGCGAGGCACGCGGCGACTTCGTCCTGTGTCGAGAGCGGATTCGAGGCGCAGAGGACCACATCCGCGCCGCCGTCGCGCAGCGTGATGGCGAGATTGGCCGTTTCGCTGGTGACGTGCAGGCACGCGGACATGCGAATGCCTTTGAGCGGCTTTTCCTTGATGAAACGCTTGCGAATCAACTGAAGCACGGGCATCTGCTGATTCGCCCATTCGATTTTGCGGCGGCCCTTGTCGGCCAGGGCGAGGTCTTTTACGTCGCCCGACATCTTGGTTGCGGTTTCCACGAGTGCGTCTCCTGAAGGACGAAATTCGAATCAAAGCGGGCGGCGTAAAGCCGCCCCTACAACGGCTAGAACAAGCCCTCAGGGGCTGAAGCCCCTGCTGCTAATCGCGCATACGGCACGGCTGAAGCCGTGCCCTACGCAGCCGGTCAAGGTACTTCGTCGAATGCGGCTACGAGCGCGACGCCATGACTGCCGCGGGCAAGCCTGCTTCTTTGCGAATCGCGTCGGCGCGGTCGGTAAGCTCCCACGTGAAGCCGGGGCCTGTGCGGCCGAAATGCCCGTACGAAGCAGTCTCGCGATAAATCGGCCGGCGAAGATTCAGCGTTTCGATGATGCCGCGCGGCGTCAATTTGAAAGTCTCGCGAATCAGCGCGGTAATTTGCGCGTCGGGAATCGTGCCGGTGCCGAAGGTGTCGGCCATAACGGAAACAGGTTCGGCAACGCCGATGGCGTAAGCGAGCTGGACTTCGAGTTTACGCGCGACGCCCGCGGCGACAAGATTCTTCGCAATGTAACGCGCCATGTAGCACGCGGAGCGGTCCACCTTGGTCGGATCTTTGCCCGAAAGCGCGCCGCCGCCGTGACGTCCGTAGCCGCCGTAAGTGTCCACGATAATTTTGCGACCGGTGAGGCCCGCATCGCCCATCGGCCCGCCGACGACGAAGCGCCCCGTGGGATTAATGTGGATGCGTGTGTTCTTGTCCATCATTTTCGTGGGAACGACGGGACGAATGACTTCGTTCACGATAGCTTTGTGAAGATCTTCATTGGAAACGGAGTCGCTGTGTTGCGTGGAGATGACCACGCAATCCACTCGGGCGGGGCGGCCGTCAACGTATTCGACGGTGACTTGCGATTTTCCATCGGGACGCAGGAAGCCGACGATTCCGGCTTTGCGAACTTCGGCGAGGCGTTGCGTGAGGCGATGCGCGAGCTGGATGGGCATGGGCATCAGCTCTTCCGTCTCGTCGCAGGCGAAGCCGAACATCAATCCCTGGTCGCCCGCGCCGCCGGTGTCGACGCCCATGGCGATGTCGCCGGACTGTTTCTTCACGGTGCAGATGACGCCGCAAGTTTCGGCGTCGAAGCCGTATTTCGCGCGCGTGTAGCCGACATCGCGAATCACGTCACGCGCGACGCCGGCAAAATCGACGTAAGTATTCGTGGTGATTTCGCCGGCGATGACCACGAGGCCCGTGGTGACCAGCGTCTCGCACGCCACGCGGCCCATCGGGTCGTCTTTCATTACTGCATCAAGGATGGCGTCTGAAATCTGGTCGGCAATCTTGTCGGGGTGGCCTTCGGTGACGGATTCGGAAGTGAACAGGATTTTCTCTTCTTCGCGTGTCAAAACATTCTCCTTCGGCTATTTGGCAGGCAAATGAGTGGCCCAAGCGCCTGATACAGCAGGAAATATGAATAAAAACCGTAACATGCGCCACAGGTCATGTCAACGTCTTGCACGGAAACGTCTTATTGGCGGCCCGAACGGCGCTAGACGCGGTCTGAAACAGGTTTCTGCCGACCGCAACCTCCGCCGAGCCTTGATGGAACTGGGGCCGAAATGCGGCAAGAATGCAAGGAATTGCAACTTCGCGCAACGCTAGTTCTTTGCGGCGCTTGTGCCGTCGCTGCCACTGCGGCGAGACAACAGGTAGGCGCGGATGAATTTGTCCAAGTCGCCGTTGAGGACGCGCTCGACGTCGCCCTGCTCGACTTTGGTGCGGTGGTCCTTCACGAGTTGATACGGTTGCAAAACGTATGAGCGAATCTGGCTGCCGAAGCTGATTTCGGGCTTGGACTCGTCGAGCTTGCGCGTCAATTCGCGGCGTTTGTCGATTTCGCGTTCGTAAAGCTGGGACTTCAGCACCTTCATCGCGATTTCGCGATTTTTGTGCTGGCTGCGCTCGTTCTGGCACTGCACCACGATGCCCGACGGCAGGTGCGTGATGCGCACGGCCGATTCCACTTTGTTGACGTTCTGCCCGCCGTGGCCGCCGGCGCGAAACGTGTCGATGCGAAGTTCGTCGGGCTTAATCACGATGTCGATGCGGTCGTCGATTTCGGGAATCACGAACACGGAAGCGAACGACGTGTGGCGGCGCGCGGCTTGGTCGAACGGCGAAATGCGGACCAAGCGGTGCACTCCCGTCTCCCCTTGCAGCAAGCCAAAAGCGTTTTCGCCTTCGATGCGCACGGTGACGGATTTCAGGCCCGCCTCTTCGCCCGGCGTCGAGTCGATCACGGTGGCGCGAAGATTTTTGCTCTCCGTCCATCGCAAGTACATTCGCAAGAGCATTTCCGCCCAGTCCTGCGATTCCGTGCCGCCGGCGCCGGGCTTGATGGTCATGATAGCGCTGAGCGCGTCGTTTTCGCCGGAGAGCAGCGTTTGCGTTTCGAGTTCGCCGATGTACTTGTCAATCGAGTCGAGTTCGGCGCTGATGTCTTTCAGCACGGATTCGCGCTGCGTGGCGTCGGACTCTTCGTGCGCCATGTGGAAATAGGTTTCGATGTCGCTGACGGCGCGCGTCAGCTTTTCATCGGCGGCGATGTTTCCTTCGGCATGCTTGCGCTGCTGGAGGACGCCCTGCGCTTTTTCCTGATCCTGCCAGAATGAGGGATCGCTGGCCTTCGCTTCGAGGGATTTCAGTCGTTCGCGGTTGGTGGCAACGTCAAAGATAGCTCCGCACGAGCTCGATGCGCTTTTTCAATTCGTCAAAGCGAGTTTGAAGATCTTCGATGAGATTGCTCACGATTCCCTTTCTAGTTCAGATGCCACATTAAGGCAAAGGCTGGCGGGGTAAACCCGCCGCTACAAAATCTAAACCCGCTGCTCAGCGGGGCGAATTCGAATCCGTGCCAGCAAAAGCAATACTAGCGCCGCGATGACGCAGAGCCACGCGAGCCAGTCGCCGAAGCGCGTGTACAGCGAAACATCCGAACGAAAGGCGTATGGCGCGTCAACTTCTGCGCGCGTGAACGTCGGGAGGCGCGCGACCATTCTGCCATAGGGATCAAAGTCCGCGGTGAATCCCGTGTTCGTGTCGCGCAGCAGCCAGCGGCGATTTTCAACGGCGCGAACGCGCAGCATCATCAAGTGCTGAGCCGGAGCCGAGGAGCGTCCGAACCATCCGTCGTTCGAGATATTGACGAGCAGCTCCGCGCCGTTTGCCGCAAAATGACGCACCAGGGACGGGAAAATCGATTCGTAACAAATGAAGACGCTGAATCGCCCGCCCGGCAAACGGCCCACGCTATATGTATGCCCCGGCGTGAAATCGGAAATGCCAGCAGTCAAACTTTTCGCGAAGGTTAGCCACCGGCGCAGCGGCACGTACTCGCCGAACGGCACCAAATGAATTTTATCATATGTGAATTTCCGCTGCCCAGCCGGGTCGAGCAGGACGGCGCTGTTGGAGTCGAGCCACTGGCGGTCGGGGCCCAATTTCCGATCGTCCACGCCGACAAGGAAATTGCTTCCCGAGCCTTTGGCAATTTTAGCGGCGATGGCCGCGAATTTCGGGTCCTGCAAACTAAACGGCGCGGGCACCTCCGGCCAAATAATCACGCCCGGATTTTTTTTCGCGGCATCGATGCTCATCTCCTCAAGCTGCTGCATGTCTCCGGCGTGAATGTCCATCCAATTGGCGGGATAGCTCTCGGACTGCCGAAAATTGGTTTGCACAAGATGCGCGACGCGATCGGGCGCGGATTGTGGCACCAATCGCGCGCCGATTTTGGCGACGCCAACCAAAGCAAGTAGCGTCACGAGAACCACGCGGCGGCTTTTCGCCGAGGGCGCAGCGATAGCCCAAGCCAGCAAGGCATTGAAAGCGACGACAAGCAGCGACAGGCCGAAAATTCCCGTGACGCTCGCGAGTTGAACGAAAGCGAGATTGCCGGACGCGGCATAGCCGATCAGGTTCCACGGAAATCCGATGATGGGCAAATGCGTCCGAGCAAATTCCAGCGCGACCCACAAAAACGGCGCGAGCACGCATGCCATCGCGAGGTTGCGTTTACCGACGCGCGCGACCAGTACGGCAAATGCGATGGGAAACAGAGCTCCCGCCAGCGTCATGAGCGCCAAAATTCCCGCGGACGCGAGCGGACTGACGTTTCCATATTGCTGCATCACCGTGTCGATCCACGGCACGCTGAGCGGATAAAACAGCGCTCCGTTGATGAACCCGTAGAGCGCGGCTTCGCGCGTGCGAGCGCCGAGCGACGCCAGCATCAGCATCGCGACCGCGATCCACGCCAGCAGCGGCAAATTATAATTGGGGAATGAAAAGGAGAGCGCGAGGCCTGAGCCAATCGCGAGAAGAAATCGAACCGGCCGCGATAAATTCATTCAGCGTCTGTAGATGGCTTTGAATCCCGCGCGTTGGAGATTTTGCTTGGCCTTGTCGCCGATGGCCTGGCTGTCGAACGGGCCAACCTGCACGCGATAGAAACCGTCCGTGGTTGGATTGACCACAAATGAGGGGAAACCTTTTGCCTGCAGCGCGTCGGCCATAGCCAGCGCGTCGCTTTCGCTTCGCAGCGCCCCCACTTGCAACACCACCGCATTTTTCGAAATTCGCGGCGCGCGAAAGCGCGATGGCACGGGTGAAGAGGCGTGGCTGACTGGAAGCGCAGCTTTGTGCCGGCCGCTCTCAGAAAGACGTACGGGAACAGGCGCACGAACATTTCCAGAAGCGGGCGCAGAAATGGGTGCGTGAGCCGTTGCGGCTGGCGAAAAAGATGACGGAGTAGAGGTGGAAGCCGATTCGGCCACGTGCGATGGCGTGGGCGCCGGCTTCAGGGGTACCTCCGTGGTCTTTTTCCTCGCGTAGAAATCCCATTCCGGCGAAGCCTGCGACTGCGCCGCTGTTTGCGCGCCACGAGGCGTAACGGTTTGCGGCGTTTTCTCAATCGAAGCCGCCTCAACAGGCGCGTTGCCATATTGCGTCTTGCCCATCACGTATCCCAGCGTGAAAAAAACGCAGCACAGCAGCACCACGCCGAGAAACAAACCAATCAGATGGCGGCTTTCGAGAACCCTGTCGCCGCCGCGTTTTGAATTTCCACCCATGCTCGAAAAAATCCCCCTCGAATTTAGTCGGCCGTCTACTTGCTCGTCCCCAAAGCCTTCGGCAGCCACTGGCTGATCAGGTCCATCGGCACCGGGAAAATCACCGTGGTATTTTTCTCGCTCCCGATCTCCGTCAGTGTCTGCAAATACCGTAATTGCACGGATACCGGCTGCCTCTGCAACGCCTCGGCCGCTTGGGCGAGTTTCGCTGACGCTTGCAATTCGCCATCGGCGTTAATAATCTTTGCCCGGCGTTCGCGTTCCGCTTCGGCCTGCCGCGCGATGGCGCGCTGCATATTATCCGGAATATCGACCTGCTTAACCTCAACCTTCGTAACCTTAATACCCCATGGCTCGGTATCCTGGTCAAGGATTGTTTGCAGCTTGGCGTTTACCTTTTCGCGCTCCGAGAGAACGTCGTCCAGCTCGAACTGGCCGACCACGCTGCGCAAATTCGTTTGCGCGAGCTGCGAAGTGGCGTAGAGATAATTTTGGATCTGCGAAATCGCGAGATTGGAATCGACGACACGAAAATAACAGACCGCATTCACTTTTGCCGATACGTTGTCCTTGGTAATGACGTCCTGCGGCGGAACATCGAGAGTTTCAATGCGCAAGGAAACGCGGATGAGCCTGTCGATGGGATAAAACACGAGGCACAGCCCCGGCCCTTTAGCCACGGGCATCATGCGGCCCAGGCGCAGCACGACGCCGCGCTCCCACTCCTTGAGGACGTAGATGCAGTTGAAAATCCAAATCAAGAAAACGAAAATCGCGATCGCTATGCCGAGCATGAACACGTCCATCGTATCCTCCAGCGTTTCAAAATGTTTTCGCGCCCCGTTTCAGAAAAACCGCCCCGAGGCGTTCAAGCGAATGCACAAAAAATGTTCAGCGAGACGCGGACCCAACCGGCACCGGCTCGACGAACAGAGTCAGGCCTTGCACGCGGCTCACACGGACGCGCGCGCCCTTTGGAATCGGTTCGCCGGCCGCGGCGCGCCAAAGTTCTCCGTGAATCAGAACCATGCCGTTTGCTCCGGCCAAGGCGACCGGCTCGATGATTTCGCCGACGGCGCCGAGCAATTCGTCAGCGCCCGTCGTCCGTTTCCACCGGAAGGAACGCAGAACGAGGCGCATCAAGAAAATCACGATGAGCGCGACGGGAATCGTGACCGCCAGCGCAATGCCCGGATGTACGCCGCCGGGGGTGATCGGCGAATGAACCAGCATCAGCGCGCCCAGCACCATCGCTATCGCTCCGCCCACTCCTAGAATGCCATGCGTGGGGAATTTCGCTTCCATAACGAACAAAATCATCGCGAGCAAGATCAGCACAACCCCCGCGAAATTCACGGGCAGCATGTGCATGGCGAAAAGCGCCAGCACCAGCGCGATTCCGCCAATCACGCCCGGCGC
>JBOGNJ010000146.1:0-3313 GCA_050746905.1 Candidatus Acidiferrales bacterium
CGTTATTCGCGGCGCTTTATTCGCAACTGCAACGCCTAGCGAGACGTGAACTCACCAGGAAAGGCGGCCCGGTCAGTCTGAGTACCATCACTCTGCTTCACGAGGCGTATCTAGAAATCGCAGGCAACAACAAGCCGTCTTTCGCCGATCGAGGAAGATTCATGAGTTATGCCGCTCGAGTGATGCGTGGCTTGATCATCGACCATGCGCGGAGCCGCCAGGCCCAGAAGCGCGGCGGCCAGTTCGAAATCACCGCCAACGGCTCGCGTTTTCGCGGCAGCAGTAACGCGAGCGTGCCTGCCGTCAACGGGCATCGCGCGGGCCGGTTTCATCCTGGCGACTATTTCACTGTGTCTTCCAGCGGAGACATGGTGGAAGCCACCTGCTCGCACGTCGGTCCTTTGGCCTGATAGACCATGAACATCACCGCATCAAACGAGTGGTGTTTTCCATCGCTCTTCGTATCGTAAGAAACATGCATCGTGCCGTGCTCGTATGCCATTTCACCGGAGGGCGACGCAACGACAACGCGATCATTCGCCCATTCAAATTTTCGGTTGATCCGGTCAGCGAAGCTTTCTTCGGCAGCTTTCTCCGCGGCGGCTTTCGTGGTCACGGGCTTACTGAACGCCGCCATGTACGTGAACGCCTTCTCGGCAACGGGGAGTCCCCCTTTCTGGACGGCGCTCTTCGTACACGCGCCGGTTTGCGCATGAACAGCTGTCGCCAAAGCTAGTCCCAAAAGCAGTGCAAGGTTAAACCGCATAGAAGTTCCTCCAAGTGAGTTTTTCAGGATAGGCACCCAGACCCAGCCCACCCTGGAGTAGCGTTGTTATACACCGAAAACAATGTCGCAAAGAACAGCGAAATATCTCGCGAAGTTACGCAACTTAGTGGAGCGACCGCAGAGAGAAAACAGCACATGACTGCGAACGCTGTGATTGTCCCATTGGTCGTGTCCAGCGTGAACGTCGCGGCGACCGTGTCGCTTCCGTTGATCGTGTCGCGAATCATCCGATTTCAGGGGATTTCTTCCGTCGGGAGCAACGCCCGATAAGCAAAATACCCGTGCCGAGCAGCAGCACGCTCGACGGCTCGGGCGTGGGAGTCGTGCCGCTCGGCGGCAGTAGGTGGTCCTGCGCAAAATCGCTTGGCTACACATCTTGCGCCTTCCTTTCTTCTATCCCGCGACTGGAATCGAGCCGTGCCGCTTGTACTGGAAGATTGCCAAGCCCACCACGCCGATTCCGAGCAGGAGCAGCGAGGATGGTTCAGGAGTGGAAGAAATTGGCGTGGCGCTGCCGGAAGCAAAATCGCTAGAGTACAGCCCGTTGCTGCACTGCGAGGTTCCTTTTATGCCCAAGAAATCGCACTGGAGACCAATGATGGTTTGTGCCCCCGGATATGGTTGAACGGGACCTGTGAAGAAGGTGTTCCCGTCAAACGAGTTGAGCGTCGTCGTGAAAAGAAGAGACATCACGTCTTCATCGCCGTCTCCAAAGAACAAGACGACAAAATCTAAATTGGGAGAGAGCGCCGGCGTATAGGTGCTGACAGTTGCGGTCCACCCGTCGGTGGCGCTGATGGTGACAACGGGAGTCGTGAAATCGAACGCTGTGATTGTCGCATTGGTTGTGTCCAGCGTGAACGTCCCCGTGACCGTGTCGCTGCCGTTGAAGGAGGTGACAATCCCCGAGAAATTGAAGGTCTGAACGTTATCGGCGCGAGCGAACTTAGCGTTGCCTGCCGTGACCAGCACTAGAGTCAGGAATCCGATGGCGAGGCGAAATGGGTTGAAGTTAGACATAGCGTTCCTCCGGTTGGTGTGTGCCCCACGCTCGCCGGCGTAGCGCGCCGCCAAGGGCTATCAATCCGGTGCCCAAAAGAAGCATGCTTCCCGGCTCGGGTGTTGCCGAACCCGGCACTGCCAGGAAACCGCTGGGATTTCCACCGAACGGTCCGTAATATCCGACGAGGTCGCCGCTATCGTTGATTCCCTGAATGACCGTGTCCTGCGCGCCGGGGAAGTCTATCGTTGTGAATGTGGCGGTGTTCGGGTTATAGATGAATCCGTCTTCGTTGCCGCTGCTGTCACCGTAGACTCCGACGACTTGTTCCGCGCTGTTAATGCCGTATGCAATCGTTCCGGTCGAACCGGGGAAGCTAATCGATGTGAACGTGCCATTGTCATCCAAGAAGCCGAATGCGTTGCCGCCGCTGTCTGTGTAGACTCCGACGATCTCCCCGGCGCTGTTGATGCCAAAGGCGATAGTTCCCGCTGAGCCCGGGAAGCTGATGTTCGTGAAAGTCCCGCCGTTGTCCAGGAAACTGAACTCATCACCACTTGCGTCCTCATAAAGACCAACCATCTCGCCGGAGTTGTTGATACCGTAAACGATGGCCGTTGTGGAACTCGGAGGAGTGATGGTTGAAAACGTCCCGCCGCTGTCCAGGAAGGCCAAGGGACTTCCGCCGAACGACCCGTACCCTCCCACCATGTTCCCACTGTCATTGATACCCTGAAGGATCGTTTCCTGCGCGCCGGGAACCTGTTCTATGGTGTATGTGCCGCCCTGGTACAAGAAACCCTGAATCAAATCGCTGCTATCCAGGTAAATGCCAACAACTTGCTGGCTGTTGTTAAGGCCATAGGCAACAGTCCCGCCGATTGATCCCGGGTAAGCGATAGTGGTGAAGGTATAAGGGCCTGCATACACGGCAGGCGCTGAAAAAAGGCCAGCCAAAACCAAAGCGCAAAGGGCCAACCATCCGTTTCCAAGCCATTTCGTTTTCATTGTCAAGTCCCTCCTGCGAAATGCGAATCGCATGCACCGTGTTAGTGCGGTGCGGCGCTTGTGGCGAACGCAGCCGCGATCTGAGGATCACTGAATTTGGTCTTACGACCTCTGCAGGACTCTCTATCTATGAAATCGGAAACCGCGAGTAAAAGACGACACCGGAAGGCAAAAATCTTCTGAGGATTCGGATGGGAGGCCGTAAGCACGGGTACTCGCAAAGCCTACGAGGGTCACTCGTTCCCTCCACGAAGCGAACGCCTGTCCGTGGTTTTTTGCGCTACAATCAACCGCACTACCGGAAATTCGCTCCACGAGGGTTGCCTTGGACGGTGAATCTAGCCTGACTGCATTAATGCAGGCGGCTGACGGCGGAAATCGGTCGGCCGCAGACGCGTTATTCGCGGCGCTTTATTCGCAACTGCAACGCCTAGCGAGACGTGAACTCACCAGGAAAGGCGGCCCGGTCAGTCTGAGTACCATCACTCTGCTTCACGAGGCGTATCTAGAAATCGCAG
>JBOGNJ010000147.1:0-5246 GCA_050746905.1 Candidatus Acidiferrales bacterium
TCGCAGACAATGCGGGGTGTTGGAGGACCGCACCAATACGAATGGCCGGTAGCTAAGTTACGATCACGGCTGACCGGCTTCGACGATGAACGATAAATGCGCCAATCGTGACGGCGACGCCGAGTGCGAAGAAGCCCCCATCTTCGACCACTCTCCATCCAGTCAGCTTTTCATTCGGGCCGAAGCATCCGCAGTTTATCGCGAGATGCATCGCATAGGATCGAATGATTACAGCCCAGAACAATGCCAGAAATAAAGTTGCGACCACGGCCACATAGCGCAAGCCTATGCCGGTCAAGAGCAAAATTCCCAGCGCGAGCTCGATCCAAGGCAAGGTATGCGCGATCGGGATCACCGCCCAGGCAGGCAACATTTGATATGAATCGAGTTGCATCGCGAAGAAGCTCATCGATAGGCCCAGGGACGAGGGAGTGATTTTCAGTGAGCCGAGAGTCCACTGAGCGGCGTTTTGCGGTTGCAGTTTTCCGTACGCAGCCAGCAGAAATATGACGGCAAGCGCCAGACGCCCAAGCAACAGGAGGACGCGGCCCGTGGTCCACCGAGAGGAAGCTGGCATATCGATTATTTCTAACTCAAAAGCTTATCGAAGAATTGCCGCAGAATGGGCCAGGAAATGGCCCCTGTCATCGGCGGATATGTTTGGCCGTGGGCAGAAATCACAATGGTAGGGGTGGCGCGCACGGGAAGCAGTTCGCCTTCAGCCAAATCGCGCTGGATGCCCGCGTCCACCGCACAGCCCTTGATTTCGCTCTGCGAATTACTTTCGCAACCTTGCATCAAGCGTTCCACGCGCTTGAATTCCGCCGGCGTGAGGGCGGACTGGACAATGGGCTTGATAATTCCCTTGGGATTCTCGGTTCCGTACTCCGACCATGCCATTTGATTGTCGAAGATAGCCCGTTCGACGGCCTCAAATTTTCCGATGCGCGCCGCCGCATTTACCCAACGCGCGGCTTGCCGGGAATACAGGTGCATCGGCAGAGGGAAGTCGCGGTGAACCAGATAGACTTTGCCCGACGCCACATAATCGTCAATCAGGGGCCGCAAGGTTTGCTCGTACAGTTCGCCACACACCGGGCATTCGTAATCGTCATAAACGATCATCTTGATGGGCGCATTCGGATTGCCCAGCGATTTCTCGGCGGAGAGCCGTTCCCATTCGGTGGGCGTCTGCGCCACGGCAGGCGCAGTGTAGATGGCCACGCAAAAGAGCAGAGCCAGCGCAGCAATGACAGAAGTTAGCGTTCCAGGCAGATTCCGATTCGACATTTCACCCTTCCCTCGAGACGAGCGCAGCACTACTTTTGCTTCAAAACCTGGTCGAGAAACTGCCTCAGCAAAGGCCATGAGATGGCTCCGGCGGCCGGCGGATAAGATTGGCCGCGAGCGGAAACGATAAACGTGGGAGTTTGCATTACGGGGAGCTGTTGGCCCGCCGCTATATCGTGCTGAATCTCCGCATCCACGGCACAACCCTTGATTTCCTCATGCGAATCCGTTTCACAGCTTTGCATCAGCCGTTCAACGCGCTTGAACTCCGCCGGACTGATAGCCGCTTGAACGAATTTCTTTACATCGCCTTCCTGACTGCCGTGTTCGCCCCAGACGGCTTGATTATCGTAGAGTACGCGATCAACGGATTCGAAATGCCCGACGCGCGAAGCGGCGTTTGCCCAGCGCGCCGCTTCGCGCGAGTATTTGTGCATGGGAAGCGGAAAATCGCGGTGGATTAGATAGACCTTTCCCGACGACACATAGTCGTCAATCATGGGCCTCAAGGTGCCCTCGTAAACACGGCCGCACGCCGGACATTCGTAATCGCTGAAAACTTCAAGCTTGATGGGAGCTTTCGGATTGCCGAGGGACTTCTCAGCCGAAAGATGGCTCCATTCCACAGCGGCATGTGATTCCTGAGTCGTTCTCGGCTGCGCGTACGCGCCAAGACCCACGAATAAGGTTCCTGCAGCGCAGAGCAAGGTCAAGGCTCGAAGAGATTGCCGGTCCAAAGTTTTCCTCCCAAAAGCAAATCGGTGGGCATTCTAGCGCGATACGAGCGCAAGCGACGCCACAAATCAGGACGGCTGTCACCAAACAGAAACGGTAAGTATACGTCAGCTGAGATGCGGGGAGAGTCGATATTGGTTCGATGAGGCACGTTCATCGAAGCCGGAAGGGCAAAGGGGCGAGAGAAGTAGTGCATGTTTTTCTTGTTGAGTCGGCGTAAGCTCAATATTAGCAATGACATGAAACCAGTCAACAAACTTGACAACAATGCGCTCAATGTGTAGAATCTGCTTCGGTTATAATTTGCATCCGTCGAAGCAGACATTTTACGCCAGTACAGCGAGGAGGGGCTTCTCCAATGAGCAAGATTATAGGAATTGACTTGGGAACCACGAATTCGGTCGTCGCCGTAATGCAGGGGGGCGAATCCACCGTGATTCCAAACCAGGAGGGCGCGAGAACCACGCCCTCGGTTGTCGGAATCACGAAATCGGGCGAGCGGTTGGTCGGGCAAGTCGCCAAGCGCCAGTCGATCACGAATCCCGAAAACACGGTTTATTCGATCAAGCGCTTCATGGGCCGCCGGTACGATGAGGTCGGCGAAGAGCTGAAGCGCGTGCCGTACAAGATCGTGCGGGGTCCGCATGATGACGTGCGCGTCGAGATTTCCGGCAAGGTCTATAGTCCGCCCGAAATTTCGGCAATGATTCTGCAGAAACTGAAGAGCGCCGCCGAAGATTTCCTGGGCGAGAAGGTGACGAAAGCGGTGATCACGGTGCCTGCGTATTTTAACGACGCGCAGCGCCAAGCCACGAAGCAGGCCGGCGAAATCGCGGGACTCGAAGTGTTGCGCATCATCAATGAGCCCACCGCGGCGGCGCTGGCATACGGGCTCGACAAGAAAAAGGACGAAACGATTGCCGTGTACGATCTTGGCGGCGGTACGTTCGACATTTCCATTCTGGAAGTGGGTGAAGGCGTCGTCGAAGTAAAGTCAACGAATGGGGATACGCATTTGGGCGGCGATGACATTGACCAGCGCATCGTCGACTGGATGATCGCGGAATTCAAAAAAGAGCAAGGCATCGACCTGAGTAAGGACCGCATGGCCATCCAGCGCCTGAAGGAAGCTGCGGAAAAAGCGAAGATCGAGCTGTCGCAATTGGTGGAGACGGAGATCAATCTGCCATTCGTTACAGCAAACGAATCCGGGCCGAAGCATTTGCAGCAGAAACTGACGCGCGCGAAGCTCGAGCAATTGATGGAGGACTTGCTCCAGCGCACCGTCGGACCCGTAAAACAGGCGCTTTCGGACGCAGGCGTCACGCCGGACAAGATTGACGAGGTGGTGCTGGTCGGAGGTTCAACACGCATTCCACGGGTCGTCGATATCGTAAAGAATTTGTTCAACGGGAAAGAGCCGCACAAGGGCGTCAATCCGGACGAAGTGGTCGCGGTAGGCGCGGCGATTCAGGGCGGCGTGCTTGGCGGCGAAGTGAAAGACATTCTGCTGCTCGACGTGACGCCGCTGTCGCTGGGCGTGGAAACAATGGGCGGCGTGATGACGGTGCTGATCCCGCGCAACACGACGATTCCGACACGCAAGGCGGAGATGTTTTCGACCGCCTCGGACAATCAAACGTCCGTCGAAATTCACGTGTTGCAGGGTGAACGGCCGGTTGCCAGCGGGAACCGCACGCTCGGGAAATTCCACCTGATCGGGTTGCCGCCGGCTCCGCGCGGAGTGCCGCAAGTCGAGGTGACGTTTGACATCGACGCCAACGGCATTTTGAACGTATCCGCGAAGGACATGGCGACAAACAAGGAACAAAAGATCACCATCACGGCTTCCTCCGGCTTGAGCAAGGAAGAGGCCGAAAAGATGCGCAAGGAAGCCGAGTCGCATTCCGATGAGGACAAGGCGAAAATCGCCGAGGCCGAGGCGCGCAACCGTTGCGACAATCTGGTTTACCAGACGGAAAAGCTGATCCACGAAAATCGCGACAAGCTTGCCGAGGCGGACGTCAAATCCGCCGAGGAGGCGGTGGAAGCGGCGAAGCGCGCGCTTGCGGAGGGCGGAGTCGAGCGGCTCAATCAAGCGGCCGAGGAATTGACAAAGGCTTCGCACAAGCTGGCCGAGGCGATGTACAAGGCGACTTCGGCGGCCGGCGCGGCGGCGGGCGGCTCGGGAGCAAATCCCGGGCAGAGCGGTCCGGGAGTCGACGGCAACGCGAGCACAACTTCGGGTCCGTCAACGGGCCAGGGCGACGTGGTGGATGCCGAGTTCGTGGACGTAGACGAGTCGAAGAAGCCGAACTAACTCTCATGGAGGGCCGATGTACTGCCAACAGTACGAGGATCTGGAAAACAAGCTGATCCATTTTCGCACGCAGTTAGCGCCGCTCTCCGGAGGTCGTGATCTCACCCCGGAGAGGCGGGAGCGGGTCGAACAACAGGAAATGGCTGCTCTGTTTCGTTTCCTGGAACACACTGCCGAGCACGGGTGTGGTCCACAGGTCTAAGCTGAAGTGTGCATATCGTTATATAGGTGGCCGAGGCGGCTATGGCTAATAACGCGCAAAAACTGCTGTGGTTCGGGGTTGGCTTTGCCCTCGCTGCCATTCTATGTCTGAACCTTGACGCAGAGAGCCACATTTCTGTACAGGTCGCTTTCGGACTGCTCTGCTTCGCCTCTGGTGCCATGCTGGCGCAGTTTTTGAATCTTTGGAAACAGCAGGAAGAGGGCAAGAGCGAAATTGCTAAGTCCTTCACACGCTGGTTTGAGGAACTTAAGAAGCTAGACGAAGATAGAGCCAAACTAGACCCGGACAGGGAAGCATTGGAGGCCGAAAAGGCCGAGTGGGAGGACTCCCATTAGCGTATGAGGAACGGGGAATCAAGACGTATCGACGCGGTGGCCATTTTTGCGCTCATTCTCCAGGCGCATTTCAAGACAAACCCGCTAGACGAAGCAGAGCGCTCGGTGGTTCTCGACCTGGTGAATCGCGTTTTGAGGGATGCCGGATTAAGTCCGAATTGACCGCTACTAGCTGTTTGGCACGTCGGAACGAGAAGGAAGCGAGGAAGTTTGACCACGACCACGGGCATTAAGCGGTCCGGGCCGCCACAGGCGGTGCAGAAAGTCCGCGACAATTATTATTTGGTGCAGGTGATGCTGACGAGTTCGCCTTCCGCGGACTGGCGGCGATTGTTTTACGAGA
>JBOGNJ010000148.1:0-22252 GCA_050746905.1 Candidatus Acidiferrales bacterium
TGGATGATTTGGAAGCGTTGTTTGCCACGCTGGGCGATCCGATGGCGATGAGATATTATCCGAGCGCTTTTCTGCGTGAGGACGTGACGCGCTGGATCGAATGGTGCATGAAGAGCTACGAGGAAAACGGGTATGGACTGTACGCGATGATGTTGAAGGGAACCGGCACGGTGATTGGCGACTGCGGACATGCGCGGCAAGAGGTCGAGGGACGGACGGAAATCGAGATTGGGTACCACGTGCAACGCGAGCATTGGCGAAACGGCTACGCGACGGAGGCGGCGCGCGGTGCGCTTGCTTACGGGTTCGAGACGCTGCGCGCAAAGCGGTTGATTTCGCTGATTCGGCCGGAGAATATTCCGTCGCGACGGGTGGCAGAGAAGATGGGAATGGGAATCGAAAAGGAAATTCTGCGGCAGGAGCTGAGGCATTTTGTTTATTCGATCGCGAGGTGAGTGATCGAAGCGGCGCGTTTGTCGGCGAGGTGTGAATTGTGATTCCTTGTGCTCAAGAAAATTCAAACTGACCCACCAGGGGAACTCGTGGACGGTTGCGGCAAAGGCGGCGGCGGGCGTAGACTCGGGGAAAGGAGGTGGCAAAATGAAAAAATATCTCGGCATGGCGATGGCGGTGTGCGTGACTGGATTGTGGTGGGGAGTGCAGCCGGCTTTCGCGCAGTATGGGCCCGGGGGAATGGCTGGAGCGGTGCACGATGTGAACCGTCCCAGCGACCCGAATGCGATGCCACCTGAGCAGGTTCTGTCCTCGAACCCAAGCCTTGCCGCGAAATTGCAAACGCTGCTGCCCGCAGGCTTGACGGCGATGGAGGCCGCAAAGGGCTACGATAACCTGCACAATTTCGCCACGGCTTTGCACGCGTCGCACGACCTGAATCTTGCGTTTCCGCTGGTGAAGTGCACGGAGCTGGGCGGGAAATACTGCACGCCGGAGACAAAGACGAAGAGAATGAACTTGAGTAAGACGATTCAGACGCTGAAGCCGGACATGGGCAAGGCAGACGTCAAGAAGGCGGAAAAACAAGCGAAAGACGAAGCGAAGGGCGACACGCCGTAGGAGGACAGTGGAAAGGCGGTGGCTAGCAGATGCAGCGGTTGGAATTAGGAGGGCGAGAAATTCAGAGTGGGACGCCCGTACCATTTTGAAACAGTGCAATGATCATTTTTGGCTCGCGAGTTGATTCTTCTCCAGATGGACTTCCTCAAGCAGCACAATCGAAGCAAGTAACGTCGCGTTAGCGACACGAAACATCGGTTGCATTGTGCGCGGCGCTGGCGCGCGGTGTGCTTTCTGTTTTGTGTGACTTTCCGTGTCAAAAATCGTCGTGTGTCCGGTCGCGGGGTGGTGCGTGTTTTGGGCGCGAGCGTGATTGTGTTTGTGCTGGTTGCGGCGGGTCCGACGGACGGACGCGCGGAGCAAAATAATTGCGGGGCGGCAGGCTCAGCGATTATGGCGGAGATGCCTGAGCAGAATTCGGGGAGAGAAGCTCCGCAGGGAACAAGTGATTGGCTGGAAGGCGTGAAGAAAAGCGTGGCGGCGCACGATTTGAAAGCCGCGCTTGGCGTTGTTGACGCGCGGCTGGCCGCCGAGCCGGACGATTCGGATGCGACGGGATGGCGCGCACAGTTGCTGGCGTGGACGGGGCGACGGAAGGAAGCGGAAGCGACGTACCGGCGGGCGTTGGAGCTTTCTCCCAAGGATGGGGATTTTCTGCTGGGGCTGGCGACACTGCTTGCCCAGGATGGACGGAACGAGGATGCGCTGGCGCTGCTCGACGCCGCCGCGAAGATTCCGCCAGGACGCGCGGATGTGCTGAATGAGCGAGGGCGCGTGCTGCGCGCGTTAGACCGACGCGATGAGGCGCGTGAGGCGTTTGTGCAAGCGCGTTCTCTGGAGCCGAGAGACATTCCTACCGGCGATGACGAAGCGCGCGCGGGATTGCGTTCGCTCGAGGGTCCAACTCGATTTGAGTTGAACATTGGCAACGAAACGGACACGTTCAATTACACGGGCGCAGCAAACGCGCAGACGATTGCGTTCATTGCGAAACCGAATGCGCGGTGGATTTTGTCGGCAGAAGGGGACATTTACCGGCGGTTCGGAGCGAAGGCTGAAAAAGTGATTGGCGGCGCGACGTACCGGTTGACACCATCCGACGCGTTCACTGTGGGCGGAGGCGGCGGGAACGCGCAGGGAATTATTCCGCGCGGGGAGACCTATTTCGAGTACGGGCATGGTTTTCGCGTGTCGGAAACGAAGGTCGTGCGTGGAATCGAGGCGGCGTACGGGCAGCACTGGTTTTGGTACGGGCAGGCGCGTGTGCTGGTGTTTACGGGAACGGCGGCGACGAATTTCGCGCACGATTTTCGTTGGACGATGTCGGGGAACGCAGCCCGCAGCAGGTTCAGCGGCGCGCCTGTGGCATGGGAGCCGTCTGGCTATGGGCGGCTGGATTTCCCGCTGCCGCGACTTACCGCCAGCCGGTTGTTGCTGAATCTGACGCTCGCGGTGGGGTCAGAAAATTTCAGCGAGGTGGACCAGGTGGGAGCGTTTGCGTCGCGAACGTACGGCGGCGGGATTCGCGTGGGGCTGACCGAGAAGAAATACGTGAACTTTTACGCGGCAAGGCAAGCGCGCAACGGCGGAAATACGGAGGGAATTTACGGCGTGAGCTACGGATGGCGGTTCTGAGGGCGGAGTTTTTCGACGGTTTCTTAGCGAGTTAGTGAGGAGTTGTTCGGTAAAGGAAAAGCGGGCGGGCGTAAAGCGGCCGCTACAAACCACGGGGACAAACGAAGGGCGGGCGGCATAAAGCCCGCCGCGGCGGGCAGGCCGCCCTACAAAGGCTGGCGGGACGAGCGAGCATGAATTCGATAGCGCACTGGATGAATGCGGCGGCGGCGTCGTTTGTTGTGCGCGCGATTGTGTTTTCGCTGGCGGGGATTGTGATGCTGGTTGCGTCCATTCTAGCGCGACGGAAAATCCGGAGGCGGTACTTCGATAGACTGGCGGACGCGGAATTCTATGTGCGGCAGCACTGGGACGAAATCGTGGCGGGAGAAATTCCACGAGACGAGTGGCGTGAAGTACATAGGGACACGGAAGCGATCATTACGCAGTCGCTGGATCGCATGGAGGCGGCAAAGCCGACCGAAGCGGAAAAGTTGCTGGATTTCTTGCGAAGGACGGGATTGCTGGACCGCATTCTGGTGGAAGCGCGGCACCGGCGCGGATGGAAGCGGGAGGCGGCTTTGGTGCGATTGGGACGAACACGCGCGCCGGAGGCAATTGCCTCTTTGGTGGCGGCGCTGGGCGATCCGAGTTCCGAGACGCAACTTGCGGCAGTGCGCGGGCTGGCGCGGACGGGCTTGCCGGCGGCGGGAGAAGCAATGCTGGAACGCGTGCTGGCGGGCGATTTGGCGTTGGAGGGAACTTCGCTGTTGAACGCGTTGATCGTGTGCACGCGATCGAATCCGCGTGCGCTGCTGCCTTACCTGCACCTCGCGAAGGGACAGGTGCGTGAACTGCTGGCGCGAGTGATGGCGGAGGTGGCGTCAGTGGAATTGGGGGATGATCTGCTGTTGCTTGCGGGGGACGAATTGCCCGAGGTGCGCGCTTCGGTGGCGCGAGCGCTGGCCCATGCGGAGTTTGGATTCGCGTTTCCCGCGCTGGCGCAACTGGCGACAGATGAAGAATGGTACGTGCGGCTGCGGGCGTTGACGAGCCTGGGACAATTTCACGAAAGGCGAGCGCTGCCCATTTTGCTGCGGGGCGTGTGCGACGCGAACCGGCACGTGAGGCAACGGGCGGCAGAGGCGCTGGCGCAAGTGCCGGATTTGGTTAGCGTGCTGGGCGACGTGTTGAAAACGGCGGATCCATACGCGCTGCAAGCGATGATTGCGGAACTCGACCGGACGGGAGACTTCGAGAAGGTGGTGGAAGCGTTGGAATCGGAGACGGGGCGCGTCGGGCTCACCGAGCGCAGGGAAGGGACAGAGTTGCTGCGAGCACTGGAGGCGGGCACGGAAGATTTGAACACGATGATGCGTTTGCCGGCGGCGAAAAAGGCCGTGGAAAGCGCTTAGCCATGCGGGAATTACTCCAGATTTTCAACAACACATTTTTCTTTTATTACCTCGGGGCGAATTTGAGTTACCTGGCGCTGCTGATCGTGGCGCTGCTTTCGAGCCGGGCGCATCACCAGCATCTGGCGTCGCTGCGTCTGGAAAGAATCAAGGTTTCGCCGCTGACACCGCCGATTACGCTGATTGCACCGGCGCATAACGAGGAGGCGTCGATCATACCTTCGGTGCGATCGTTGCTGCGGATCGATTATCCCGAGCTGGAAGTTGTGGTGGTGAATGACGGCTCGGAAGACCGCACGCTGGCGAGGTTGAAAGAGGAATTCGATTTGCAGGCGGCGCGGCTGCTTTACATTTCGGAACTTGCGACCGCGCCAGTGCGCGGGGTTTACCGGAGCGCGGTTGAGCCCAGGCTAATCGTGGTCGATAAAGAGGCGGGCGGGTCGAAAGCGGACGCGTCGAATGCGGGATTGAACACGGCGACGAGTCCGTACACGTGCGTGGTGGATGCGGATTCGCTGCTGGAACCGGACGCGCTGCTACGAATCATGGTGAAGATTCTGGAAGATCCGAAACATGTGGTTGCGGCGGGCGGAATCGTTCGCGTGCTGAACGGGTGCGAAATTGCGAACGGGCGGATCGGGCGGGTGCGATTGCCGAGAAACCCGATGGTGATTTTTCAGGTGATTGAATACTTGCGCGCATTTTTGATTGGACGCGAAGGCTGGGCGCGCGGGAACATGCTGACGATTATCTCCGGCGCATTCGGATTATTCCGGAGAGATGTAATTATGAGCGTGGGCGGATACCGGGCGGCGGCGATTGGAGAGGATTTTGATTTGGTGACACGGATTCATCGCAAAATGCTCGAAGAGAAGAGGGACTATCGCATCACGTTCGTACCTGATCCCGTGTGTTGGACGGAGGTGCCGCCGACAGCAAAATCACTGGGGCGACAGCGGGCACGGTGGCAGAAAGGGCTGATTGATGTGCTGTGGCCGAATCGGGACATGCTGTTGCGGAGGCGTTACGGACGTATTGGAACCATCGCGTTGCCTTACATGTGGATTTTTGAGTTTTTCGCGCCGGTGCTGGAGGTTCTGGGGATCGCGACGATAATTGTTGCCGCGGTGATCGGGGCGCTGAGCCGTGGATTCTTCGTCGAGTTCCTGATTTACGGGTATTTATTCGCGGCGATGATTTCGGTGGGGGCCGTGCTGCAAGAGGAAATTACGTATCGGCGTTACAACGATTGGCGCGATGTGGCATGGCTGGTGCTTTATTGTTTTCTGGAACAATTTCCGTACAGGCAAATGCATTTGATTTGGCGTCTGCAAGGGATGTGGCAGTACGCGCGAGGAGATGTGGTTTGGCGTCCGATGGAGCGCGTGGGATTGGAAGAAGCGGCGGGGCCGCGGACAGCGCCGTTGTGACAGGGACGCGAAGGGGCGCTCGTTGGTCGAGAGCGGAAACAAATTCCCTGCTTTTGGCAGGCAAGCTCGCCGCATCGCCTGCGATTAAGAAGAGGGCGCATCGGGGGAAAATCCGCACCCTTGAAGGCGAAGGGTGCGGCACCCAACGAAAGGCGAGAAGCAGAAAGCGGATCCCCTGCTTTCGGCAGGCAAGCTCGCCGCATCGCCTGCAATTAAGAAGAGGGCGCATCGAGGAGAAATCCGCACCCTTGAAGGCGAAGGGTGCGGCACCCGACGAAAGGCGAGAAGAAGAAAGCAGATCGTGCCTCCGGCAGGCAAGCTCGCCCATCGCCTGCAATTAATTACAATTAAGAAGAGGGCGCATCGAGGGGAAATCCGCACCCTTGGAGGCGAAGGGTGCGGCACCCAACGAAAGGCGAGAAGCAAAGGCAGATCCCCTACCTGCGGCAGGCAGGCTTCACAAAAACCGTTCAGGACGGGGCACCCGCAAAACACAAGGCTATTGCTCGGTTTGGGCGGGGGAATTGTTGATTAGGTTTGCGCCGCCATAAAAGACCGCCCATTGGCCGGCATATGTTTGGGGCATGACGTCAACGATACCGAGGGCTTCGCGAGCTTCGGCGGGGGCGATGCGCAATCGTTTATCGCCGGCGCGTTCGCGCGGGGAATGCACGCGAATGAGAAGAAGTAAGTCGCCATCCACAGGTTTGCCGCCGCGAAGTTGGAACCAGTAGCGCCAATAACGCATTTGATCGCGCAGTTCGTCGAAAAAAGGGCCGGGCCGACCGCTGAGCAGACGGATTTGCACGCTTGGAATGAGCGCGCCGTCGGGCGCCGGGACATGTACGCGAACCAAATACTTCGCGGGCAAAGGAGAGGGAGGGGAGACGTCGATCTGAAGATTGCCGGGGATTGCTTCCGGCTGCACGGGAAGCTCCCAGTTCGGCGCGGACCAATCGAGACCGGGGCCATCTTGAAATGCAACGTGCAAAAGAGTGGCGCGCGCTTGCGCGGGACATACGCCGCTGGTCAGGCCGCTGGTTGCGCCGATGGAAAAAGTGGCGTGAGAGGCGACAGAATTCTTCCACTGAACGATGGAATATTGCGAAGGCAAATTTTCCGCGAACCAGATGGGCGAAATGAGGGGATTCGCAGTGGCGGCAAAGGTGGTGGAGAAGATGCGCTTGCCTTGCGCGTCGAGATACTCGAGGACGATGGCGATTTCCTGAATTGGCTGAGGGAAACCGTTGTTCAGGGTGAGAAGGCCTACGGAATTCTCGCGGGCGATGAAGGAATTGCTGATGACACGAAGGGGGAGAAACTCCTTTGGCATTTCGACGGTGACATTTTTGACCTGGCACAGCGGCGGGCCCGCGGGGGGATCCTTTTCGATTTTGAGGCTCTGCGGATGGGCGGAAGAGGTGGCCAGGGCAAAAAAGAGCGTCGTGAGGATGGCGCGCGCGGGGCGGCGCGGATTGTGTTTGTTGCGCGACATATAATTACGATAACACACCGCGCTGGGAGCGAAGCGCTGCTGACGAAAGCTTTTGACCTCGGCGGCTGAAGCTGTGACCTGACACAAAATCGGGATGGAGAGTCAAGCGGGCGCGCATGGCGCGGAAATGCAGGAGCGTTTGCTGGGCAGGAACATGGTACTGGGAGTCCATTGATGCGCTCTGATGGCACGCGTATACTTCGGGACACGTAATAGGTCTTGAACTAGGCGCCCCCGAGGGAACATGCGTTCGCGAATGATCGCATGCGTATTTTTGCGCGCGGCGAAGGCGGCGGCTGAGGCCCAGGGGAAGCAGTGAACAACTGGCGGAAAAGGAGAGGGGCAATGCGGAAATTGATCGTTGTGGCGGTGACGATTGTTGTGGCGGGATTTTGTTTCGCCGGCGGCGTGGACGCGAAGGACAAAAAGCCGGTGGATCATGCGGCAGTGGCGAAGCTGTACGAGCAGGGAAATGCGCTTACGGCGCAACAGCAATTCGCGAAGGCAATATCCGCCTATGAGAAGGCGAACAAATTGTCGCAGAACCAGTGCGCCATGTGTTTGCTGAAGATATTCGCAATCTACAGGCGCGTTGGAGACTATGACGACGCTCTGAATTTCGCGTCGAAGGCTGCGAAGGAAGCGGGAAATGATAAATCCACGGGGGCGCTGGCGCATTTGTATCGGGGAATACTCCTAGGGGAAATGACTTCGAAGCCGAAGAATAAAAAGTTGACGCAAGCTGCGAGTGAGATTCGCGAAGCATTAGAGATGGATCCGTCGGAGGCGATCGCGCATTTTGACCTCGGTGTTGTCTTGCTGAAGCAAGAAGACGACGCGGACGGAATCGCAGAACTGAAAACCTATCTTGCTTCAGAAAAGTTGGCGTTGTGGGCCGAAAAATCCGCGCGAGCGATGATTGCCGATCCGCGGCGCGCGCGGGAGCCGTACGCGCCCGACTTTTCGTTTACCGCGCTGGATGGAACGCGAGTGTCGCTCGACTCGCTTCGCGGCAAAGTGACGTTGCTGGACTTTTGGGCGACGTGGTGCGGGCCGTGCAGAGAATCGGTGCCGACTCTGCTGAGTCTACATAAGAAATTCGGGGGGAAGCCGGTGGAGTTTGTGGGCATCAGCGCGGATAATGACGAGCAAGCGTGGCGCAAGTTTGTGGCGTCGCATCACATGGATTGGCCCGATTATCTGGATTCATCGGAGCAAGTGCAGCAGGATTTCCGCGTGGATTCGTATCCGACGTACATCGTGATTGACAGCGTGGGCCTGATTCGGTACCGGCAGTCGGGATTCAGCGACCTGAGCACGTTCAGCGATATCGAGGGCGCGATCAACAAAGCATTGAAGGAAAAACCGGAGAAGCATGCGGCGCCAAAGGCTGTGGCGAGCAGCGGTCCGACGGGGAAACAGTGAGGCTGAAAGCTACAGGCGGAGCGGCGATGATTGGCGCGATTGTGGGCGTGTTTTTACTTGTGGCGCCGAGTGCGCGAGGGCAAGGGGCGGAGCCGACGCTGAGCTGGACGCGGCATGGCGAAGTGGTGTTTGAAGCGGACGTGCGGCCGGGAGGCGCGGCGAAGAGTTCGCGTGCGATGCTGGTGGAAAGCATGGAGATTTCGGGGGTGAGGAAGAAAGAAGGATGGGGCGAATTCGCGGCGGCATTTTTTGATGCGACTTCGCGGGCGTGGCTGCTGACGATTCCGGCTGCGGCGGGAGCGGAAAAGGGAAAAGTGGTGGTGGAGTTTGCGGTTCGTGGCGATGGGACTCTCGAAGGCGCGCCAGTGGTGGAGAAATCGTCTGGCGATGCGTCGATCGATGCGGCGACGCGCGAGGCGATTGCGAAGTCGGCGCCGTTTAAGGCGTTGCCGGCGAAGTACAACAAGGCTGCGGCGCGGTTGCGGGTGACGTTCGAGTACGACCATCCGCGCTTGCCAACGAGTGGAGGCCAGCCATGAAGCGCTCGCGTGGCGTTAGCGCAGCGGCAGTAGTCCTTCTGATAAGCAGCGTCGCTGTGGCGTTCGCCGCTGCCATAGCGGGTTTCGCAATTCCCGCGATTTCCTTGAGTCGTGGGTCGACCTTTGCGTTGCGGAACTCCATCGACCTTTGGCTGTTCGCAGCTTTGGTGGGGGGATGGGGCATCGCTACTGCAATCGGGATTTGGCGCTTGCGACCATGGGCGCGAATATCCGTTTTGACGATCGGCGTCGTACTTATTTTTGTTGGCGGTTTTTTGTCTTTTGTGGCTTTTGTTGTGCACATTTCGGCGTCAGCTGCGGATCCGCATGTGGTTTCACTCGCTCGTGCGTTTATCCTATCGATGTTTTTCGTCCCGACTCTTGTAGGTGTGTGGTGGCTGCTTCTTTTTAGACGGGCGTATGTTGCGCAGCAATTCGACAAACCAGGACGCGGCCCGGTTAGCATCTCCGTCATCGGGGTTTATTTGCTGGCCAGCATTCCCTTTTTGCTCTTGCTTCAGACCGTTACGCCGCACCACGTCGTCCCGGGCTTCGGGAGGGCACTAATGGGGAGGAAATTCGTTGTGTACTTTGCATTTTGGACCGCAGTTCACCTTGTGCTGGGCATCGGCCTTTTGTCATGGAAAGCCTGGACGCACATGGCGACTGTCTTATATTTGCTGCTTTATATTGTTGCAGATAGCTACACCCTATTTTTCCGAAACGCCGCGACTCTCTTTTCCTTCAAGGATTCCGCAAACGTGTTGATCGGGAGATTTGCATTAGGGTGGGGAGCGATTTCTATCGCGGTGGCGCTGTATTTCTTGTTCACGAGGCGGAGGGCGTATCGGGCGGCGTGCGAGGCACGGATGCGGGCAGTTTGACGGCACGGCTGCGGGTGACGTTCGAGTACGAGAATTCGCGCGTTCCAATTGGGGCGCAGAATTAAACCTCCCCATGAAATGTTCGTCCTACGTTAGCGCGACGGGCCACAGGAGTTATTGATGGTGCTGCCTGCGATGCGTTTCAGATACACTCCCTCCCTATGAAGCGAAGAGTGACGCGAATTGTGGTGATTTCGGCGGCGCTGGTGTTGAGTCTAGCGTCAATCTGGCGGCCGAAGGCAACCGCGATTGGGACCATCCTGTTGCTGTACGTCACGTTCGAATACCTTCTGGCGACGCGGGACAATCTGGACCTTTCGCAAGAACATTTCAATTTGTTGGAGCGACAGATGCAGAGGCAGGAGCGCGTCTATTTGCATTTCGACCTTATCGACAGCGATTCGACGCTGGTGCTACGCGTGTCCAACTTGGGGCTTTCGAATTTTCTGTTGCAAAGAGTGCAAGTGCGGCGGTCGGACGCGGCTACTTTCGACTACGACGTTCACAGGATCGTGCAATCGGGGAAGACGGAAAATATTGTGATGTCCAGACACCTTCACGAAGGTCTGACGTTTGGCGGAGATTTCGAATTTACGCTGACGTATCTGGGACTCGACGGCTCGGGCAAGACGGCGCCGAAATGCTACAACGTGTTTTTGGGAACGGATGACACTCCGGTGGACGTGAGGGAGTGGCTCGACGACATTATCAACTGGGGGGCGCACTGTCCGAAGTGCGACGTACCGGCGCTGCTGAATCTGCACGGGCTGACGACGTTCGACGATGCAGCCGCGAGGAAGTCGAAGATGGCGGAAGAGCTTGGCGCGTCGTGTCCGAATCACAGGTCCGAGTTTATTCTGAGCGACCAGGCGATCAAGGACCGGCAACGGGCACGCGACGATCAACGGAGGATGTAAGTGCGCATTGTGCAGGTGGTTTTCCGGGCGGCGGAGACGGTTTGCGAGGCGCGCAGAAGGCCGTTTTACGGAGTGTTTTTCCGTTTTGCGATTTGTGAGTTTTATCACCGGCGAGCGAATGGCACCTTGGACGATTTGTTGTTACATACACAAGTACTTGACAAAATTCTGACATGCGCGTAAAAGATTTTACTGTAAGCTCGATTTGTGTGACTCGCTGAAAAGCGGCGGGCCATTGAAAACGAGTTTGATGGTTTTTGCGCCGGCGCAATGCCGGCGTTTTTGTTTTACGCCTCAATTCTAAATTTCACCAACAAATGATCAGGGAGGTCTTCGTGCCGAATTACAACGCACAGAATCCGCCGAATGCCGTCTATCCGGGCGACGTGGCGTTCGCGTTCAACGCGGAAGCGCCCGCGGCGGGCCAGGCGAGCCAGCAATTCGCGCTGCCAAGTTACTCAGGGTTTCCGGAGAACGGGCGGACGATTCGTTGGCAGACGATTTTTGGGAGCGCGCCGACGAGCGTGTCAATGGTGCTGCAAACCGCGATGGTCGACGCGGACGCGCAATATACAACCGTGGACACTTCGACCGCGACGACGGGAGAGGCTCGGACGGTTGCCGGAGTGCGAGGAAAGTTCATTCGCGCGAAGGTGAGCGCGATAACCGGCGGGTCGGGCGTGACCGTGCAAGTGCTGGGATAGGTTTCGCGAAGGCTGAGCGACGGCATGCCTCGACGAAAACGCCAGGCACGCGGCAGGAAAACACGGAAAGTCCAAACGCGTAAACGCGAGATGCCTCGGAAGAAAAGCGCGATCGCGGAGGCGAGGCCGGAACCGTGTGCGATGGCGAAGCCGCGTCCGAGGATTCGTTTGCGAACGGCGCTGCGGGCGGCGGGGTTAGATGAATGGAAAATTGCGTGGATACTCAGCAAGAAAGTCGACTTCCTAAGCGAGTCGAAAGTGGCGGCGGATAATAGGCTGCTGCTCGATTACATGAAGGAAGCGATACGGCATTTGGATCCGGCGGCGGCAGCGGCGGCAGTGGCGCAGGAAACTGCGATGGTCGAGATGACGCATAGTGTGGAGCGGCCGGATAGGACGAGCAGTTCGTGAAGAGGACGTGAAGGGTGGAAAGCGTGGACGCCTGCTGGCGCAAGCGCGGCCCGTCAGACGCGCGTTACAAAGACAGGGCGTTCGCTGAGTGGCGATGCTTTGGGCGGGCGGTTGATGCAGAGGAAAGCAGATCCCTCGCCGCATCGCGGCTCGGGATGACAAGGTAGGTTGTCGGCTCATGTGAGGTAAGACCTCCGCAAAGAGACTCATGACGGTGATTCCGGGGCTTGATCGGTGGATTGCAGAGTGCATTGGAGCGGAGTGGTTTAAGGCAGAGTTGCCGGCGGGGGGCGTGGAGAACGGTGGCGGTGAGGTGCGGCGGCGTCCGGTTGCGTTGCCGTATCAAGCGTTTCCGAAGCAGCAGGAGTTTCATAAATTCAACGCGAAGTACCGATTGTTTGGCGGGGCGGCGGGGCCGGGGAAGTCGAAGGCGTTGCTGATGGAAGCGATCGTACAGGCGAATGAATTCCCGAACGTAAATACGCTGCTGCTGCGAAGGACTTTTCCGGAGCTCGAGGGTTCGTTGCTGCTTTATTTCCGGCGCGATGTGCCGCGCGAACTTTATCGGTCGTTCAACGAAGTGAAGCACACGGTGACGTGGCTCAACGGATCGACGACGCGATTTGGGTATTCGCAGTCGGAGAATGACATTTATCAATATCAGTCGGGTGAGTATCTTTTTATCGGCGTCGATGAGCTGACGCATTTCAGTTTGCGGCAATGGCAATTTCTGACGAGCCGTAACCGGTGCCCTGTGTCCAAAGCCTTTCCGAATATGGCGGGCGCAACGAATCCTGGAAACATCGGACATGCGTGGGTGAAGGCGCTTTTTATCGACAAGCAGCCCGCGGCGGGGATGGATCCGCGCGAATACGACGCGACGGACTATGCGTTTATCCAGGCGCGCGTTTGGGACAATCCCATTTATGCGAATGACGCGTCGTATTTGAAGACGCTGGAGAAGTTGCCAGATATCTACCGGCGCGCGTTTTTGGATGGCGACTGGAGCGTTTTCGCGGGGCAGTATTTTACGAATTTCGATCCGTCGAGGAGCGTGATACGGGCGGAGTCGATTGCAGCGGAGGCTTGGTGGCCGCGGTGGATCTCGATTGATTGGGGATTTGAGCATCCGGCGGCGGTGTATTGGCACGCGAGCGTGCCGGGGAGACGCGGCGGGGTTGGTGGTCGGGGCATGACGCCTGCTGGCGCAGGCGCGACCCGGGCCTTCGCGCCTCAGGGTGAACTTGAGACGGGCCCTACGAAAACAACAGACGTTGACAGGCGAGAAGTCGGGATGGACACACAGGCTGAAGCCTGTGCCACACAGACCGGTTCCACAGAAGTGCTGAACGAAATTCGAGAAGGGAACGAGTACAGCGAAGAGAAAAACCCTTCCGAGGGCCGACCACGCCGGCTCGACGGCTCTCACACGCATGGCCACGGCTACGCGCCGCCTGCGGATGCAGGTTCGCCTGCGCAAAATGTTGAGATACGTCGGGCCGGTGTCGTGGGCCTTGCGGATGCGGAGGGGGATTGGCGGCGAAAAACGCGGGTGGTGACGTATCGGGAATTTGTGGAACAGCATGTGGCGCCGCGCGCGTTGGCGAATGAAATCATTGCGCGTTCACGGGATCGGGAAGGGAAGACGGAACACATTGACGCGATTTATTTGTCTCCGGACGCGTTTGCGCGGCGGACGGACGAATCGTCGATTGCAGAGCAGATCGGAGACATATTGGTGGCGGCGGGGCTGCCGCGTCCCGTGGCGGCGGACAATGATCGCGTGGGCGGATGGATGTTGATGTACCAGATGATTGAAATGGACGAGTGGCAAATCGCGGATTCGTGCACGGAACTGATTCGCACGCTGCCGGAGTTGGTGCGCGATACGGTGAACGTTGAGGATATTGCGAAGCGCGAGGGAGATGATGCGGCGGACGCGGCGCGTTATGGGTTGAAGACGCGGGCGTCGGCGCAATTGCCGAAGCCTCCGCGCGAGCAGGAATTGTTTGCGCGGGTGACTTCGGAGGATCCGACGATTCGAGCGATCCAGGCGCGCAAAGCGGAACATGATTTGCGGAATGCGGGCGAGCGCGTGGTGCTACGTCCACACGCGGCGCGGAATGCGCGGGGACGATGGACATGGTAGCGAGCGGCGAGGCCGTTCGCGGAATGGTGCGATGGTTTTGGGCGCGGATGCGCGTTCGCACGCGGTACACGCGAGAGTTGGAGGACGAAATTGCGCGGCTGCGAGCGGAAAATCGTGGGCTGGTGAATTCGATATTGGGCGTGGCGGGGATGCCTCGGGTGCGAGTGGGAGCGATGACAGGAAGGATCGGGTTGCACAGGGCGCGAAGAGACGAGAGAACGCCTGTCGGCGCAGGCGCGGCCCGAGTCGACAAAGCGAAGACCCTGACAGAATACCCCACCCTTCGCAGAGAACACTCCCTTCCTTCGTCAGGGCAAGCAGGATGGGGCACCCGGAAAGGCAAAGACGCGCCCTTTCTGCGTCAGGGCAAGCAGGGTGAAGGTCGGCTCGGCAGGCGGGATTATGAGACGGAAGAAGGCAATGGGATCGTCGCGGCGTTGCGGCGGCGGTCGTGGCAGCAAATCGGCAGATTGAGGGAAATTGAAGATGCGCGCGCGGCGCGCCGCGAACGGGAAACGGATACGGAAACGTTTCCCACGCCACGGCAGATTGTGCCGCGAGGGTAGAGTTCAGCGAATGACGTCGAATCGCGACTAAAGCAAGACAACGGCAGAGTGACAAGCCTCACGTCAGTCCCGATAAAGAGCATCGGGACGGGACGTCAGCTACAAAGAGCGCGGCGATGCGGGCAGGCCTGGCCCAGCCTGTCGGCGGCATAAGAACCCCACCCTTTGCTGAGAAACGCTCCCTTCGCGAAAGTCGCTCAGGGCAAGCAGGATGGGGCACCCGAAAAGGCAAAGGCACACTCTTCCTTCGTGAGGGCAAGCTGGCTGAGGCCCGTCTGCGGCGGACAGGCCTGTGCCACGAAGACGGGGCCTACAGAGAATGGTGCCTCAGAAACGTACGGTATGAACCTGTCCTTCCACAGAGGTAGGCAATTTACGCCAGGAAATCTTATGGGACGCAAACGAGCGACAGACGAAAGCATGAATGCTAACAGTGGAGCGTCCGGTGATGATTACATGACGGGCAACGACGGTGTGAGCGCGGATCCGGGAATTGTGCCTGTGGAGCAGGGGAATGCGACGGACATGTTGGTGACGCGCTCGGCAGGAGACAAAGGCGCACAGGCGAAAGCCTGTGCCATTGAGGCGACGGGCGATTTTGGGGTAAACAATGCGCAGTTGCCGGAACGTTTGCAGAATGCGGTGCGACGGCTGGTGCTGGAACTGGCGAGCGAATCGGAGAGTTCGCGGCGGGCAGAGATTCGTCGCATCAAGCAGGCGCACCAATTCTGGCGCGGGCTGCAATATTTGTGGTGGAGCGAGCGCGACCAGAACTGGCATTTGCCGTTTGAGCAGAGGGCGACGGATGAGAGTTCGATCGAGGATATGCCGCGCTACGAGTTCGTGACGAATATTTATCAGGCGTTCGGGCTGTCGATCATTTCGGTGTTGAGCCAGGATATTCCGCGGGTGCGGTTTTTTCCGCAGTCGGCGGAGAGCGAGGCGGATGTTTCGTCGGCGAAGTCGGCAAGCGAAGTGGCAAAGCTGATTGAGCGCAACAATCGGATCGGGAATTTGATTGTCGAGGAAGCGTTTCACCTGTGGACCGGCGGGAAGGTGGGCGCGTATGTGCGGTATGTGGTGGATGGGCAGCGATTTGGGTTTCATCCGGAAACGGAGTTGGATGAGAGACAGGTCAAAATAGGTGGCGGGTGGATTTGCGGGGAATGTGGGGCGGAAACCACGCAGGGAAATGAAAGCGCGGCGGGTCACGCTGATTGCGCGGTGTGCGGGGCGTTGCTGACGGAAGAGAATTATGTGCCGGAGGAAGTGATTACCGTGCCGGCGGGAGTGCGTACGGCGCGCGTCGCGAATGGACAGGAAGTGGTGACGGTGGTGGGTGCGCTGGAGCTGAAGACTCCGCCGTGGGCGAACGAGATTCACGAATATCCGTTTTTGCAATGGAACATGGAAGTGCACCAGGCGCGTTTGCGCGCGGCGTATCCACATGCGGCAAAGAAAATCGGCGCGCCCATCGCAGCGGGAGAATCTGCGCAATACGAGCGACTGGCGAGGCTGGAGCAATCGCAAGGAGGTCCGCTGACGGCTGGAGGCGATTTCAATCCGAATCTGATTACGTTTCAGCGGACGTGGCTGCGGCCGTGGGCGTTTTACCAGCTTGATGATGAGGCACTGCGTGATGATCTGCTGGAGATTTTTCCGGACGGCTGCTACGCGGCGTTTGCGGGAGACGTTTATTGCGAGTCGCGCAATGAAAACATGGACGACCACTGGCGCGTGATGCATGCGATGCCGGGCGATGGTTCGAGCGGACGTCCCGCGCTGGGCGACGCGCTGATCAGCGTGCAGGAACGTTTCAACACGCTATCGAATTTGCAGATCGAGACTTACGAATACGGGATTCCGCCGATTTACGCGGACAGCGAGGTGCTCGACTTTGACGCGCTGCAATCGCAGACGGCGGAACCGGGCGCGCATTATCCGGCGAAGGCGAAACCGGGACAGCCGCTGGCGGCGGGATTTTTTCAGCCGCAGGCGGCGCGAGTGCCTCCTGATCTTGCAGGACACGCGGCGGATTTGATGGGGCCGGTCGCACAATTTCTTACCGGGGCGTTTCCGGCGCTTTTTGGCGGGGCGATGACGAATACGAGCACGGCGTCGGGTTACGCGATGGCGCGCGATCAGGCGATGGGGCGCATTGGACTCGTGTGGAGGCGAATGAAGTTTTTTCACGCAGACTTGATGCTTGCGGCGGTCGATTGCTTCCGCAAGAACCGGCCGAGCGATGTGGAAGTTACGCTCTTGGGGGCCGGCGCGGCGTTTGAATCGAAATGGATTCGGTTAGTGGACTTGAAAGGGGAGTTGTTTTCGTATCCGGAGACGGACGAGCAGTACCCGACGCAGTGGGCGGATCAACGGACGGTGCTGATGCAATTGATGGCGAATCCGGACCCGCGGCTGCAAGCGGTGCTTGGCGATCCGTCGAATCTGGGATTGTTGAAGCGGCTGATTGGATTGGATGAGCTGGTGATTCCGGACGAGGAGTCGCGGACGAAGCAGTATCGGGAGATTGCTCAATTGCTGCAGGAACAGCCGGTGGTGCGGGCGGATGCGGCGACAGGCGCGGAACAGGTGTTGCCGAGTATTGCGCCCGATGAGTTTGCGGACAATCATGCAGTCGAGCTGGATGCATGCAAGCGGTGGTTTGCTTCGGACGCGGGGCAAGTGGCGAAAATCGAGGATCCGGCGGGTTATGCGAATGTTCGAGCGCATGCGCAAATGCATGAACAATTTTTGCGCAAGCAGCGGATGCAGGATGCGGCGGTAACAGAAAAGGAAGCCGCAAAATCAAGAGCGTAGAACGCCTGCTGGCGCAGGCGCCGCGCGTCATTAGACGGGCCCTACGAGAGCGTTGCAGGAATGGCGAGGCCGGTCGCACATGGAGACGGCGCCATGATTTGGAACAAAATTCCCACCCTTTGCTGAAAAGCGCAAAGGATGGGGCACCCGAAAAGGCATAGCATTCCACGCCTGCTGGCGCAGGCGCGACCGTCTAAAGACGAGCGGCCTTGCTAGAGATTGCGTTCGATGGTGGAGGCTTCGTTGCGCGAGGAGCCGTAGGCGGAGGAATCCGGCTTCGCGATGGGGGCGACGAGGCGAACGACTTGGAGCATGCGCTCGGGCTTGAAAGGCTTGGCCATGCAGACGACGGCTCCGAAATTATGGCTAGCGGCGTAGTCGGCGGGCTGGGCATTGCTGGTGACGAGCACAACGGGAACGCGAGCGAGGCGTTCACTATTTTTGATGATGAGGCAGAGGTCGTATCCGGAGGTGTCGCCGGCCTCGACTTCAGCGATGAAGCAAATGGGAACCGTGGTGCGCAAAATATCGAGCGCGGCTTTGCCTGTCGAGACGACAAAGACATCGTAGCCGTCCGGCGTTAGAAGATTCTTCAGTTGCTCCTGATTACGTTCATCCGATTCGACGACGAGAACGACTGGGCGGGAGGGCGCTGAGTGGATGGATGCGCCCTTTTCTGCGGAAGAAGCGCCGTGCACGGCGGATTTTTCCCTGGCTCCCGGGCCCGAAACGGCAGTGGCCGCGGCGGCACGGCGATGAATGCGGCGGAACTGAATGGCTACGCCAAGCTTGTTGTCCGGGAGTTCGAGAGTACGAACCACCTCGGCGGGTTCTTCGGCATTGAGAGCGTTGGGCGCTGTGGAGAAGGGAAATGTGACGCCGAGGGACATACCCTTCCAGAAATCGCGGCGCGCGGTGGCGAACAAGATGCCATCGCGGGAAACGTCGACGGAAGTGGCGAGCTCGGTGAAGGGCTCAGCTTTCGGGTCGGTTACGCGAACACGAATCTGCGCGGACACTTTCACGCGCGCACGTTGGCGACGGTCCGAGGCACGATCCGTTTCCGAGCTTGAGGTCCCTGGATTCCTGGGCTGATGAGTGGTCATTAGCAGTGTCCCCCAAGACCCGCCGGCACGAATGCGTCGTGTTCAGCCGTGAACTAACGAGCGGCTTCGCACTCTTGTGCGGCAGGCGCTGCTGCCCCGGTGCAACAAACCCTAATATTGCATCGAGGTTAGCATCATGGCCAATAGTACGGAAGCTGTTTGTGACGCATCGGCCAATGGGCGGCGATGACGGACCTCAGCGGCTGAAGCCGCTGGCAGTCTGGTCGGTTGCGGCACGGCTGGAGCCGTGCCCTGACGAATCCGGACCGCAGCGCACTGAGATTAATGCGCGGTAATGGGTCAGTTTGAATTTTTACCCCTTATGTCACGATCAAGGAAAATTCAAACTGACCCACCAGATAATGCGGAGATGCAGACGAGGCAAAGCACACCCTTCCTTCGTCGGGGCAAGCAGGCTAAGAGCCTGTCTGCCCACGGGGGAAGCCTGTGCCACTGAAAGGAGATGGCTTATGGCGGTGAGTACTACGAAAATGGCGGCGGGCAGCGCAGGTTCAGGGTCAAGTTCGAGTTCAGGAAGCGGACGCGCGGCGGCGCCTGGGGCGTCGCGGAAGAAACGGCAAGGGCAACTCTCGGACGACGAAATTCTGGGGATCGTCACGACGGTGTTGCGACCCGAAACGTCTGACATGAGCGGTGACTTGGGAGATGGGAGCGAGGACAACGGCGATGGCGCTAACCTACCCGGGAACGCAGCGGCGCAATACGGAGGCCCCGCGTCAGGAGAATCGAACAGTGACGGTGCGGAGAGCGTGGCGGGCGTTTCGAGCGCGGAGGACATGATGACTCCGGAAATCGCGAAGGTGGTGGAGGCGAATCCGCAATTGCAGCAAGTGTTGGCTGATGCGCAGGCGTATCGGGCGGTGTTTGCTTCACCGGCCGCGGCGCAGGATGCGAAGAATCAGCTTGACGAGTTGGATGGAATGTTTTTTTCGAGGCAGCCGGCCGATCATGCGGCGCTGGCGGCGCGTATGCACGAATTGTCTCCCGAGGCGTTCCAGAATTTTGCAAAAGCAGCGCAGGCGCACGCGGTGAAGGTAAATGCGAGTGGGCAAGCGCAGGGAGGCGCGGCGAATGCGGAGAGCGCCGGCGGTGCGGGGACTTCTGTGAGTCCGGGGAAGCCGCAACAACTGGAACTGTTTCCGTCAGACGAGAGCGATTCTGGAAATGCCTCCGGGCAAGCGAATCAAATCAGCCCAGGGAGCGACGGCGCGCCGGGAGGGGTGGCAACGCAGCAGACCGTAGCGCCGCCGCCGGCGGCAGCATCATCGCCAGTACAGTCGGCGCCGGTGCAACCGGCGATTGCGGCGGCAAACGATCCGCGGCGGGCGGCGCAAGTTGCATTTTTTCACGACACGAATGCGGCCGCGGTGGAGCAAATCCTGGGAACGATCCAGTCACAGGTGAATCGATTGCTGCCGGACAGCGTTCCGGCGGGGACGCGAAACCGGATTATCGGTGAAGTTTACAGAGAACTTGATTCGACGCTGCGGGCGAACCGGCAACTTGGGAAACAATTGCGAGAAGCGTTCCAGGCAGGAGCGGGGGACGCGGCGCATCAGCGAGCGATTGTGACGCTGGTTGCGGGGCGGGCGAAGCAGGCGTTGCCGTCAGTGGCGAAACGCGTGATTGACGAATGGACGCAAAGCATCGTGGCGGCGAATCGTGAGCGAGTGTCGCGGCGTGAAGCGGCGTCGAAGCGCGTGGATATAGCGGGCGCGGGAGCGTCGGACGGAGTGAATCGGAAGGCGATGTCCGCGAGGGACTTGAATTATCGGAAGTTGAGCGACGCGGATATTTTGAATTTGTAAAGTCGGATTTACGGCGGCCAGACAATTAGGACTATCTCGCGCGAAATAGGAGTTTTACCGCAGGTCGCAATTGGATAAGTCATTTCGTGCGCAATATTGATGAAACGATTGGCTGCCTCTGGATTCGCCGATTCGAGTGACCCAACTTCGTCCGCCTGACCTTTCGTGTTGATATGCACATAGAGAAATATGGGCGAGTTGGCCGTACTCCCAGACCCAGGATCCGAGGAAGCGTCAGCAGCTTCGAGGATCTTGTCACTCGAAAACTTCGGTTTTGAGCACCAGGTTTCAGGCGTGACTCCTGCGGGTGGTGTAAATTCGTTCGCCGCGAATGCCTGAACGGGCTTGAGGGTTTCCACGTCGGCTTCGGCGGTCAGATCACCCGTGTGCTCGAAAGTAATTTTTGCCGGGAACGCTTGACCAGCAATGGGGATGTAATTCGAGAAACGGTATGAGCTGTGTCGGGTAACGTCGTCGATATCGATGCCGACAGGATAGCTGTGAGCGTGGTCGAAGCAATCGACAACCTTGCGCGGGGGGCCGGGTCTGCGAGTATCGTAGTTCGGTTCGTTCAAAGGCCACTTGACGCAACTGATGTCAGATCGATCCTTCCACTCGGGAGCGAGGGACGCCATTGTCACGCGGACATTCTCGCCGGACGTCGGCAGGACAGGCGCGGCCAACATTGATTGCCATTCGTAGACCGGTAATGGCAGGAAATCCGAGGTCCGTTTCCGGTAAATGCTATCTCCGGAGACGAGGACGTCCTGGCGAAAACCTGGGAAGGTGAATATTTCGTGGTACATGTCCGGAGCAGCCCAGGCGAGGCCGTAGTGTCCGTCGACGCTTCGCTTGCCGAACTTGAAATGGACGTCCGCGCTTAGCATAAATGCTGAACTGTGCGGAGAGCGGATGTCAGTGATGGCAACCGCTTTGGCAAGATCAGCTCTGGCATCAGGAAACGCCAAGGAGTGCGGAATCTGTTGCGGCAACGTCCGAGTTATGCGGAGACTTGCGCATAGAAAAGCCATCAGAACGACAGCGCGAAATGAAAAACGGCGGACCAGTTTCATTCCTGCCTCTGATTGTGGCCGGGGAAGGGTTGGACGGCGGCGTTGGCGGGGGGTGTGAATTCGTTGGCGGCGAAGCCGGGGACGACTTCGATGGATTGGACGTCGAGCTCTGCGGAAACGCCGCTGTTGTCGCGGTAGGTGATGGCAGAGGGGAAGCGCTGAGAATCAGAGACGGCATGAGCTAGTGACGTGTAATCGGCGAAGGTCCAGGTTTGCTTGCCGGAAGGGCCGGAGACGTCATAGGTGAAAGGCTCGTAATTGACAGGGTCGAGGCAGATGCGCTCATGTCGGCCGGAGGCGTCCGCGACGATGCAAGTGAGGCGCGCGGCGCTTTGCCAATGCTCGCCCTGAGGGCGCTCCTTTGCGCGAGTTCCGGCCGGCAAAGACCAGTGCAATGCCCGCTTGATCATCTGAGACCACAGATTTGCGTGAGGCTCTTCTTGGGCGGGTGCGCGATAGAGCTTTCCGTTAGAGACAATGATTGTGTCCTGAGATTGGCCGTAGCGAAGATCCTCGCGATAAACGTTCGGAGCGGCCCAGCCGAGCGAATAGGTGCCTTCGACAGTCTGTTTGTTGATCGTGTAACGGGCTTTGGCGAATAAAACGAACGGCGCGCTGGAGGGGGATTCAATGTTGAGATGCGCCGTCGTGCGTGCGAGGAGTGTTGCGGCGTCACGCGGATCGGCAGTTGAGTTTGTTTGCGGCACGGTGGTAAGCAACGAAGGAGACGCGCAGAACAAAACGAGCGCCATCGAACCAATCGCCAATGGATTTATGCGGAGCATAGGCGAAATGAAATTA
>JBOGNJ010000149.1:0-3342 GCA_050746905.1 Candidatus Acidiferrales bacterium
TCCATCGAAGATTTTCTGGCCCTCCTCAAAGCTCACGGCGTTCAGCGCCTCATCGACGTGCGCACCGTCCCGCGCTCCCGTCACAATCCGCAATTCAATCGCGACACGCTTCCACGGACTCTTCGCCGCGCTCGCATCGCCTACACGCATCTCAAAAACCTCGGCGGCCTCCGCCACGCCAACGCCGACTCCCCTAACACAGGATGGAATAATTTGAGCTTTCGTGGTTTCGCCGACTACATGCAAACGCCCAAATTCGCCGCCGCGCTCACGCGCCTCGAAAAATTATGTGAAACAAAACGCTGCACCATCATGTGCGCCGAGGCCGTGCCCTGGCGCTGCCATCGCTCGCTTCTCGCGGACGCGCTCACCGTTCGCGGCCATGCCGTCGAACACATCATGACGCCTACGCGCCGCAACTTGCACAAGCTCGCCCCCTTCGCCCGCGTCCGCGGCACGCAAATCACCTACCCCGCAAATCGCGCCACTCGCGCCTATGCCGCCAGAAAGAAGTCCACAGCCGCCGCACCTTGATGGATCTGCGATAGACCTGCCTTTTTCCTTGTCTGTCCCTTCGTACAGGTAACTCGTCCCATTCACATGCGCGCCAGTTCCATTGCAAAACTCCATCCCTGCCGAAATACTATTTCCACCATGAAAATGAAAACCACAAGCCTTCTCGCGCTCTTGCTCGTCTGTGCCCTGGCCGGACCTGCATTCGCCCAGGGACGCCGCTTCAACTGGCTCCCTGCCAATAGCGAAGTCGTGCGCATGGACCCTGCCAATTATCATTCGGGCCACACGTACACTCCGGGCCCCAACGGCGGAAACATTCAAGTGGACATCAAGGCGCAGAAGCCCGTCACGATTTTCCTCGCCGATGCGGGCGCGTGGACGAATGCTCTGCAGCGCCCTGAACTGATTTCCCAATTGCAGCCCTTGTGCGAACAGCAGCACGTAGTCGAAACACGTTACGTCTGCCATCTCCCGTCAACGCCCATGACCCTCGTCATTCACGACGAGCGGTATAGTCCCGACGCGACCGTATTCGCCGGACTCGGCGCCGTGTTGGATGCGCTCCCTCAAAGCCGCGCAGCGGGCGCAATCGGCGCTGGAATCGCCTCCGCATTAACCGGCCACGGCCCGGCCAACCGCCATTTCGTTTCGCCGAGCGACGTCAACATCCAATATTACAATTGGCATTGCGTCGAAAATTGCGTCCAGCCGGAATTTGAGTGGATTCAAGCCATCAAGGAAAAATACAAGCTCACCCCGCTTCTGAAGATTTACGGCGGCTATGCACCCGATCGCGATGGCGAGCAGGTCAGCATAAAAATCAAATCGCCTGTACCCATGGTCGTCGCCATGCTGCCTTCAAGCGTCGCGGACCAAATTTACTCGAAGCCCGATATGTTCGATGCCGCGCTTGCGAAAAATTCCTGCCAACAGCGCGGCGCTCAATCTTTGCAGTTTCAGTGCACTTTCAATGCAGCAGACGGCCCGCAGTCGCTCGTCATCGGCCCGGAAATAACCTCGCACGTCCCTCACAAAAACGCCGAGGTCTTGATGTTAGCCTATAAGTGTACGGAGCACTGCGAAGTTCTCCCGCCCCCCGTGGCCGAGAACAAATAGCGCGTCATGATTTCGCGGAAAGTGACATCCTCGGAAATCCCACGGTTGGAAGTTAGGCGGTTTGGATCGGCAGTTTCGCGGTTTCCCATCCGGTGATGCCGCCCGCAATTTCACTGACGCGCTCAAATCCGCCGCGTTGCAACAAGCTCGCGGCGATCGACGACCGGTAGCCTCCCGCACAATACACCAGCAGTTCACGATCCTTCGGAAGTTTTCCCAGATTTTCCGCCAGATGATTCAGCGGGACGCTCACGCTTCCTGCGATGTATTTCTGCGCGCGCTCGCCCGGCTCGCGAACGTCCACAGCCAGTGGCGGCTCGTTCGATGACAGCACGTCCGCCGCGAACTCTGCGCTCAGGCGCTCGGTGCGTGCAACCAGTTCCGGCCGCGACTCCAGGCTCTGCAAACCGTTCTGCAAGTATCCGGCCACGTGATCAAATCCAATGCGCCCCAGCCGGACGGCGGATTCGTTTTCTCGGCCAGGATCCGCAATAATCACAATCGGATGCTTCCGATCCAGCACCGTTCCGGCCCACGTTGCATATTGCCCGCCGAGGCCGATGTTGATGCTGCCCGCCAAATGCGCGGGAGCAAATTCTGTTGCATCACGCGTATCAAGGATCTGCGCGCCAGCCGCCTGCAATTCAAGGACACCCTCGAGCGTCAGCGGCGTCATTTCACGCGCCAGCGCCTGATCCAGCGTCGGCCGTTCTTCGCTGTTCAGCACCGCGTCATAGGTGAAGTAAGCAGGAGCCTCCAGCTGATCGGCCGTCACCACCTGAATGAACGCCTCTTTACTCATGGGCTGCAGCGCGTAGTTCGAGCGCCGCTGTTCTCCCAGCGTGGACACCGTTTCCTTGCTGATCGCCTTCCCGCAAAGCGAGCCCGCGCCGTGCGCCGGATACACCAGGCTTTGGTCCGGCAGCGCCAGCAATTTTTCGTGCAGTGAATCGAAGAGCATTCCGCCCAAATCTTTTGCCGACCAGCCCAGCGCCGCGCGCAAATCGGGACGCCCCACGTCTCCGATGAACAGAGTGTCTCCGGTGAGCACGGCATGTGGTTGCGTGTCGCTGGTGTTCAAATCGTAAACGAGGATGGAAATCGACTCTGGCGTGTGCCCCGGCGTTGCCAGCGCTTTCAGCCGTACGCGTCCGAATTCCAGAATGTCGCCGTCGCGAAGGGGAGTAAACGCGTACGCCGCTTTCGCCGCCGCGCCCAGATAGATCTTCGCGCCCACGCGATCGCGCAACTCCAAATGCCCCGCGACAAAATCGGCGTGAAAATGCGTCAGGAAGACGTGCTTGATTTTGAGCGCGTGCTCGGCGGCAAACGCAATGTATTGATCCGTGTCCCGTTGCGGGTCAACAACCGCGGCGTCGCCTGACTCCTCGTCTCCAATCACGTAAGAAGCATGAGCCAGACACGGCAAATAGAATTGTTTCAGGATCATGCTTCACCATCCTCGCCTGCGCGCTACTTCGGCTGTGGAACGATTCGCAGATAGGGACGCGGGGCCTTCCAGCCGCCCGGATATTTTTGCTTGGCCTCTTCCTCCGATACGGATGGGAGAATAATCACATCGTCGCCCTGTTTCCAGTTCACCGGCGTGGCCACTTTGTGCTTGGCCGTGAGTTGCATGGAATCGAGAACGCGCAGCACTTCATCGAAGTTTCGGCCGGTGCTCATCGGGTAGCTGAGCATCAGCTTGAT
>JBOGNJ010000150.1:0-4814 GCA_050746905.1 Candidatus Acidiferrales bacterium
TTTTTCGAGCTGCGTCAGGGCCTCGATGCCTGCCCGCATCGCCAGCGGATTGCCTGAAAGCGTCCCAGCCTGATAAACCGCACCGAGCGGCGCGATGTGATTCATAATTTCCGCGCGGCCGCCATACGCGGCAACGGGTAATCCGCCGCCGATAATTTTACCGAGCGTCGTCAGGTCAGGCTCGATCTTGTAGATTGACTGCGCGCCACCGTAACACAGTCGGAATCCGGTGATTACTTCGTCGAAAATCAGCAATGTGCCAGCGCGGCGCGTGATTTCGCGCAGCCCTTCGAGAAATCCGGGCCTCGGGGGCACAACGCCCATATTCGCGGCCACTGGCTCAACAATCACCGCGGCGATTTTGTTTCGGTGCGCCGCAAAAAGTTTTTCGACGGCAGCGGTGTCATTGTAGGGGGCGTTGAGCGTCAGAGCCGCCAGCGATTCCGGCACGCCGGGGCTTGATGCGATGTCGAGCGTCGCAAGGCCAGAACCCGCCTCGGAAAGAAAACTGTCTGCGTGACCGTGGTAGCAACCCTCGAATTTCAGGATGAAATCGCGCTGCGTGAACCCACGCGCCAACCGCACGGCAGACATCGTCGCTTCCGTGCCTGAGCTGACGAACCGGATTTTCTCGATTGAGGAAATCGCGCGCTTGATGCGCTCGGCGAGATCGACTTCGAGTTCCGTGGTGACGCCGAAACTGGTTCCGCGCGCTGCCTGCTCCTGAATCGCGGCAACGATTGCGGGATTCGCGTGTCCCAGAATCAGCGCGCCCCAGGAGCCGATGAAATCGATGAATTCGCGGCCGTCCGCGTCCCACAAATGCGCGCCCAATGCACGGTCCACGATCAGCGGCTCGCCGCCTACTGGCTTGAATGCGCGAACCGGGCTGTTCACGCCGCCGACGAGGGACGCTTCGGCGCGTTGCAGAATGGCTTTTGTTTTTGGATTTTTCTTCTGCACACGAGGTTCGGGAGCCATGGACGCTCAGCAGGCCTTCAGCCAGCGCGCCAAATCCTTCGCATGGTAGGAGAGGACAATGGAAGCGCCCGCGCGTTGGATCGCGGTGAAAATTTCAAGCACCACGCGTTTCTCGTCGATCCAGCCATTTTGCGCCGCCGCTTTCACCATTGCGTATTCGCCGCTGACGTTGTACGCCGCTACGGGCACATCGAACGCTTCGCGGACGCGATGAATAATGTCGAGATAGGGCAGCGCAGGCTTTACCATGATCATGTCCGCGCCCTCTTCCAAATCCAGCGCGACTTCCTTCAGCGCCTCGCGCGCATTCGCGGGGTCCATCTGGTAGCTGCGGCGGTCGCCGAACTGCGGCGCCGATTGCGCTGCTTCGCGAAACGGGCCGTAAAACCCGGAGCAATACTTCGCTGCGTAAGAAAGTATCGCGACGTCGGCGAAACCCGAGTCGTCGAGCTTCTTGCGAATGGCCGCCACGCGCCCGTCCATCATGTCCGACGGCGCCACGATGTGCGCGCCGGCGCACGCGTGCGAAAGAGCCATTTCCGCGAGCAGCTCTACTGTCGGATCGTTCAGGACTTCTTCATTCTTGATCACGCCGCAATGGCCGTGATCCGTATATTCGCAGAGGCAGACGTCGGTGAGTACAAGCAGTTCGGGCCGCGCTTTGCGAATTGCCTCGACGGCACGCTGGACAACTCCCGAGGCAACGTATCCTTCACTTCCCTTTTCATCTTTGTGTTCAGGCAAACCAAAAAGGATCACCGCCGGAATGCCCGAGTCCGCTACTTCGCGCGCTTCCTCGACAACCTTGTCCACCGATTGCTGCGCGATTCCCGGCATTGAGCTTACGTCGATGCGCACGCTTTCCCCGGGGCATACGAACATGGGGTAAACCAAGCCCGCCGTTGACGGGCGCGTCTCGCGGACGAGGTTACGAATCGCTTCCGTGCGCCGCAAACGCCGGGGCCGATGGGTTGGGAAACTCATGCTGGCCTGACTCTTGGTTGCGAAGATGCGCGTGGCGAAGAGCTAGAGTACTTGGCGATGGCTTCGGTCAACGACTTGGCATTCGGCTCTGCGGATTCAATCGCGCAGTGAACTCCGGCAGCGCGAATCGCCGACGCCGTCGTGGGGCCAATCGCCGCGAACGCCGAGGCCAAAGCAAAGCGCCGCAGGTCGTCAGGACCTACGGACTTTGCAAAATTCTCGAACGCGGACGGACTCGCAAAGATAAAACAGTCGGTTCTTTCACGACGGATCCGTTCTAAATGAGGACCGGCCAGCGATTCCGGCATGCAGGTTCGATAGGCAGCGACAACGGTGACTTCCGCGCCCGCGTCGCGCAGCACTTCCGTCCAATCGGCAGCGCCGCGATCGCGAAGCGCCAAATCGCTGCGCGGCAAGAGCACCTTCATTCCGGCGGCGCCGCGAACAAATCCCACGACCGGATTTTTCACTTCCATTCCAGCCACGCTGCGCACGCAGTCTTTGAAGTTGCCGGCAAAGCTCCGGCCAGTCCCCGCGTCCGGAACAAAATCCACTGGAAGTCCTTCCGCCTTCGCGGCCTCGGCGGTGGCGGGACCAATTGCCGCAACACGAGGGTGCTGCTTAGGCAGTTTCGCGAGATCGAATCCCAAAGCGCGAGCGCGACGCGCAAAAAATCTGGCTGCATTCTGGCTGGTGAAGAGCAACCACGCATAATCACCCAGCGTTCCAATGGCCCGGTCGAGGTCATTGGTCTCTTGCAGTTCGCGAAATTCCACGCATGGCAGTTCAATCACGTGCGCGCCCGCGAGGCGCAGTTCGGCGCGCAAGTCTTCGTCCTGGCCAGGGGCGCGCGTGATGACGATTCGCTTGCCTGACAATATATTTCCCGGCGACGTGCTGCGTACCGATGTGCCGTTAGATTCCACCGGCGCTCCTTCCCGCCAGCTTCAGCAGCTGGTCCGCACCCGCATCCAATAATTCGCGCGCCAGACGCCGGCCGATTTCTTCCGGGTTGGCGGCTGAGCCACTCGCGCTCCGCGCAATGCACTCCGATCCGTCAGCAGCAAGCACACGCGCGTCGAGGTGCAGTTCGCCGCTCTTAATGCGTCCCCATGCACCCAGCGGGACCTGACATCCACCTTCCAATTCGGCAAGCAACGCGCGTTCGGCCGTGACCGCAGCGCGAGTTTCGCTGTCGTCGAACGAGGCCAGCATTTCGCGGAGCACTTCATTGCCTGCGCGCGCTTCGATCGCAAGCGCGCCCTGGCCAACAGCAGAGAGAATAATTTCCGGCGCGATCACTTCCGCGATTTTATCGCTTAATCCGAGCCGGTCGAGACCTGCCTTGGCCACCACGAGCGCGTCGAATTCTTCGCTTTCAAGTTTCCGCAGCCGCGTATCCACATTCCCGCGCATTTCCACGACTTGCAAATCCTTGCGAAAATATCTGAGCTGCGATTGACGCCGCAAGCTGCTTGTTCCCACGCGCGCGCCGCACGTCAATTCCGCCAGGGATTCATTGCCACGCGAGACCAGACAATCCCGCGGGTCTTCCCTCTTCGTGACCGCGGGAAAGCAAAGGCCGCGCGGAGCGGACGTCGGCACGTCTTTCATGCTATGAACCGCGATATCGACGCGATGGTCGAGCAAAGCGTCCTCGATTTCCTTGATGAAAATTCCCTTCCCGCCGATTTCCGCAACGGGCGCGACTTGAAAATTATCGCCCGAGGTCTTGATGACGACAATTTCCGATTCAGCCCCGCACTCGCGCGCAAGCCGCCGGCGAATATGTTCGGCTTGCCAGAGGGCCAGCTTGCTTCCGCGGCTCCCGATGCGAAGGAGCTTCAAGATTTGTCCTTCTCTTCCTTCGCGTCAAGACCAAAAAAATCCCGTAATGCGGCAAGCCCTTCGAGCTGCCGCCGGAGCTTGCGGGCCTGGCGCAAGCGCTGTGAAGGAAGCTGAACGATGCGGTTGAGCAGCTCGGCGGTGACTTCCTCGAGCCGCGCGCGCTCGCTTTCAGATATGCCGGCGGCCTTGGTGAAATGAGCCGCGAGCAGAGCTTGCCGTTCCGCCTCGAGACGCGCACGAAGCGCATCCAGCAGTCCGGCCGCTTCGAGGCTCGACTGCCACGCCAGAAATTTTGTGACGTGCTCATCGATAATCGTCTCAACTCGCGGCAGTTCGGCCTCGCGCGCTTTCTTATTCTGTTCGACGATTTCACCGAGGTGGTCAATATTGAAGAGATAGACGTTGTAGAGCCCCTCTGCTTCGGGCTCGACGTTGCGCGGCACGCCCAAGTCAATCACGAACAGGGCGCGTCCTGATCGGGCCGCCATGGCCTGTTCGAGCAGCGCCGGCGTCACCACGGGTTCCGTACCGGAAACCGAGGTGACAATAATGTCAGGCTGAGCGAGGAGACTTTCAAGATTGGACCATTTCCCCGCTTCGCCGCCCATTCGCCGGGCCAGCTCCTGCGCGCGCGCAAACGAACGATTCACCACGCTCAGTTCACCGATTCCCCGCAGGCGCAGATGTTCAACCACCTGCTCCGCCACCGCGCCGGCGCCAATAATCAACGCGCTGTGGCCCTTCAACTCGCCGAACACGCGCTCGGCGAGTTTCACGCCGGCGAGCGCCACGGACATGGGCCTGGCGCCGATTTCCGTCTCCGCGCGCACGCGTTTCCCGACTTCGAGCGCGCCTTGGAAGAGGCGATTGAGCACCGGACCTGTCGAACGATTTTCGAGCGCGCGATTATACGCCTCTCGAACTTGCCCGAGGATTTCCGCCTCTCCCAGCAGCATCGAGTCCACTCCACTGGCGACGCGGAAGAGGTGCCTGACCGCCGC
>JBOGNJ010000151.1:0-1176 GCA_050746905.1 Candidatus Acidiferrales bacterium
CGGCGGCGAATGCGTATACTGGCGGGCGAAATAAACAAAGGTAAAGTTTATGGCGATCAATGCGGTGATTATCGATGATGAGCGGCCGGCGCGGGAGGAGCTTGCGTATTTGCTGAAGGCGTTTCCCGAGGTGAACATTGTCGCGCAAGGGAAAAACGGCATCGACGCGGTTAATCTGGTCAAAGAGCACAATCCCGATCTGGTTTTTCTGGATGTGCAGATGCCGGGGCTGAACGGATTTGGCGTGATCAAGAGGCTCGTCGAGAAAAAAATCAAAGTGCCGCAGATTATTTTTGCGACGGCGTTCGACGAATATGCGGTGCAGGCTTTCGAAGTGAACGCGGTGGATTACGTGCTGAAGCCGTTCGATAAAGGGCGGCTGGCGAAGGCGATTCAACGCGCGAAAAAAATGGTGGAGGCGAATTCGTCTCCTGTGGAGCGGCTGGAAACGCTGATTGGCCAGCTTGGCGCGCCGAAAACGGCGCAGGCGGGCCAGCCGGTGAAGCTGCTATTGAAGTCGCAGCAAAGAATGTTTCTGGTGGACGCGGATGCGATGGTGTACGCCTCGATTCAGGATGGAACGATCACAATTTTCACGAAGGACTCGGAAGGCGTGTCGAATTACCGGACGATTGAGGAACTGCAAGCGTCGCTCGACTCGGAGCGGTTTTGGCGCGCGCACAGGTCGTACTTGATCAACATTGATCACATCAAGGAAGTGGTGCCGTGGTTTAAGTCGAGCTACATGCTGAAAATGGACGACAAGCGCGCGAGCGAGGTCCCCGTGAGCCGCGCGCAGACGCGCCGTCTCCGCGAACTCATCAAAATGTGAACTTGTCATGACGATTCGGATTCGCCGAGCCATACGCGAAGACGCCGGTTTTCTCGCATGGGTGACGTTGTCTGCTTCGCGTTCGCATCTTTCGCGCGGCGTTTGGGACGTCATCATCGGCGCGGACGAAGCCGGGTGCCTCGAATACTTGCGCCGTCTCGTCGTGTCCGAGCCACCTTCGCTTTATCACTACAGCAGTTTTTTGGTGGCGCAACTCGATGGACGTCCCGGCGCGGCTCTCTGTGGTTTTGAGATGCGCGCCGACCGATGGGACGCTGTCGCGCAAGCCATGTCCAACGTCCAGCGCGAACTCGGCTGGACAGAAATTGACTTGGCCGCGTCGC
>JBOGNJ010000152.1:0-1526 GCA_050746905.1 Candidatus Acidiferrales bacterium
GACGATCGTCTGCCCGCCGATGGGATTCGCGCTGCCGTGCAACACGTTTCCGATCACGACGCCGCCCGCAAGCTCGTGGTAAATGTCGACGTCATACGGATTCAGCACATCCTTGATATTCACCATCGACGAAACGGAAATGCTGCCTTCGTTGACGTCGCCGTCGACGGCGATGTGCGTGTGGCAATCAATAATGCCCGGCATCACGTAGAGTCCCGTGCCGTCGATCACTTTCGCGCCGGCGGGCGATTGCACATCCGCGCCCACGTCGGCGATTTTGCCGTCGCGAATCACAATCGAGCCGTGCTCGATGCGCCCGTGCGTGACGGTGATGATCGTCGCGTTCTTAATCACCGTCACGTTCGCATCATCTTGCGCTTGCGCGCCCGCAACAAATGGCACAAGCGCAAAAGCCGCCAGCGTCACAGTGATTTTTTTGACGCTCAGTTTTTTGAATGTCATTGCTGCACCCCCTCCGCGCCCATTTGATCTGCTGTCGTCGTGGGACGGCCGGAATGATTCGGCCGCCCCGGAGGCGGCGTCTCTTCGTGAATCTGGTACCGCATGCCATCGACAAACACGTCCTTGATCTTTGTCTTCTCGCCAAAGAGGTCGCCATCGGTCACTACAAGATTCGCGATTTTCCCCGGCTCGATTGAGCCCAGGCGGTCGTTCACGCCAAGAATCTCTGCGGGATTGGTCGTCATGGCTCTCAGCGCATCATCCGGCGAAAGCCCCTTGTCGATGGCCTTCTTCACGTTTTTCAAAATCTCTTTTGGATTCTTGATCCCGCCGGAATAAAACGCGTAGAGCACGCCCGCTTTCGACAGCGCAGCCGGAGTCGACGGCGCGCGGTCCCACAGCCGCAATTCGCGCAGCGTGATGTTGTCCGTGTCCGCGTCTTTCGGCATCGTCGGCCAGTTGACGTTGACGAACACCGGCAATTTGCTCTGCGCAATTTCGCTCGTCATTTCGTAGCCCTCTTGCCCGCCATACATCGCCGCATGAATTTGCCATTCGTTCGCCAGCCGAATCGCGCGATAAATCCGCAGCTTCTCGTTCGCCGGCAGCAGCACCAGCTCGTTGTCCTTCAGCGCCTGCCCGATGACGACTTCCGTGCGGTCATACGGAGGCCGCTCGACTCCTTCGTGATGCGCGTTGTAAACCGCTTCCGCATCCTGGTACCACCGCGTATCAATAAACACCTGCCGCACATAGGCAATCACGCCCATCAGCGAACCTGGGAAGCTGAAAAACCCGCCCGTCGGCTCGAATGAAAGATCAAGCGTCGCTCGTGGCTTCACCACCATGTTGCCCGCGCGCTCGTTGCCAAAATCGATAATCGAGCCTTGCCCGGGAAAAATTCCGCCTTCGGGCTCGACGAGCGCGGTCGTAAATCCGGCGTTGCGCCAATTTTCGATGCGCGGATCGTCAGGATTCAAGTCGTTCGCCGCCACGTTCCATGGCGTCGTGCTCGGACGGTCTTGCGGGCCCATCGAAAGTTTCGACGGCATGGGACGCGCCGC
>JBOGNJ010000153.1:0-39479 GCA_050746905.1 Candidatus Acidiferrales bacterium
CCAAAAATAAAAAACGGTGCAATGTTGATAATCAAGAGCATAGACTGTGCACCGAGGCCGAAATATGGGCCATGCCATTGAAAGAATGCGAACAGAATGAAATTCAAGTAGCAGAGAAAACCCAACGCTTGTGCGGGCGTATAGAGTTCATAGCTTGCCGGGTCGCGTTTGATATTTCGCGCAATGGCTGGAATAAACCACGCGATTAGTGTCAGAAAAAGAACAGCAAGGACCAAGGCATGGTGCATTGGGCGCCCGAAAAAAAGGTCCTGAAACGGACCAGGCAGGGTAACTGGACCTCCATTCTTCATTGTGAAATGAATCGCCCCCTTCGTCAGGCTCCAAGTTGACAACACGGCAAGCTCGGTTGAGAAAAAAGGTGTCAAGGTGCCGAGCGACAGATTTATTTCGCGAATCGGTTTCGTCGCGACATACACCAGAAGAAGATAGAAAAGAATCGCCCAGGTTGCCGTGCCACGCTGCAGAAAAAGTGAAATCACGAGTGCGAATGCCATGTAAGCAATCGCACCCAGAATCAAAATCAAATATGCCGCTAGCACGAACTGCCATGATGAGTGTCCGGCGACGGCTCCAATTATCGCAGAAGGCAGAAGGCAAACAAAAACGAAATACACCATCAGCGGTGGACCAAAAAGCTTGCCTATAGCCAGTTCCAACGGAGATAGTCGCGTTAGCCGCTGAAAATCGAATGTGTTTTGATCCTTTTCGCGCTGTACGGCATGAATCGATGCAATACCCCCGCCAATCACGAGCATGAGCGCCTGAATCCACAGAATTGTGGTCAGCAGTTCCTGGCCACGAGTTGCCATGATAAGCGCATTGGGTGTGGAGAGACCGCCGTGGAAGAAGGCGTAGTACAACGCCACTTCAAGCGCCGTGCACAACGTAGCCGCCGAAATCATCCGCTTCGGCCGCAACTGTATCCGCGCATTCCGCACAATTTCCGGATTGGTGAACAGGCTCATCGCGAGACGCTCACATCACTTCCCCGCCGGAGAGCCGCGCGTAAATCTGCTCAAACGACTCCGACGATCCCTCCACGGCGCACACAGGCGCTCCGCTCATCACCAAATCGCGCACCAGCGCCGCCAAGTCCGCATCGCTCCCCGGAAAATGAAAGTCCACGCTCGACGATCCCGCAACCACGCTCGCCGACAAATGCGCATCCACGATGCCGTCGCGCACCGACAGCCACGCCAACAACTCATCTCCCGGCACCGCCACGCGAATCCGGATCCTCCTCTGCGCTGGAGCTGTCGCTTCTTGCATCACGCTCGCCAGTTTCCCCGCGCGCAGCAAATGCCCCTTTTCGAGAATCGCCACCGAAGTGCAAATTTCCTCCAGGTCCGCCAGTACATGCGAGCTGATCAGAATCGTCTTGCCCTTGCGATTCAGGTTCTTCAGCAGATCCTTCAGCTCCACGCGCGCCTTTGGGTCCAGCCCCGAAGCCGGCTCGTCCAGCACAATCACAGGAGGGTCATGCAGCACCGCGCGCGCGATGCCGAGGCGCTGTTTCATTCCGCGCGAAAGCCCGTGAATAAACGCGTCGCGTTTCGTTTCCAGACCAACCCACCCGATCACTTCCGTGATGCGCGCGGGGATTTGCGCCGCGGGCATTTTGTAAGCGTGCGCAAAATAGTCGAGGTATTCCCAGACCTTCAAATCGTCGTAGAGCGAAAAAAAGTCGGAGAGATAGCCGAGAAATCGCTGCGCGTCTTCGGGACGCCGCTCCACGTCAATGCCATTCACCTCGACGGTGCCGGAAGTCGGCATCAGCAGCCCGCAAATCATTTTCAGCGTGGTGGTTTTGCCCGCGCCGTTCGGGCCGACGAAGCCGAAAATCTCACCGTCGCCAATCGTCAGATTCAAGCGGTCCGCGGCAACCACTTGCGCGGGATTTCCCTTCGTTGGCGGCAGGTCGTATTCTTTGGTCAGATTTTCCAGGCGAACCATGATTGATTACGCGCGAATGCGCCGGATTGTGTACGCGATTACCACAACTGTCAATACGCAACACGCATGATTGAGGTTCCCAGAGTGACACGAAAGTCTCCGCTTGAAGGAAATCCGCCGAAAGAATATGCTGCGCGCGAAACCGGGAATTTTACCGCGAGGCACAAAATGATAAATATAACGCGAAGAAAATTTTGCGTGGGCGCGCTGGCAGGCGGAGTGGCCGCGGGTGCCAACAAAGCCTTTGACGCGAATTTGCCGGCAAGTCCGAACGAAGTTGCACAAACGCAGGAGGAAGCAAAGCGCCAACCCGGGCCGACAACCGGCAAGCGTCCCGCGATTATTTCCGCGCATAACGGGCTCCCGCACCTCGACGCCGGAATGGCCGTGCTGCGCTCTACGGGCGACACGATGGACGCCGTGCTCACCGTGGTCACGCCCGTCGAGGACGATCCCAACGACAATTCGGTAGGCTACGGCGGCTTGCCGAATGAAGACGGCGTCGTACAACTCGACGCGTGCGTGATGCATGGACCGACGCGGCGTTGCGGCGCTGTCGGTGCCATCGAGAAAATCAAGAATCCCGCAAAAGTCGCGCGGGCCTTGATGGAGCGCACGAACCACACTTTCATCGTTGGACGCGGCGCCACGCAGTTCGCCATCGATCAGGGATTCGAGCCTGTGAATTTGCTCACCGACAAGTCCCGCCTCGCGTGGCTCGCTTGGAAGGCGTCAAGTTCGAAGGACTGGCGCCCAGGATTGGACGCCCCAGACTTCAATAAACAGCTCGCCGAGCTGCTCGATACGCCGCAGCGCCAAGCCTGGGCCCCGTGGATCAAGCACGTGGTGGCGCATCCGCCCACCGGAACAATCAATTGCCTCGCAGTGAATGAAAAGGGCGAAATGTCGGGCACAACGACCACTGCCGGACTCGCCTGGAAAATTTCAGGTCGCGTCGGCGATTCGCCCATCATTGGCGCGGGACTTTTTCTCGACCAGGACGTCGGCGGCGCGGGTTCCACCGGACGCGGCGAGGAAAATATCAAAATCGCCGGCGGCCATACGGTTGTCGAAATGATGCGTAAGGGTATGTCGCCGACCGATGCGTGCCTCGAGGCGCTGCATCGTGTCGTGCACAACTACGAGTTCGACAAGTCGCGCTTGGAGATGTTCGATCTCCAGTTCTACGCACTGAATAAAGATGGAGTCTACGGCGCGGCCACGCTGTGGTCTTCCTTCGCCAATGGCCAGCCCATTAGCTATGCCGTGCACGATGGCGCCTCGGCAAAATCCGTGCCTTGCACGCCGTTGTTCCAAGGCACCGGCGGCGACTATTAAGGAGAGACTGAGGGGACGCTGGCTGAACCGGCCAATGGAAGGGCGTTTTCGGGTGCCCCATCCTGTTTACCCTGACGAGGGAAGGGAGCGAATTCGGCGAAGGTGGGGACTCCGCGCAACAATCACCTCAAGGACTCACTCAGCGCATTGACATGGACCGGGCCAACATCGTAATCATCGGAGGCGGAGTGGTGGGTTGCGCAATCGCGCGCGCCGCTTCCGCAAAGTGGCAGGACGTTTTTCTCCTCGAGCGAATGCCGAAGCTCGGCATGGGCGCGAGTTCGCGAAACAGCGGCGTAATTCATTCCGGCCTTTATTACACTCCGGGCTCGCTGAAAGCGTCTCTGTGCGTTCGCGGAAATAAACTCACGTACGAATTTTGCGCCGCGCACGGCGTTCCTCACCGCAACACCGGCAAGCTCGTCGTCGCCACATCGCGCGAGCAAGAACCAAAACTCACTGAATTGATCGAGCGCGGCCGTGCAAACGGCGTCGAAGGATTGCGCCTGATCGGCGCCGCCGCGATTCGCGCGCGCGAACCCCACATCGCGGGAACGGCTGCAATCGAAGTGCCCTCCACTGGCATTGTGGCAAGCGAGGAATTGGTGAAGGCGTACGCGCGAATTGCCGTCGAGCAAGGCGCGGACATCGTGACGCACGCCAAAGTCGAGAAAATCGACGCAAGAGGCGATCTGGTGCGCGTCACAAGTTCCGCGGGCGAAATTGAAACTCGTTGTCTGGTAAACAGCGCAGGATTATTCGCCGATGAAATCGCCGGGCTGATGGGTTCCGCCATGGCGAAGCATCGCATTTACCCTGTGCGTGGCGAGTATTGTGAGATTGTGCGCGCTCGCAGCGACCTGGTGCGCGGCCTCGTGTACCCGCTTCCGCATCCGGAGGGATTGAGCCTCGGCGTGCATTTGACCAGGACGCTCTGGGACACCGTGCTCATCGGACCCACGGCGCATTACATCGCGGATAAAAATGACTATGAGAGCAACCGGCCGCCCGTTGAGGATTTTGTCCGCATGGCGCAACCGATGTTGCCAGAAATTCGCGCGGAGGACCTGATGCCCGCTTACACGGGGATTCGCGCGAAACTCGCGCCGCCCGGCAGCCATCATGCGAGCGATTTTATCATCCAGCGCGATCCGCAATTTCCAAACGTCGTGCAGCTCATCGGCATGGAATCGCCTGCGCTCACGTCGGCAGGCGCAATCGCCGAACGCGTGATGGAATTGCTCTCAGATATTCTCCACTGAAGAAGGCCATTTCGTCAGAAAGAAAGTCGCTTCAGTGTACCAAGGCTGACGCAAACACCAGGTGCACGCCGCGAGCTTTGAGTTGCGGCAGCGCCTGCGCGAGCGCGGCGATTGTCGCGGGATGCGGATGGCCAATGGCAATCGCAGAACCTTGCTTCGCGGCATCGCGCCCGGCGAGCTCGAGTTGCCGCAGAATTGCCTCGCGAGTCTCCACGTCGTCGAGAAAAACGTTGCGCGACGCGGCGCGCACGCCCGCCTGCCGCGCGGCATCATATGCGACCGTCGCAGCGGTGGTCCGGCTGTCGACGAAGAAAAGATTGCGCTCCCGAAGAACCGCCATGACGTCGGCCATCAGCGCAGGATCGGCCGTCGCGCGCGATCCTTCATGATTATTTATGCCCGCGGCGTGCGGAACGGCTGCGAGCATCCGCGCAAGCAAGCGATCGACTTCGCCGGCGCGCATGCCCACGCGCAACTCGACGGCTTCCGGCTTGGCCGCATTGCCTTCAAATTCCATCGGAAGATGAAGCATCACTTGATCGCCGCGGCGGAACGCCTCGTCCGCAATTTCCGCGGAATGCGTCTGATCCGGCAAAATGGAAAGTGTAAGCGGGTAAGGAAGTCTCAGAAGCGCTTCGGCGGGCGCGGGATCGTTGCCGAGATCGTCGATAATAATGGCAAGGCGGGAACCGCTCGCCGGTTCCGCCTCCGCTCGATTCGCATTCGTCAAATTCGGCAGGGTGATGTGAATCGAATGTGTCCGGCGGCCATTCAGCCAGTAATCAAAGCGAATCACATCGGCTGAACTGAAACGCGGGACGCGCGCCAGACGATAACGCGCCGCCGCACGGTCGAGCGCACTTTCAACCGCGGGGGCTTTTGCGGCGTCCGGCAAATTGATAAAAATATCGTCGGCGACAAGTCGCCCGCGTTCGCCCTGCCGTGCACCCACTTCCGGGCGGATTACGATTTCAGTGTCGCGCCCCGCTGCTTTTTGGGCCACGGCCACCAGATCGCGCGTAATCGAGCGCAGTTCAGATTTGCGTAACTGTTTTTTCTGGCAACCGGCGGCAAGAAGCGCAATCGCCAAAAAGAAAAAAACAATACGCGAGGAGAAATCCGGTTTGTGAGTTCGTGTCCGCGCGCTTTTCACCGCCACGCGCGAATCAAGCGGCCTTCGGCGCGGCGGCAGGAGCCTGCAGAATCTCAATGGCCCGTTTTACGACGGGATCATCAGCGGATGGAAGCTGCCCGGGAGCGGGCGGCGCAAGCTGATTTTGGTTGAGCTGTGCGATGTCGTTTACGGCTTGCGGATTCACTTGAACGGTCGGCTCAACGCCTTCCTTCGGAATGGATTTGCCATTGGGCGTAAAATAATTGGCGACGGTAAGAATCAGCGCCGCGCCGTCATCCAATGTGATTATCTTTTGTTGCGAAGCCGTGCCGAAAGTCGTTTCGCCGACGGTATCTCCGCGATGATTATCCGCGACCGCGGCGGCAACAATTTCGGCGGGTCCCGCCGTGCCGTTTGAAATCAATACGGTCATCGGCCCTTTCCATACGGCCTTCGAAGCGTCAGCGGAGAAAGTCTGCGTCGCCACCGTCTGTCCGCGAAGCGTTGCAATCGTGCCGGAAGTCAGGAAAAGCTGCGCCGCATCGACTCCCTCATTTGACGGGCCTGACGCGCAATCGCGCAAATCAAGAATCAGCTTCTTGGCACCCTGGCGCTGGAACTCCACCAGCTTGTCGCGAATTTGCTTCGTCGTTCCAGACTCGAAAGCAGGCACGCGAATGTAGGCGATGTCCTTCTGCATCTCCTCCTGCAGGACATGCGGCGACTGAAGCTTGGTGTAGGTCATTGTCACGCTGAACGGTTGCTGCGTGCCCCGGCGAATCACATCCACCTTCACGGTCTGCCCCGGCTCCCCCGTCAGCAGAACCTGCGCCTGCCCGATGGACATTTCCGTGGTCGGGAAGCCCGCGATCGAATCGAACAGATCGCCATCGTGAAGCCCGGCTTTCTGCGCGGGGCTGTCCGGAAGAACGGAAACCGCGATCACGTAACCGAAGCGCTTTGAAATAACCACGCCAATCCCGCCCTTCGATTTGTCGTCAACTTTTTGCTTGTAGTCGGTGTACTCAAGCGGGCTCAAATAACTCGATTGCGGGTCGAGGGAATCGAGCAGTCCATGAAGGGCGCCGGAAGTAACCTTGTGGATGTCCGGCTGGTCGACGTAATTGTCCTGTATGCGTTGCAGCACTTCGCTATAGACGGTCAGCGAAATGTAAGATTTGTCGTCGCCGGTTTTGCCCTTCACGTAGCCCACTGCCACATACGCAAAGATCAGCACCGACAGGACAACGACAACCTTCTTCCAAAATGAACTCATGTGTTTTTCCCGTGCCCGGCGCTTTGCCGTTTCGCCTGCAAACAGCCCGCTCGAGCAACTCAGATTATAGCATCCCCGGGCCGTCTTTATCAGGGGCCATGCAATCGCCCCGGTATCAGCCCCGCATCAAAATGTTTCGATGCGCGTCAATCGCCCACGGATGGCCGCGCGACACTTTGCATTTAAGCAGGTTCGCGTTGTGCCCTGTTACGTTTCGCAGTTTGTGGTTCACAAATTCTGGACTACCTGATTCGTTCCTGTGGCGAATTACCGTACTTGATCAGTGGGATCGGAATCGTCTTCAGATGCGGTGGTGATGTAGGTCTGCGAGATGCGGTCGTGCCACGTCATCCGGTCTTCGTCCCACAGCGCCCAGACGAAACCGAGCGTCAACGTCGCTCCAGAGAGCAAATAGCCAAGACTGCGCCACAGAAGCTGACGCGTCTCAGGGAAAGTGCCATCCAGCGCCACAACGGCGAGACCGCGCACGTGCATGCCGGGAGTCGCGCCTGAAAAAAGAGTGAACAAGCAGAAATAAATCGCGTAGATCAAGAAGAACGTTGCCGCGTACACCGCGAAATCCATGCGCACGAATCCGAGCTGCCCCCCCATCGAGCGGAAAAGCCCAAGAAAGCCGACGAATACGCCGAGCACCATCGCCGCGTCCAGGGCTCCAGCGAGCCGGCGGCTCGCCAATTCCGCCACCGGTGCCGATGCACCCTCCGGATGCACCCGGTAATTTTCGACCACGGAGAAATCGAGTTGCGGCTGCGTGACGCGTATTTCTACGCGTTGCGTCGGGCGCAGGCGTGCGAGCGTGCGCGGCACCGTGGCCGTCGTGATTACTTCGCGAGAATTATTGTGATTAAAGGGCAAAGCTGGCTGCGATTCCTCCTCATCTTCCGATGGGTGCCGCCGCAACCGATAGACTTCCATGCGTCGGGCAACCTCGCGGCGCCATTCTGGTTCTTCAGAGGGGGTGGGAACGCGCGCTTGCGCCGCGTGAGCGGGCTGGGCCGCCGCAAACGCAGATTCGCAAAATGGACACACGTCAACTGCCTGATTACTTACCGCGCCACATTGCGGACAAACTTGAATCACCGGTTCGTTTTGCGCTGCGGACCGGAGTCCCATGAGGAACGGACACATCGTAACAGATTGACGTCGCCACGACGCACAGAAATCCACCGGCGCGTGTCTCGAATCAGATAACGCTCACCGGACGTCACGAAACGCCTTGTCGGTCATCGCGCTGAAGCAGAGCAAGAAAACCTGGCGCTACAAAAGCAGCGGAGCGTGTTACGCTCCTAACTTCCTCGAAACGATGCGCGATTGGATCGACAACCGCTTCCCGATTCACCCAAATAAACGAAGACTCGCGACGCTATTGCTATGCGTAGCACTGCTGCTGCCTGCTTGTGCCCTCGCGCAAACGCGGCCCCACCCGCGAACGCGCACGAAAACGCAAAATACCGAAATGACTCTCGAGGCAGACACGCAGAAGCAGGCCGGAAAACTTTTTTACGCCGACGGGCACGTCGACATTTTGTACCGGGCCATCCGTTTGCGCGCCGATCATGTCGAATATAACGAAGACACAAAAATAGCCACTGCGCGCGGGCACGTCCAATTCGATTACCAGTTGCAGCACATGGACGCGGATGAAGGAACATTTAACATGCAAACCGGCCGCGGTTCGTTTCAGAACGTGCGTGGCACAGTGACGGCGCAACACCTTTCCAATCCGAGCGTACTGGTCAGCCCGAACCCACTTACATTCGCGGCAGCCACGGTGGAACGCACCGACGACGACACGTTTGTGGTCACTCATGCCTGGGTGACGGTGTGCAAACCCAATAGGCCGCAGTGGAAGTTCTATGCCCCAAGAGCCGTCATTCATTTGCAGAAATCCGTGGCGCTGGATAACGCTTCCTTCCGCCTTTTTTACGTGCCGATTATTTATCTTCCCTACGCTTCAGTGCCCATTGCCAGGAAACTCCGCCAATCAGGTTTTCTGATTCCGGACGTCGGGAACACCACAGCCAAGGGCTTTGTCTTCGGAGACTCGTTCTACTGGACGCCCACGGAATGGATGGACGCAACCCTGGGAGCGGAATATTTAAGCCGCCGCGGTTGGAGCCAGGTGGGCGATATTCGCATGAAGCCGTGGCAGAACGCGACGCTCACAGCGAATTACTTTGGTGTGCTTGATCGCGGTATTGCCGTTCCCGGCGGCGTCGTCACCAAGCAGGGCGGCCACGAATATCATGTCTTTTTCGATGCGCTGCTGCCCCACGGCTGGCGCGCCGTTGCGGATATTGACCAACTGTCTTCCCTTACCTTCCGCCTCGCATTTTCCGAAACATTCGAGCAGGCCGTGAATTCCGAAGTCCGAAACACCGCTTTCCTGACCAAAAACATCGACGGCTTCAACTTCAGCGTCGCCTCCCTGAGCTACAAAAACTTCTTGAGTGCGCAGCCGGACACTTCAATCGATCTGCGAACAGCGCCGGAAATTCGCGTCAGTTCCGTCGACCGCGCACCGTGGCAAAAGCTGCCGTTGTACGTCGGTTTCGACTTTTTTGCCGACGCGGTGCACCGCGACACCAATGTGCCGCCGGGATTCGAAACACCGTCATTCGTGTCGCGAACGGAATTTGCGCCAAACGTGACGATGCCGCTCCGCTGGGGCCCCTGGCTGGGCGTCACCCCCAGTTTCACGCTGCGCTCGCTGCGCTACGGCGGACAATTGCAGAATGGAGTTTTCGTCGACCGCTCTTTTGTGCGCACCACGGAGGAATTTTCCCTGGCCTTGCAGCCCCCTTCTTTTGATCGCATCTGGGATGACGGCGCGACGAAATGGAAGCACGTGATCGCACCCAAGGTCGAGTATCACTATGTGAACGGCGTAACGGACTTTGGCAGATTCTTGCACTTCGACGAAGACGACACCCTGACCGACACCAACGATCTCCAGTACGGCCTCACGCAGCGCCTCTACCGGCGCGAAGGCGATGGCAACGCGCAGGAAGTGGCCAGTTGGGACCTCACGCAAAAATATTATTTTAATCCTACGTTCGGCGACGCGCTGGTTCCAGACGCGCGCAATGTATTTCAGGCGCTCGATTCGCTCACACCGTTTGCATTCGCCGACAGCTTGCATCACTTTTCGCCCATCATCAGCGACTTGCGGATCGAGCCCGGCGGCCGTTTCGATACGCAGTTTCGCGTCGACTTCGATCCCGAGCGCAATCGCTTGACGGCGATTGGCTCTCTCGTGAAAATCCGCCCCTATCGCGAATCATTTTTAACACTCGCGGATTTCTCCACGCTCAGCATTCCCACGACGTCTTCCCTGAATCCGGGAATCCTTTTGCCTCGGTCAAATCAGGTGCGCGCGCTGGGGGGTTACGGCAGCCTAAACCGTCGCGGATGGAACACGGCTCTGGGCTTCAGCTATGACGTCAGCCAGAGCCGCTTTCAAAACCAGATTGTGCAGCTCTCCTACAATGGTTCGTGCTGCGGAATCGGTTTCGAATATAGAAGGCTGTCGCTGGGCGCGGTGCGAAACGAAAATCAATTTCGTGTCGTGTTCTTGATAGCAAACCTCGGATCGTTCGGAAACCTGCGGCGGCAGGAAACTATTTTTTAAAAGGTGATGGTGAAAGACGAACTGCACTACTTGACGATTGCCGGCGCGGCGGCCCTGCTGCGTAAGAAGAAGATTTCGCCCGTGGAACTTACGCAGGCCGCGCTCGATCGAATAGAAACGCTCAATCCTCGGCTCAACGCCTTCATCACTGTCACTGCCCAACGTGCGATGCGTCAGGCTCGCGCCGCTGAACGCGAAATCACGCGCGGAAAATATCGCGGCCCGCTGCACGGAATTCCCGTCACGCTCAAGGACAATATTTGCACGGAAGGCGTGCGCACCACAGCCGGTTCGAAAATCCTCGAAAACTATGTCCCGCCGACGGACGCCGATGTGGCCATGAAACTCTCGCGCGCGGGCGCCGTGCTTATCGGCAAAACAAACCTCCACGAATTCGCCTATGGAATCACCACGGAAAATCCGCATTACGGCCCCGCGCGGAATCCGTGGAACCTCGAATGCATACCCGGCGGCTCGAGCGGCGGTTCCGCGGCCGCCGTCGCAACGGGAATGGGATTCGCCTCCCTTGGAACGGACACGGGCGGCTCAATCCGCATTCCCTCCGCGCTCTGCGGGATTGTCGGGCTTAAACCAAATTTCGGTCGCGTCAGCTGTAAGGGAATCGTGCCGTTGGCGGTCACTCTCGATCACGCGGGCCCCCTTGCGAGAACGGTTGCCGACGCGGCCATCATGCTCGACACGATTTGCGAACGCGAGAAATCGATGCAGACTTTTTACAGAGCAGCACGCGCAAGTCTGCCAAAGCGCGGGAAGAAAATACAATTGCGCCTCGGCCGGCCGCGCGAATATTTCTTCGAGCGCGTGGACCCCGAAATCAAACACGCCATCGAAATGGCAACGAGAATCTTCGAGACTCTCGGCGCGCGCGTGGAAGAGGTCTCATTGCCACATATTGCCGAGTCCGTTGAGCCCAGCACGCAAATCGCTCTCGCCGAAGCGCTCGAATATCACGAAAGTCAGGGATATTTTCCGGCGCGCGCCGCGGATTACGGCGAAGACGTGCGCAAGCGCCTCGCGATGGGCAGCGCCGTGCGCGCGGTCGATTATTTGAGGGCGCAGCAGGCGCGCGAGCAAGTGCGGGCGGATTTTCGCGCCGCCTTTCAAATCGTTGACGCCATCATTGCGCCCACCGTCCCTATTGCGGCATCGCGCATCGGAGAGGATGCCGTCGAGATCGCCGGCGAATCGCAATCCGTGCGCGGCGCGTTGGTCCGAATGAATCGTCCCGCGAATTTCACGGGCTTCCCCGCGATTTCCCTGCCCTGCGGATTTACCCGGAGCGGCTTGCCCGTCGGCATGGGTTTGCACGGACCCCCATGGGGCGAAGGCAGGCTGCTGCAGATCGCGGCAGCGTATGAAAGCGCGACGCAGTGGCACCAGCGCCGTCCGAATCTACCGTGAACTCCCCGCCGAATTCCCAATGTACCGAAAAACAATCGCTGCTTCAGGAAAGCGAAGCGCCACTCCACTCCGGCAGCGGCGCGTGCGCTTTGGGCATTCGTGTGCGAAAATCGACGGGCGTCGCATGAGTCGTATCGGCGCGCGAGACATCCAATGCTGGAATCGAGAGCGTAGGTATAGCAGGTGAACGTCACCGCATTTACGGCGCTGCTGGCGGGGCTGATCTCGTTTTTGTCCCCTTGCGTTCTGCCCCTCGTGCCCGGGTACATCTCGATGCTTTCCGGCATCGGTGTCGACCAGCTTCAACAGGGAAAAGGTTCGCGCGGTGAATTGCTTCGCTCGGCATTTGCCTTCGTCATCGGATTTTCGGTTGTGTTCATCAGCTTTGGCGCTTCGGCCACCGCGGTCGGAACGTTTCTGCTGAGTAATCGCAATGCGCTCGCGCCCTTCGCCGGCGCTTTCGTTCTTCTCTTCGGCCTTCATTTGATTGGAGCCCTCGCGAAAATTTCCATACGCGTGGGGGTGCTGATCGGCGCTTTGCTCGTGGCTGCGGGAATTGCAATGGCATTCTGGATGCCCACATATTCCCGCAATTTCCGCCCGATTCACTTGTTTGCCATTGCGCTGATTTTCTTGTTAGGCCCGGCCCTGACGCGCTGGCTGAATCGCGACGCCCATTTCCGGAACCTGGGCGGGCAACCGGGCGTGGTTAGCGGATTCTTGATGGGATTCGCTTTCGCGTTCGGATGGACGCCGTGCATCGGGCCCATCCTGGCGACCGTGCTCGCCATGGCCGCCACGCAAGACACCGTGATGAAAGGTGTTCTCCTGCTTGCCGCGTACTCGACCGGACTCGCGATTCCCTTTTTGCTGACGGCCGTGGGAATTGGGCAATTTCTTAAATTCTACAAGCGCTTCCGCCGACACATTCACATGGTCGAAATTTTCAGCGGAGTTCTCCTGCTGGCCATCGGCGCGCTGATTTTCATGAACCGGCTGACGTGGCTTTCGGGTAAACTGACATTTCTGAATCGTTTTTCGTTGTAAGGGAAAGGTTTTTGATGAGTCCGACTATTTCGCGATGTGTCGCCGCCGCAGTCTTTATTGTCGCGTTTTCCGTTGCGTTCGCTGGATGTAAAGGCATGGGCGTCGCGGTGGGCGACGGCTCGAAAACAAAATTTGTGGCCAACCCCGGCTTACCGAGTGAGCCGAATGTGACATTCCCCGAATTGCAAGGCGGCGATTTGCCCCTTGCAAGCTTGAAAGGCAAAGTGGTCCTCGTGAATTTCTGGGCGACCTGGTGCGAGCCTTGCCGCGTTGAAATTCCCTGGATGATTGGCTTCCAGCAGAAGTACGCGAGCCAGGGTTTCACGATTTTGGGTGTCGCCATGGACGACGAGGGCAAGAAAGTGGTCGATCCGTTTGTGCAAAAAACTCAGTTCGATGTGGATGGCGCGAAGCTGATCATGAGTTATCCCATCATATTGGGCAATGACGATATTGCCGCAAAATTCGGCGGCCTGATCGGTTTGCCGACCAGCGTGCTCATCTCGCGCGACGGGAAAATCGTCAAGCGCTTCATTGGCTTGGTGAATCACGACCAGTTGCAATCGGAAATCGAAAAACAAATCGCGGCGCATTCGTAAGTAAACTGTAACCGTGTTTCCGCAAATTCGAACAAAATTATGATGGACGAACGGGAATTTCAGAAACAATGCGAGGAAGTTTTCGAGCGCCTCCAGAAGAGGCTCCTCGAAATCGGCGACGAACGCGGATTCGAAGTGGAAGGCGGCAGCGGGAAGATTGAAATTTTATTCGAGGATGATGACGAAACGCGCTTCGTGATCAGCCCGAATTCTCCGGTACGGCAAATTTGGATTTCCGCGCTGACCACCAGTTTTAAGCTCGGATGGTCGGAAGGAAAAAAAGCGTTTGTGCTGGAAAAATCCGGCGAGACTCTCGACCAGGTGATGAGCAGAATTCTGAGCCAGCAACTGGGCTCGCCTGTGACGGTGTAAAAATGAAAAAGCTAAATCGCGAAATCTCGCGTAACGCAATTTTCGCTGCGGCGCTGATTTCTTTTGTCTGGCTCGTGTGCGCCCCGCTCGCGCGTGCGCAAAGTTCATTGCCGGCAGCCTCTGCAGTCGCCAGCCCGAAGGCGTACGTGTCGCTCGCACCTGTGCCGCGCGGGAGCACATTTGAAGTCGGCGTGGTGGTGGGAATCATGCCGGGATTTCACATGAACGCGCACAAAGTTTCGGAAGATTATTTAATTCCGACGAACTTAACGGCGAAGGCACCCACGGGAATCAAGGAAGTGCAAACGCTCTATCCGGAAGGAAAGAATTTGAAGCTTTCGTTTTCGGACAAGCCTCTGTCGGTTTACACCAAGCAATTTACCGTCCGCGCCAAATTTTCCGCAAGCGCCACTGCGCCGCTCGGAAAAATGAGCGTCCCATTTACGCTGGAATACCAGGCTTGCAACGACAGCGCCTGCCTGCCGCCGGTGAAAATTCCGGTGATCGCGAAAATTGACATCGCGCCGGCAGGAACGAAGGCGCGGGCGATGTCCCCGGAAATTTTCAGCGGCAAGCCAAAATAGGCTTTCGCGAAAAATAGCGTCCGCGAATCGCAGGCGAAAGCAATCACCGAACATTTCTCGCGCACGGCGCGGCAATACGTAAATCTTGTCGCCTCGAAGATCCGGCGGCGGAAAAACCTCCGAAACAGCATCCCATCTATCCGGGCGAAACGACAGGGAGTGCGCGGCGGAGACGCGCGATGACGCGCGGCTTGCCAAGCACGAGCATGGTTTCAAAAAGCGGCGGCGCGACGGCGCGCCCGACGATCGCGACGCGAGTTGCGTTGATCAGCAATCCTGCCTTGACGCCTTCGGCTTCGGCCAGAGCGCGAAGCGCATGATCGCAGGAGTCGTGATTCCAATCCGGCAGCGCCTCCAGCGCGTCGGCTAATTTGCCCAGCAAATCCGGCAGCTTCGGATCCTTCCAGAATTTTTTTCGCGCTTCGGGGTCGTAGTCAAAATCGTCTGAGAAAAACGCGCGCGACCACGTGGCAAAATCCGGAAGCAGGCGCGTCCGCGGGCGAAGAATATCGACGGTATGCGTGAACCATTCGTGTTCGGCGCCGTCCCATTCCTCGCGCCACAGGCTGGCGCGCTGCAATTCGGTTTTGACGTACGGAAGCAATTCATCGATCGGAAGCTTCTGCAAATATTGCGAATTGAACCATTCGAGTTTGTCGCGATCGAAAATGCCGTTTGTGCGGCTGACACCCGAAAGCGAAAAACGGTCGATGAGATCCGTGGTGCGGAGAAATTCCTCGTCGGAACCGGTGGACCATCCGAGGAGCGCGAGAAAATTGCGAAACGCCTCCGGAAGAAAACCATCGTCAGCGTAAGAAGTGACGCTGGTCGCGCCGTGACGTTTCGAAAGTCGCGTACGATCCGGCCCGAGAATCAAAGGCACATGAGCGAAAATCGGCGGCGTGGCGCCCAACGCTTCGTAGAGCAGCGCCTGTTTGGGCGTGTTCGAAAGATGATCGGCGCCGCGAATGATGTGCGTGATGCGCATGTCGATGTCATCAACAACAACGGTGAGCTGATACGTCGGCAAGCCGGATGAACGCAATAGGACGAAATCCTCGATCTCGCTGTTCTGGACTTCGCGCGGGCCGAAGACGGCGTCCTCAAATCGCGTGACGCCAGAGCGCGGAGATGCAAAGCGAATCGCGCGCGGCAAACTCTGACGATCCTTTTCCGCGCGTTCGGCGGGAGTTAAATCACGGCACGGGCAAGGAGGAGTGCGCGCGGCTTTTTCCGCGCCTTCTTCGCCTTCGACAATGGCATCGGCACCCGCATACTGAACCGCTTTGCAATAGCACGGAAAGGCAGCGCCGCTCGCGAGCAGGCGTTCGGCCGCGGCGCGATACATTTCCAGGCGCTGCGACTGGAAGTACGGGCCTTCGTCCCACGAAACGCCGAGCCAGCGCAAACCCGCGAGAATTCCGTCGACGAGCTCCGGTTTGTTGCGCTCGACGTCCGTGTCCTCGATGCGCAGGATCATCGTGCCGCCTTCGTGACGCGCGAACAGCCAGTTGAAGAGGGCCGTGCGGGCGCCGCCGACGTGGAGATAGCCCGTGGGCGAGGGCGCGAAGCGGACGCGAGGTTTTGAGTCAGCGGACATAATTTTGGGGCGCGTTCTGCGCGATCCCTTCGTGTTCTGGAAAACGTACATCTTAACGGAAGGACGGCGCAAAATCGAGTTTTCGCGACGGTATGCCGAGGGGCGGCACCGGAATTTGCCCCGGTTAGAATCCGGCACAGACGCAGGCTGTTGGAGCGTCGACACAATGTGAATTCGTTACCGATCAAGAAAATGGATGTCGTTGATTGCGTGGGATTTAGAAAAACGTGACTGTGCGTTTCATTACCGATCAAGATTGGGCGTTTTCGGGGAAGTTTTGGCGTCTCTGAGGCGCCGTTTGCCCTGTTCACCCTGAGGAACGAAGGGCTGCGCGTCGTTTGCGCGTACCGGGTTCGTAGCTGGGGAATCAGGTTGCCGCTTAAAAAAGTGCAAAAAAGCTCGATTAGAAATGACCTCGCTGGTTTGTTTTCAGTGAGTTGCATGAGGTTCTAATTTCCCATATTTACTCGATTAGAATTTGAAAAACGCATAAAGAGCGAGAAGCACGCGGAGCGGGGGCGTGCGTCGCAGAGTCCTTCGTTGTTCGTCTTCGCCATGGTTCCAGTTTTCATTCGCTTGTTGCCATACATCGTCTGCATCATCGAATTTTCGCTCTTCGACAACGCTAGCACGATGCGGATCGCAGCGAAAGTTGTTGTGGCTGTAAGAGAGGGAGAGACAGTGGTCAGTGGTCAGTGGTCAGTGGTCAGTGGCCAGCGCTGCCGGCCTGCGGTACACAGGTTACCAAACTCATTCGTGGCGCAGGGCGACCATGGGATCGACGCGCATGGCGCGGCGCGCGGGGATGTAACACGCGGCCAATGCGACCAACGTCAGCAGAATCGCAGCGCCGACAAACGTGAGCGGGTCGGTGGGTTTAATCTCAAACAACAAGCTGCGCAAAAATCGCGTCAGAGCCAGCGCGCTGCCAATCCCACAGACTACGCCAATGGCGGCAAGCAACATGTCTTGGCGGACGACGAGGCGGAGGATGTCCCGCGGCTGGGCGCCGAGAGCCATGCGAAGGCCGATTTCGTGGGTGCGTTGCGAAATGCTGTAGGCGACGACGCCATAGACCCCGACCGCGGCCAGGATCAGGGCGAGAACTCCAGAGGCTCCGAGGAGCCAGGCGAGGAATCTCTGCTGCCGGACCGATGCGGAGATATAAGAGGCTAACGGAACGACGTGGGAGACGGGTTGTTCCGGGTTCACGCGGTGGATGGCGAGAGTTGCCGCGCGTTCAACAGAAGATGGGTTGTCGGAAGCGCGGATCATCAGAGTCATGAAACTCACTGGCATTTGCGCGAAGGGCACGAAGACTTCCGGCCAGTCTTTCGTGTTCAGACCGTATTGTTTGAGGTCCGAAACCACGCCGATAACTTGGACGAGAGGATGAGCGGCATAGCGCACGCGAAGCTGTTTGCCGACGGCGCTTGCGTTCGGTGAAATGCGCAGGGCCATCGTCCGATTTACGATGGCGACGGCAATGGAAGTTGCGTTGTCGGATTCGGTGAAATAGCGCCCGGCGAGCAAGGGAGTTCCGATCGTGCGGAAATAATCGGGAGTGACCATATTCAAGGCGGTGTCCGGCCATTCGGTCGGTGGAGGTTCAGGCTGGCCTGCAAGGACGTAGGGAGAAGTCCAGCGCAGGCCTATGAGCGGCGGATTCATCGCCGCGCCGGCCGCAAGCACGCCCGGCAAATGGCTGATGCGGTCTAGCGTTTGGGAAACGAAGTTCATGATGTATCCGTTCTTGTTAAGCTTGTTCCCGGGAATCTGAATGTCGAGAGCCAAAACATGTTTGGCGTCAAAGCCAGGATCTACCGAGAGAGTTGCCGCGAGGCTGCGAATCATCAACGCAGACGCAACGACGACCACTAGAGCGATGGCAATTTCAAACGGGAGCAACGCGGAGCGCAGTCTTCTCTGAGAAGACGGACTCGAGGCGTCTCGACTGTATTCCTTAAGAGAATAGCTCAAGTCCAGGCGAGTGGTCTGCCAGGAAGGGATCAAGCCGAAGAGAACTGTAGTGAGCAGCGCCGCTACTAGAGTGAATGCGAGCACGGTAGGGTCCAATACAGCCGCCTGACTGTGCGGAATAATCGCAGGTTCGAGTTGCAGGAAAAGTTTGTCAGCTTCGAAGGCGACGAGCAGTCCGAGACCTGCGCCCAGAAAAGAAAGTAGCAGGCTCTCCACGAGGAGCTGGCGAATCAGCCGCGAGCGCGAGGCGCCAAGAGCAGCACGCACGCCCAGTTCCCGGCGGCGCAAGCTGGCGCGAGCCATGAAAAGATTCGCGACATTCGCGCAGGCCAGCAGAAGAACGAAACCTACGGCTGCAAACAGCGGAAGAAGGACCCTCTCGTCTGAACCCAGATAACTGGTGAAAATGGGTGTTACGGTCGCGCGCTCGCCCCGGTCGGACTTTGGGTACTGCCGGTCGAGGCGGGCCATGATGGTGTCCATTTCCGTCCGAGCTGTGTCGAGCGAAGTACCGGGGCGCAATCGCCCCAGAACGAGAATTCCCGGATGGTTCGCGCGGTCGGTGTAGCCAGGGGACCCGGACATCCCACCGATAGCGCCGTACGCGTCCGGTTTCCCCGCGAAGTCATGAAAATCGGGCGGCAATACTCCCACGACGGGAGTGGAATAGCCTTCGAGATCAATCGATTTCCCCACGATTGCCGGGTCGCTCTTCAATCTATTTCGCCATAGGGAATAGGTAATCACAACCGCTGCAACGCCCTTGCTCTGGTCATCGCTCGCATCGAGCAGGCGTCCGAGATACGGCCTGATGCCGAGGAGAGAAAAGTAGGAGGGCGAGACAAACTGGACCGGGATCACTACCGGATCGCCCGCGCCAAGGAGAGTGGATGTGTTAGGAGCATAAGCTGCCATTTGCTCAAAAGCTCGGCTCTGGGCACGCCAGTCCAGAAAATCCGGCCAGGAAACGTTCGTGTCCGGCATCTTCGGGAGAGACTCGTTGAGAATGACGAGGCGAGAGGCGTCCGGGTACGGAAGGCCATTCAAGAGAACGGCGTCGATGACCGAGAAGATAGCGGTGTTGGCGCCGATGCCGAGGGCGAGGGTGAGGACGGCGACGGCGGTGAAGCCGGGGGACTTGCGCAGCATGCGAAGACCGAAGCGGATGTCTTGCAGAAGCGTTTCGAGGAACGGAATGCCGCGGCGGTCGCGGTAAGTTTCTTTGGTTTGCTCGACGCCACCCGATTTGATGAGCGCCTGGCGGCGGGCTTCGGCGGGCGTCATGCCCGAGCGGAGATTGTCTTCGATGTGAAGCTGGAGATGGCTTTCCATCTCTTCGGCGAATTCCCGGTCGCGGCGTCGGCGAGCAAAAATTCCGGTGAAACGCAAAAGCCAAGCGCGCAACGTCCTCATGGGAATTCCCTCCTCCAAATCCGTAGTTACAGGCTTAAGCCTGGCTGCGACAAAGGGCCTCATGTCAGCCAGCGCTAAGCGCGCTGGCGGGACATGAGCTACAAGAGCAGCCGTCCTTCCTGCGTCCCTTCGCAGAATCGCTCCCTTCCTTCGTCAGGGTAAACAGGGCAAGCAGGGTAAACGGCCCATCTTTGTCGGGCACTGAGACGGGCCCTACATAAGCCGACGTAAGACCGACGAAGGCAAAGCAAAAAAACCACCCTTCGCGCCATAGTTCATAACGGGCGCTCAGGACGGGGCACCCGCCGGGACACGGTTCTCATGGGCGTTCGCTTGCGGGTGACAAGAACCGCGCAACAATCGCCGTAGTCTGTTCCCAGTCTTTCGCTTCGCGTTCGAGTTGTTTCCGCCCGGCGCGCGTCAGCTTGTAGAATTTTGCCTTGCGATTGTTGGTCGAAAGCCCCCATTCGGAGGCGACGTAACCCTCTTGTTCGAGCTTGAGAAGCGCGGGATAGAGCGTTCCGTAGTTCAAAGAGAGCAAATTGCCGCTGGTTTGCTCGATGCGGCGAGCGATTCCGTAGCCGTGCAGGTCGCCCATGGAGTCGAGCGTTTTCAGAATCATCAGCGCGAGAGTTCCCTGCTGGACGTCGGTTTTTTCGCCGGTCTTTTCGCTGGTTTTTTCGTCCGTGTCTTCGCTTGTTTTGGCTGCCATGATGATTCGCATCTCCTATGGGATGTCAAGCGGAAGGATGGCAGATTCCCTATGGGAAAGCAATAGAAGGTTTACATAGAACAGGGTTCAAAAGTACCGTCGTACCGTTGCCGCATCACGAGCGGAATTTTATAGTTGGGCGACGGAACCGGCCGCGGCAGACGCAGTTGTTTGCCGCGCAAACCGGGGGAAAGGCTCGCTTGGGAGAGCATTGCGCGGAACGTCAACCGCACAAGCACGCGGCGCTTTGTCCGCGGCAAATTCTGTTATCCTCCCAGAGCATCCCTGCCGATTTCTTATTGGAGCTATGAATTGTTGACTCAGGCGGGCATCGTCGGAGTCGTCCTGCTGGCCGGAGCCATGCTTCTGGCCGCGTTCTTCACGTACGTCTACGCGCTGAAGCGGCAAAGCTACCTCCTCGTCTGGGCGGGCGGCTGGCTGGCGGTGGCCCTGACTTCTCTGGGCGGCGTGCTGGAATTGTGGCTGGGACGTCCGGCGTGGGTTTTGGCCGTCGAGGAGTGGCTGCTGGCCGTGGCAGCGCTGCTGTTTCTGACGGCAGCGCGTCTCTACGGAAGGATGACGGCGCGGCTTGGCACCACTGCTGGTGTGGCCGTGATTGCGGCTCTGTGGGCCGTGGCGCATACGGAGGCGTGGGTATCCGTCTCGTTGTATCTCGGGGTAGCACTACTCCTGTTCGTTGTGGCACGCGTTTTCTGGCAGGAAGGACGCAAGCGGGAATCCCCGTCGGATTTTCTGCTGGCCGCGTCGTTTGTCACATGGGGCGTGCTGGATTTGGGAATTCTGCTGCAACCGAGAAGCGCGTGGTTGAATAAGTTCGATCTTCATTTGCCCTTGCTGGTACCTCAACTTTTTTGCGGCGTGTTGATGGTGATGGCGGTGTACGAGGAAGAGCGGCACCGCGTGGAACGCAACATGCTGGCTCTTTCGAACTTGAATCTTGCGACTTCGAGCTTCGTCGGCGGCGAAATTCAGAAGATGCTGGCGCAGGCGCTGGATCGCGTGCTCAACGTTGTGCGCATTCCGAGCGGTGCGCTGTGCCTGCATTACGGAGATGCCAGCGGACCGATTTCCGTGGTCACGACGGGGTTGACGGACGAGTTCAGCGCGAAAGTGCTGGAAGAAAATCTGGAAGATGCGATCGTCAAGCTGGTTGCACGCCTGGGCGGATTGGTCGTCTTGCGCGATCTGGGGAAAGACGGCATGTGGGAAGCGCTCGAGCGGGAGCCTTCCTTCAAGCGCATTCGAGAGCTCTTGCTGGCCCAGAATCTGCGAACCGTGGTGGGAATCAGCCTGCAGGCAAAAGAGCGGGTGCTGGGAGTGTTGCTGCTGGGGACGCCAGACAGCCGCTCGTTCACGCCTCCGGAACTGAGGCTGCTGCTGGCGCTCGGGTATCAGATCGGCATGGCGGTCGAGAACAGCTATTTGATCCAACAGACTTCACGGCGCAGCGAGGAGCTTCACATCCTCAACGAAATTGGCCGGGCGATGAGCTCGACGCTGGATACCGGCACGTTGTTCGAAACGATCTACATCGAGATGCGGCGTTTGTTCGATCTGGCGAGCTTCTACATTGCGACGTATGACAGTGCGCATGAGCAGATTCGCTATGAACTCGAAGTGGTGGACAACACCAGGCTGCCCAAGCGCGTGCGGCCGGCCGGAAACCGTCTGACCGAATACATGATTCGCGAACGACAGCCGTTGCTGATCCGCGAGAATTTCGCGGCCGAATTGGACAGACTCGGCGTAAAGACCACGCGTGCCGCGGGATGTTTTTGCGGCGTCCCGTTAATTCTCTACGACCGGGCCATCGGCGTAATGGCGATTCACAGCAGCCAGGAACGCGCGTTTGACGAAAGCCACCTGGAGTTGATGCGCGTGCTCGCGAGCCAGGCGGGGATCGCGATGGAAAATGCCCGGCTGTTTGCGCAGGAACAAAAAAAGTCGCGCCAACTGACCCTGCTGAACAAAATCTCGAATCACGCGATCACGACTCTGAATCCCGAAGAAATGCTGGCAAAAGTGGCGGAAGAGCTCGAACTAGGGTTGCCCTACGACCATATCGGCATCGCGACCCTGGATTATTCCGCGAAGGAATTGCTGGTGCAAGCGGAAGCAGGCACGCGGCGTGATGCCATTGGACGCCGGATTACGTTGGGCGAAGGATTGGTGGGCCAAGTGGCGCGGACGGGAACGCTAGACATCGTGCGGGAAGTGAACGCGACGAGCCTCCGCCCCGTGCTTCCCGGATCCGTATCCGCCATCGCACTGCCGATAAACGTCGCGGACAATTTGCTGGGCGTGCTTTACGCCGAATCGTCGGAGCCTTTGGAATTCGAGGAAGAAGAGATCCAGTTGCTCCGCACGCTGGCCGATCTTTTTGCCGGCGGCCTACATAACGCGGTGACCTTCCAAAAAGCCCAGGAGCAGGCCATCACCGACGGATTGACGGGGGTGAAGACGCACCGTTTCCTGATGGAGGCGCTCTCCGCGGAATGGAAACGCTCGACACGCGCGAACCGGCCTTTCTCCCTGGCGCTGATGGATCTCGACCGCTTCAAGTTCGTCAACGATTTCTACGGGCATTTGGAAGGCGACGTGGTGCTCCAACGCGTGGGGCTGATCCTGGAACAGAATTGCCGGCGTTCAGACGTGGTGGCGCGCTACGGCGGCGATGAATTTGTTGTCCTGATGCCGGAAACGAGCGTCGAGCAGGCGCGGCAAATTGCGGGGAAACTCCGAAGCTGGGTGGCATCCGACCCGCTGCTGCGCGACAAAAACATCACGGCGAGTTTCGGAATCGCAACCTATCCGATTCACGGTTCCACTCCGCAGGAATTGATCCAGGTGGCGGATGCTTCGATGTATCTCTCAAAACATCAGGGCGGCAACGCGGTTTTTACGGCGGAGCGCCGTGAGCCGGGTGACTCGAAGACGTGGAAACGCGACGTGCTCGAGGCCTACCTGGGCGTTATGCTGCACCGCCAGTTTTCAACGGGGCCGGAAGCATTCAATGAAATCTACCAAAGGATTGAACAGTTCTCACAGTCGCTGAACGAGAGAAGCCCGTCTTTATCTTTCGACCGCCTGCCCACGCCCGTGGTCGAGACAATGACTTCTCTTGCGAACGCGGTGGACGCCAAGGACCAGTACACGCACGGGCATTCTAGAAAAGTGTCCACGTATGCCGCTCTGATTGCGCAGGCGGCGGGACTGAAACCAATCGAAGTGGAGGAAGTACGGCTTGGCGGGTTGCTTCATGATGTCGGCAAAGTGGGAATTCCGGAGGAAATCCTGAATAAGGCGGGACCGCTCGATGCGGACGAGTGGGAAACCATGAAATCGCACGCGGTTCTCGGGTGGCGCATACTGGACCCGCTGGTGGCGCTGCGAAACGTTCGCGAGATGGTGAAGTACCACCATGAATTCTTTGACGGCTCCGGCTATCCGGAGCAGATCGAGCGCGACCGCATCCCGCTGGGCGCGCGCATAATCGCCGTCGCCGATGCCTATGACACAATCACCTCGCCGCGCGTCTACAAGAAGGCGCGCGCGGCGGAAGCGGCGCTGACAGAAATCGAACGATGCGCCGGCGCCCAGTTCGATCCCGAACTGGTGCGTTTATTCGTTGAAGTGATCCGGCAACAACCGCATCCAATTCTCGAACATGTCGCGGCCGACGACCGGCCGTCATTTTCCGACGACGCCACTCTCTAAAGGCCCAACCAAGCATTATTCCCTTCTCTTGCCGATTGCTTTTCCGGCGCTTCTCCTGCATCTTTTCCTGCGGAGGATTTCGCCTTCATGCAAACCGCGATTGTGAAATGGGTGGGCGATGAGCAATTTCTAGCAACGCTGCCTTCCGGCCACGCCGTGCCGGTCGATGCGAACCGCGAACATAATTCCGCGCCGGGACCGATGGAGTTGATGCTGGCCGCACTGGGTTCGTGCACGGCGACGGACGTCGTTCTAATATTGGCGAAGAAACGGCAAAAGCTGGAGTCCCTCGAAATAATAATCCAGGGAGAGCGCGCGGCCGATCCGCCATCCGTGTGGGTAAAGCTGGAGCTCGTTTACCGGTTGCGCGGACAGCTGGATGAGGCGGCCGTCAAGCGCGCCATTGAGCTGAGCCTGGAGAAATATTGCGGCGCGGCGGCGACTCTAAAAAAAACGGCGGAGATCAGCTTTCGGTACGAGATTGTTCCCGGTAAGGAATAAGCAAACCGGCGCGCTTGTTCGGCGAGGAGCAAACTATTTCAGTCCCAGCTCACCATTCAACTGCTGGATGATTCCGTAGCATTCGCAAGCAAAGCCTTCGAGTTTCTTGCGGTTGAGAATTTTCACGGCACCACGCGTGTACGCGATGATGTTTTTCCGCTGCAACATGGCGGCCGCCAAACTCACGCTCGGACGATCCGTTCCCAGCATTGTCGCCAGAAAATCGTGAGTGATCGGCAGTGACGCTGAGTCCACCCTGTCCTGGGCCATCAGCAACCAGCGGGCGAGGCGTTGTTGAACTTCGTGCAGGCGATTGCATGCCGCCGTCTGCGCGATTTGCATCCATTGCAACACCGCATAGCGGCTCAAGATCATCCGGAGCTGCGGCGCCGTTTCCAATATGCTCTGAAGATTACGCACCTTGATTCGGAAACTGTCGCCGCTGACCTGCACTACTTCGCGCAACGGGTTTCGCCTCAGGCCAACGGCGGAAGGCACTCCCGTCAACCCCTCGTTTCCGACTACGCCGGCTTCAACCGTCTTTCCATCTTCCGTGGCGACAACCAGCGAGATTAATCCGCTGTTCGGGAAATAAGCGAACTCCAATTTTTGGCTCGGCTCGTGGAGGATACGGTGATGCACCAAAATATAGAACTCGAGATACGGGCGAATGGCGCGAAATTCCGCGTCTGGAATTGACAAAAGGATGCGGCTGCTGACGGGCTTGCCGGAACCGTTCGTCCGTTCGCCGGGCCGCAGAACTTGAGCGCGAGCATTTACATCCACGAGTCGTGGCATTGTGCCTTAGCGGAAAAGGGACTGGACTGTAGCTTGTGACGATTACAAATGTCTGTAGGCTGTCGAACGCTGCCGGAAGGTTACCTGAGGCCGAGTTCACCATTGAATTGCTGGATGATTCCGTAACACTCGCAAACAAAGCCTTCCAATTTCTTCCGGTTGAGAATCTTTACCGCCCCGCGTGTGTACTCGATCAGGCTGCGTTTCTGCAGCGTGCCGGCTGCAACCGTGACGCTCGGGCGATCGGTTCCGAGCATCGTGGCCAGAAAATCGTGCGTGATGAGAAGTTTGCCCTCATGGATTCTGTCCTGGACGATCAACAACCATCGCGCCAGGCGTTGCTCGATTTCGTGCAGACGGTTGCAGGCCGCTGTCTGCGCGACTTGTAATCCTTGCAACACAGCGTAACGGTTGAGCGCCGAACGAAGTTCCGGAGCGGATTGCAGGGAGGCTTGAAACGCGGTGGTGGTCAGACGGAAGCCATCGCCGGAAATCTGAACGACTTCACGCAACGGGCTGCGCGTCAGGCCGACAGTTGCCGCCATTCCCGCCATTCCTTCGTTTCCCACAACGCCGGCTTCGACCGTCTTGCCGTTTTCGGTGGGGACGACAAGCGAGATCATTCCCTTGTTGGGGAAATGCACATGCTTGAGCGTCTGCCCAGGTTCATAAAGGCTGTAATGATTGGGTAAGTCAACGAGGTCCATGTGGGGGCGGATGGACCGATATTCACGGTCGGGAATTGACAAGAGAATCTTGTTGCTGACAGCTTTTCCGGAACTGCTTGTTCGCTCGCCCGAACGAATAACTTGAAGCGCTCTTATCGCCACAGGAACCTCCGCCGTACGGACTTGAACTCTACCGGGGGCCTACCGTGCGGCATGTTGGGTCTGCGGCACAGAACAGCTTATGTTACGACGCAACGTGGCTCGTGTACCTCGGGCAGAGACCCTATTCGAGTAGATGTTTCCATTGACGGCCTTGCGGATAATGCCAGATTGAAGCACGCGAAAGCTTGATTGATAGTACGGGATATACTGTATTTACAACGAGGACCCCGTTGGGTAGCCTGTACGACATAAACAAAATGGAGAGAAAATTTGCCCTGGGAGTGATGTGTCGCAAAAGATTCTAATAGCGGATGATAACGAGTTGGTGCGAAGGCTGCTACGAATCATGCTGGAGGGCCAAAAGGGATGGCAGATTTGCGCCGAGGCGGCCGACGGATCGGAAGCCATTACGAAAGCCCAGGAATCCAAGCCCGATGCCGTGATTCTCGATTTTGCCATGCCACAGGTCGACGGTTTAGTCGCGGCGCGAGAAATCGCGCGCACTCTGCCCTCCGTGCCGATCCTGTTATTCACGCTCTACGACTCACCGGAAATGGCCCTGGCCGCAAAAGAGGCTGGGGTATCGCGGGTCTTGCCGAAAACAGCGAGTGGTCTGCCATTAATCCAGGCGGTGCGCGAGCTGCTGGCGCGAGGGTCCGAAAAGCGTCGTTCCAACGGTTGCAGTCCTACGTAATGAATCGCCTTTCCCCCCGGCCGGCAGTGTCCTCGTTTTCTTCTCTTCCCGAGTAGCGCGAAGTATTCGCTTCGCTGCGTCACTTGTCTGTTTTCCTTGTCATGGATTGCAGCGATTGCGTACAATCGCGAACTGTTCCAGGCGAGGAGACAAACGTGGCCAAGCGCATCGCGGCGAAAATTACGGGTGTGACAGGATTCTTACCGCCGCGCGTGGCGACGAACGCCGACCTGGAAAAGATCGTTGAAACATCGGACGAGTGGATCCGCACGCGCACGGGGATTCGCGAGCGTCATTACGTGGATCCCGGCATGGCTGCATCGCATATGGCGACGGAGGCAGCGGCGGAACTGCTGAAAAGCAGGAACGTCAATCCCGAAGAAGTCGAGATGATCATCGTGGCGACAGTGACGCCGGACATGATGTTTCCAGCGACCGCGTGCCTGGTGCAGGAGAAGCTCGGCGCGAAGAATGCGTGGGGATTCGATCTGTCGGCCGCTTGCTCCGGCTTCGTTTATGCGCTTACGGTCGGCGCACAGTTTGTGGGCGCTGGAACGCATCGAAAAGTGCTGGTAATCGGCTCGGATGTGATGACTTCGATTTTGGATTTCCAAGACCGCGCAACGTGCGTGCTTTTTGGCGACGGCGCGGGCGCGGTGCTGCTGGAACCGGCACAAACGGAAGCGGAAGGCATCATCGACTTCATGAACGATGTGGACGGGTCAGGAGGATGCAGTCTGTATATGCCCGCTGGCGGATCGCTGCATCCGTCTTCACATGAAACAATCGACAAGCGCATGCATTATGTTCATCAGGAAGGCCAGCAGGTGTTCAAATACGCCGTGCGGCGCATGTGCGAGGTGTCGTCAGCGCTTCTCGAGCGCAACGGATTCACGAATCGCGACCTGGCTCTGCTGGTGCCGCACCAGGCCAATCTCCGCATCATTCGCGCCACGCAGGAGCGGCTCGGAATTGAAGATTCCAAAGTAATGGTAAATATCGACCGCTATGGGAACACGACCGCAGCGACGATTCCGCTGGGTCTACGCGACGCGGTAGACGAAAAACGCCTAAAAAAGGGCGACCTGGTCATGATTGTGTCCGTGGGCGCGGGATTCACGACGGGCGGGATGCTGCTGCGCTGGGCGTACTGAATCCCGGGGATTTCGACGGCCAAACAAATGAGAGATTGCGGCTGCTTAAGGGATCACCTTTAAGGATCAATACGAGCGGAGTTCGGCGACAAAATCCTGGTTGGACTTAATCCGCAAGTCCATCGAAACAGCGACGTATTGGGTGCACGCAGCCATTTCCTGGCGCGCCCAAGCGCTGGCTTGGGGCAGCACGGCGTTGCACATATACGCCAAGGAACGCATGGCGCGGTGATAGGAGCGCACGCGCCACAGTTTCGGACTGGGCGAACCCATACTGGGGCAGATTTCGCTCATGGCGTTGATGGTCGAGAAACCGTTCTGATTCAATGCGTTAGAGAAGCTTGATTGGGCCGAAAGCAGCCGGTCAGAAACGGGCTGGGTAGCCACCGCCAGCATGTTGGCGCGCCAGAAAAACACCACGAACTGCGTCAACATGGCGCCGGAAAGCACGAGGATGAGGGCTGCGATCATTGGCTTTTCTTCCACGAATATTGTGCCACTCATACGGGTCCCCTCCAATGGGACAGAAGTACCGTTTTGGTAGAACCAGGGTTGGTAGGCAATATAGGCCTCCGCCCCGGCAAAACCGTTCTTGCAGCAGCGCAGCGTCTCAGTTCGAGACTCCGTAGCGTTCAAAAAGGAGCGAGGATGCACAAACGCACTTCATGGTCCAGAATCGCAAGCCCGCGGAGACTTCTTTTCCTGCTCGTTTTCGTTCTCCCGGGTACATTGGCTTCGGCCCAGGCATTGCCGAAAGCAAATCCGTCGCCGGACGCACAGGCCATCAAGAGAGTCCTCGCCACTCAAGTGGCGGCGTGGAATCGTGGAGACATACCCGCCTTCATGGATGGCTACGCCAAATCGGATGACCTTGAATTCGTCGGCGCGTCGGGCATTTTTCAGGGCTGGCAGGACGTGCTGAAACGCTATCAGCGATCCTATCCCAATCGCGCCGCGATGGGGCATTTGACGTTTTCAAGAGTCGAGATTCGCGTGCTTTGCACGAACGCCGGATTTGTGGTTGGTCACTTCCGGCTCGATAGGGAAAAAGACGGGCAAGAAGATCACCCCGAGGGCGTGTTTACTTTGATCTTCCGCAAATTTCCCGGCGGCTGGAAAATCATCAACGACCACACCAGTCAATTCCCCGCGCCGGTGACAAACAAGAAGCCGTCCTAGAACATCAAGGCTCACGCTTTCCCAAATTCCGCAAGTCAATGATAATGGTGTGTTCAAAATGAATCGACGGATTTCCATTCTTATCCTTCTCGCGCTTTCCATCGGCATTTACGTGGGAACGTCCGGCTGGCCGCCGCTGCTCGACAGTTCGGACGCGGGCCACGCCGAAGCCGCGCGCGAAATGCTGCAAAGCCACAACTGGGTGATCCTGCACATCGACGGGATTCGCTACCTGGAAAAGCCGCCGCTGCATTACTGGCTGGTGGCGGCAAGCTATGCTGTGTTTGGCGTGAATGCTTTTGCCACGCGATTGCCGTTGGCGCTCGCCGTCGCCGGTCTGGTGCTGATGGTCTATTTTTTCGGACGAAGATGGTTTGGCGAACGCGCGGGATTTTACGCGGGGCTAGTGATGTGCACGTCGCCGGGCGTGTTTCTGTTTACGCGCATCATGATTCCGGAGGCGATTTATGCGCTCTTTTTCGCCGCGGCGTTTTATTTATTCTTGCGCGCGTGGCAAGGAACGCTTTCCCCGCGCTTTGGCTACTGGGGCGCGGCGGCGCTGATTGCGCTGTCGGTGCTGACGCGTTCGCTGATTGGCATTGTGTTTCCTGTGGCAATTATTTTCTTTTTTCTGCTGGCGACAGGACACATGAAAGACTGGCGTAAGTTGCCGTTGATCTCGTCGGCAATCGTTTTTTTGATTGTGGCGTTGCCGTGGCACATTGCCGCGTTATTCAGCGGGCACGGATTTTTCGGCGGGTTTTTCTGGTTTTACTTCATCAACGAGCAGATTTTCCGGGCGATCGGCTGGCGCTATCCGGCCGATTATGAAGCTGTGCCGCTGTGGCTGTGGATTGCGGAGCACATCGTGTGGTTTTTTCCGTGGATTGTGTTTTTGCCTTCCGCGATTGGTGAGGTTCCTCCGATCCGCGAATGGCGTAAAAATCTGGACGAAGGCGGACAGGCGCTGGTGCTCTTGAGCGTGTGGGCGCTGTTTATTCTGCTTTTCTTTTCGTGGACGAAAAGCCGCATGGAGTATTACAGCTTCAGCGCGTGGCCGGCGATTGCGATTCTGCTTGGCCTGGGATTGGCGCGCGCCGAGGAACGCTCTGCGGAGTGGTTGCCTCGCGTGCAAGGCGCGCTCGCAGGGCTCGGCGTGGTGATCGCGGCGATTCTAGGGACCATGCTATGGATCTCGCGCGGCATTTCCTCGACGGGGGATATTTCTTCGCTGATGCAAATGCACGCCGCGGGCTTTTACCGCGTGGCAATGTCGGATTTCATGGACCTGACTCCGCAAGCGTTCGCGGATTTGCGGCACCAGGCCCTGGCGGCATTGGTTGTTGTGCTCGCTGGATTTTTTGCGGCGTGGCTGTTGCGAAGCCGCAAACACCAGCTCGCTGCGACGGTGGCGGTGGCTTGCATGATAGGCGCATTTTTTTTCTGCGCGAACTGGGCGCTCGGCGTTTTTACGCCGCGTCTTTCGTCAGAGCCGCTCGCTAAAATCATCATGAAGTACTATCAACCGGGCGATAAAATCGCAATTTACGGAGAATACGACGCAGGGACCAGCATCGGATTCTACACGGGCAAGCGAATCTGGATCTTCAACGGGCGCTACAATGGCCTGGAATTCGGCTCGTATTATCGGGACGCGCCGCATATTTTTTTGGATGATCACACGTTCTGGCCCGTGTGGAACGGAAGCGCGCGCGTGTTCCTGTTCATTCCACCACAGGAAACGCAAGCGGCGCTCGTGCGAATGCCTCCGAAAACGACGTTCCTGCTGGCGCAGATGGGCGACAAGGCTGTTTACGTGAATCACCGCATCACGCCGGATGAACCGAGTCTCGCGGATTTGAAGCAACACGCCGGACGAGCGCAGAATGGCGCGCCTGTCGCAGCGCTACCGGACGCGCTGCCCGTTCGCGTTTTGCGAAAGGGCGGTTGATGCGGCTGTTTACGCATCGGCGCAAATCCATTCGCGTGTGTGGCATGATGTCGCAGGGAGAACTCATTTGCGTGTGGTGATTACAGGCGGAGCAGGATTTTTGGGATCGCATCTGTGCGATAGATTCATCGAGCGCGGATGGGAAGTGGTTTGCCTGGACAATTTGAGCACCGGCGCGGAAGCGAATATCGAGCATTTGATGGCCAATCCGCGGTTTCGATTTGTGCGCCACGATGTGACGCGCTACATCGACGTCTCCGGGCCAGTGGATGCGGTGATGCATTTTGCGTCTCCGGCGAGTCCCGACGATTACCTGAAGCTGCCGATCCAAACACTCAAAGTGGGCTCGCTGGGAACACATAACGCGCTGGGGCTGGCGCTGGCAAAAAAATCGAGGTTCCTGCTGGCGTCGACGTCGGAATGCTACGGCGATCCGGACGTGAGCCCGCAGCCGGAGACGTACTGGGGACACGTGAATCCGATTGGGCCGCGCGGCGTTTACGACGAAGCAAAGCGATTCTCCGAAGCCATGACGATGGCGTACCACCGCGCGCACGGGGTGGACACGCGCATCGTGCGAATTTTCAATACGTACGGGCCACGCATGCGGCTGAACGACGGGCGAGCGCTGCCGAATTTTCTCTACCAGGCGCTTTCCGGACAGGCGATCACCGTCTATGGCGACGGGCATCAGACGCGAAGTTTTTGCTACGTGTCGGACTTAATCGCGGGAATTTTGGCATTGCTCGATTCGCAAGAGCATCTGCCGACGAACATAGGCAATCCGCACGAAATTACGATTCTGGAATTTGCGGAACGCATTCGCGCGATCACGGGCACTAAGGCCGCGCTGATATTCAAACCGTTGCCGCAGGACGATCCGAAAAGACGCTGCCCCGACATTCGCAAGGCACAAGCGCTTTTGCATTGGGAGCCAAAAGTGAGCCTCGAAGAAGGGCTGAAGCTCACCCTGGACTATTTTCAGAAGAAGGTTGCGGAATCGCGCACCAAGCTAGGCTAGCACTCTGTTGGTTGCGTCAACCGGAAGGTCCGGTCTGCCGACGGAGTGATACTCGAAACCGAGCGCCCTCATTTCCTGTGGCGAAAGCAAATTGCGCCCGTCCAGCAGCAGCGGCCTTGCCATGCTCTGATGGATGCGCTTCCAATCCAGCTTACGGAAATCTTCCCATTCCGTGACGACGAGCAACGCGTCCGCTCCGCTGGCAGCTTCGTATGCATCCGAGGCGCAGGCAAGATCCGGAAACTGATCGTGGATTTTTTCCATCGCTTGCGGATCGTAGGCTTTCAGTCGAACGCCCTCTGCCTGCAACCTTTTTATCAATTCGATGGATGGCGCAAAGCGGATATCGTCGGTGTTGGCTTTGAACGCAAGCCCGAGAATGCCAATCTGTTTCCCCTTCAGCACCCAAAGCAAGTGACGCAGTTTTTCGACGAAGCGGGCGATTCGCTGGTGGTTGATGCGTTCGGCCTCGCGGAGCATGGCGAAATCTATACCGTTGCGTTCGGCTAAACGCATAAACGCCTGCACATCTTTCGGCAGACAAAAGCCGCCAAATCCGAGGCCGGGACGCAGAAAGTGCGGCCCGATACGAGGATCGAGGCCGACGCCGTGCATAACTTCTTCGATATTCGCGCCCAATTTTTCGGCGAGGTCGGAAACCATGTTGGCGTAAGAAATTTTCAGCGCGAGGAAGGAATTGGATGCGTGTTTGATCAGCTCCGCGCTGTTGATCGTAGTAACCACCCACGATGGCGGCCGCGCAGGCGGGCACGAACCGTCGTGTACCGGACACTTGAACTTTTGTTCGAGCACGGGAAGGTAAATTTCACGAAGCTGTTGTTCGGCAACTTCGTGGTCGATGCCAATGACAATGCGCTCCGGATGAAGGAAATCGCCTACGGCCGTGCCTTCGCGCAAAAATTCCGGGTTGGAAGCGACGCGAAAGCGCACACCGCTGCCGCGTCCATAAATTTCGAGGACGCGTTTCAATTGTTGACCAGTTTGCGCGGGAACAGTGCTCTTCTCGACGACGAGCTTGTCGGATTTCGCCTCCGCGGCGATCATCTGCGCAACGTGGTCTATCGAGCTGAGATCAGCGTCGCCGGTTGGGAGCGGCGGAGTCCCCACGCAAATGAAGATTGCGTCGCCTTCCGCGGCGGCGCGGGGATCGGCGGAAAAAGACAGCCGGCCTTCCTTGCGATTTCTTGCCACCACGCGGTCGAGGCCGGGCTCGAAGATCGGCAGTTTTCCGGCTTCGAGCGTATCGATTTTGGACTTGTCGTTATCAGTGCAGAGAACATGATGACCGAGTTCCGCGAGGCATGCGCCAGTGACCAAGCCGACATAACCCGCGCCGATGACGGATATTCGCACGAACTTCTCCTCTATATGAGCCTCTTGAGATGGTACCTGAGCCTTCCATTTGTGCCCACGTATTTTCGTATAGCGGCCAAGCCAGGCCAATACCGTGTTTGCAGTATGCAATGGTTGCAGTCATCGGCCGCAAGGCGATCAGGATTTGGTGAGAAGGAAACTTCCGATGACGAGCGCGTCCGCGCCAGAGCAGAAATAGCTGCGAACTGCGTGGCGCGGGGAAAGCACCAGCGGCTCACCGAATAGGTTGAAGGATGTGTTGAGCAGAACAGGCGCGGGCGCTTGGGAACCAAAACCTTTCAGCAAATTCCAGTACGGCGGATTGACTTCGCGCGCGACGACGTGAAGACGAACTAGGTCGCCGGGCAACGCGTGCCTCGCGAGCAGTTCGCGGCATTCGGAGCGGAGGCGGCCCATCGTCGCCATGAAATGCGAGGGCGGCGTGAATTCGAAGTACTTTGCGGCATCTTCCTCGGGAACAGAGAGCGCGAACGGGCGAAAAGGCTCGCGATGCTTCAGGTAGTCGTTTAGATTTTCTTTCACATAAGAGGCCCAAGGTGAGGCCAGTATGCTGCGATTGCCCAAGGCTCGCGGGCCGAATTCGGCCGCGCTCTGAAACCAGCCAACAATTTTGCCGGAAAGAAGCAGTTTCACGGTTTCGCTGATTCTGTGGGCGTCGGAATCCAACCAGCGATACTCCGCTTTGCAATTGTCGAGGACTTTCTTGATGTCTTCGTTGGAATAGCTTGGGCCAAGATATAAATGGGAGAGACGGGCGCGTCGCGCGTGCTTGGTTTTTCGGCCAGACGCAAGCGACGCAGCGCCAAGGGCCGCGCCTTCATTTCCGGCTGCAGGCTGCACGAAAATTTTTTCAAAGCCGGATTTCTGCTCGAGCGCGGAGACGAGAAGCGGGTTCAGGAACAGTCCGCCCGCCAAACACAGATTCCGAATGCCGTGACGTTCCCGAAGCGATTCCGCCAAATCGGTCACCACGGCTTCGCAGGCTCGTTGCAGGCTCGCTGCCAGCACGGCACGCGTCGCGTCACTGATTTCCGCAGTCCGTTCCGACGGGATGCCGACTTTCTCGTAGAACTTTTTCGAAAACGCCAAACGGCCGGAAAATCCCGTGGTAAAGAAACTCGAATCCAGTTTGGGAAACGGACCCGAATTGCGGCGAAACATCTGAAGAAATGCGCCGAGGAAATCGGGCTTCGCGGTCAGGCTGAGCCATTGCGTTTTGTGCTCATGCTCGTGGGGACGGTAACCGATCAACTCGGTGACCTGGGAATAGACCCACGCCAGCGAATGGGGGAAGGACACGGTTCGCTCGATGCGGATTTGTTCGCCTTCTCCGATGGCGATCATTCCGGAGTGGCCGTCTCCACGCTCGTCACAAGTGAGAATCAGCGAGCGATCGAACGGCGACGCGTAAAAGGCGCTGGCGGCATGGCAAAGATGATGATCGAAATTCAGAACAGGAACGTGGGCATCTCCCGAAAGCAAACGGAGGATCCGCTGGTTATTCAGGTCGCGCGCAAGTTCGCCGAGTGTTTTGCTTTCGTAGTACGCGCTGGAAACCGGGGCAATTGGCAGAAAACGGGCACGGAAGGCGGAGCCGCGAGCCCATGAATGCCAGGGCCTGCCGGCAACAGCGATAGCGCCGAGGTCACGCCAGCTGATCCCCGCGTGCTCCAGGCAAAACCGAATCGCCGCGCGAGGGATTCCAGACGCGGCGCGGACACGCTCGAGTTTGGATTCTTCGATGGCTGCGGAAAATCCCTGGCCGCCAAGAAGTGCGGCCGCCGTGTCGTGCTCCAGCGCGGATAATCCGAGGAAGTACATTTACAGGAGAACGATGCTACGGATTGTTGGTGGACCCAAATGAGCGGCCGTGAGTCAGAATGCCGCGGAGTCCCATCAAAATCAGACGAGGCTGGCTGGCACAAACGCGCCAAAGAACTTTCAGGGCTTCGTCACGCGAATAGCGGCTGAGGGAGCGCTTGGCGGGCGCGTTCAGCGAATCGACGAGGCGGCTGTAATCGTCCTGGGTGAAGTGGTGCATCGCGCGCCGGACCAGCAGGTGCAGATCGAGTTCGCGGCGCAATTCGCGCAGCTCGCGGCTTGCTCCACCACGCAGAATCGCTTCCGCGACTCCGGCGGCGCCGCGCAGGCCGGTGACGATGCCGCCCACGGTGCTTACTTTGACTTGATCCGCAGCGTCGCCAACCAGGAATACGTCTCCTCCGGCGAGTTTTTTTTGCACGGGAACCCAGCGCGTATAAACCGGAATTCGCGCGCCCTGAAAGGCGATCGGCTCAAGATTACGCTTGACGAGAAATGCTTCGAGGTACCTTCGCGCTTCCGAACCTACTTCACCGATCAATCCAAGTGCGCCACGTTCCGCGGATTCGGGTATCAGCCAATAAAAATAGGGAGTATCCGCTGGAACAAACCAGACGCGGACAGTATCGGGCGACATGTCCTTGGGAAGAGGCACAATGGCCTGAACGAGCGGAACCGTTTTTGATTTGGGCCATCCCGCGGCGTGCGCGACGCGGCTAGACGCGCCGTCCCCGGCGACAACTGTTTGCGCGGAAAATTGCTCGGTGCGGTTTTCAGCGGCGTGCTCCAATTCCAGTGTGATTTTGCTCTGGTCTCCGTTGAGGCCGCGGAAATTTCTTCCGAAAGAGATTTGCGCTCCAGCCTTTTGCGCGTGTTCCGCGAGCGAGCGAATGAGTGCGGCACGTTCAATAATCAGATCCGGCTGATCGAGGGTAACTGTAGCGGCGCGGCCGTCGGTGAAAAGCTCGAATTTGCGAATTTCGTTGACGATGCTCGCCGAGCCGACATCGCCCAAAAGATCATTCATGCGCCGTGTGACAATCAGAGTGCGCGCGACGGGATCAATGCTGGGAGATTGTTCGAACACGCGGACCGGGACGCGCGAGCGAGCGAGCAAGTACGCTGTGAAAAGGCCGGCAGCAGATCCACCAACTACGGCGACGGGCTCATTGCGCTCGCCGGAAACGGGATAGCTGTTCGAACTCTGATCAGGAACTGGCAAGGGCATCCTCTCCCACTGGGTTTAGCTGTCCTGTCCGGTCCGTTGCACTGCCTAAGATGGTGGTCATGATGCGGCGGTTGCTAAAATCACATTCGGAATGTCCGGCGCATTGCCGCCAAGCTCCCCACGGCGAGAATGTAAGGGCGAATGAGTATAACGTACCTGAATACTCGCACAATAGAACTGCGCCGGCTAGTGAGAGCTCGTGGGACTGAGTAATTCAAAGACCTTCGGCTGGCGCTCGTAAGGGGAACGCTCCAGGAAGACTATCGCCGCCGCGCCGGAGAGAAGCAGAACACCGCAGAAAACATAGATCTCCAGCGGCGGAAAGTACGTGACCAGAAGAGCAAGCACGCCAAAGAGACAGCCCCATCCGTAGAGGAAAAGGACGGCACCTTTATGGCCAAAGCCCAGATTCGAAAGGCGATGCGCGGTATGGTCTTTACCCGGCGAGGTGAAGGGCAGCAGACCCCGCCGGAAACGGGAGATGGTGATTAGCGTGGTATCAAAAATCGGCACGCCGAGGATTAAGACCGGAACAAGCCAGTTTGCCGCAAAGTGGACACCGGTGGGCCGCAATTTCAAGCCGAGGACCGCCATCAAAAACCCGAGAAACATGGCGCCACCATCGCCCATGAAAATCTTCGCCGGGGAAAAATTCCATCGCAGAAAACCCACCGCCGCGCCAAAAGTGGCGGCCGCAAGCGTGCAGACAAGGATTTGACCGTTGAGGAGCGCGGCGATGGTGAAAAAAGCCGCCGCTACAGCGGCGATGCCGGCGCAAAGACCGTCCATGTGATCGAGGATGCTGAACGCCGCGGTGATTCCGACGACCCAAAAAAGCGATAGCACAATATCCAACACGGCGCCGAGGTGGCCCGGCAGAAAATCAGCGAACACCTGGGCGTGAATTCCGGAAGCGAGCAAGACACATGCAGCCAAAGGCATGCTCACGAATAATTTTATCTGATGATGGAGCATGCCGCTGTCGTCGAGTATGCCCGTGATGGCGAGAAGCGTGGCGCCCGCGAGAATCGCGAGGATCTCCGCGCGCGTGTTATTGTGCATGGTGACGACCATGGCCAGGACAAAGCTGACATAGATTGCCACGCCACCGAGCAGGGGTATCGGCGTTACGTGAACTTTGCGTGAGCTTGGCTTGTCCACCATGCCGATGTGCAAGGCGAACCGGCGAACTGGGACGGTCAGACTGAGCGAAGCGAGAAGGGCGACGATGAAAGCAATCCAAATGGTCCACATGAACGAGACTCCGATAGCTAGCGAGCTGTGAGCATTTTTTCGAGGCGTTCTTTTACCTGTTCTGGTTTTCTGTCGGCGAAATACCAATCCATGGTGCGGCGCAAACCGTCACGGAACATCACTTTCGGCTCAAAGCCAAGGAGCTGCTTGGCAAGAGAATTATCCGCGACGCGGTTTGCCGGACCTGTGGGCATATTGCGCAGAAACTTGAAGTCGGCCTTTTTGCCCGCGTATTCGAGGGCGAGCTGCGCGGCATCGATGACACGCACGCGCTGCATCGTGCCGAGATTCACGGCGGTGCCGTCATTGATTTTTTCCGCCGCGAGAATTGTGCCGTTGACGATGTCGTCCACATACGTCCAATTGCGAATCTGCTGACCGTCGCCCCAAATTTCGAACGGATTCTGTCCCACGAATGCACGGCCGATCATGGCGATCACGGCGTGATTTTCCACGCCGCGCGGACCATAAACGGTGAAATAACGGCACGACGCCGCGCCGAGCTTGTATTCACGGTGATAGGCTTGCAGCGTCATTTCAGCCATCAATTTTGCCCAGCCGTACATATTGTCGGCGTCGTATGGCGCCTTTACGTCGGCTTCCTTGAGGTACAGTTCCTTGGTGGTGTCGGTTTGCATGTAGTTCGGATAAACGCAGCCTGACGAGGCGTAACAGACTTTTTCAACGCCGGCTTTCACGGCTTCCCAGAATACAAGTCCGTCGAGAAACAGATTGGAGGCAGGACCGGCCTGGTGCAAATCAACATAGCCGCGTCCTCCGTGGTCGGCGGCGAGATGAAAAACCACCTGAATATCCTTCATGGCGCCGCGCGTTACGCCCGGTTCGCGCAAATCCGCCTCGATGAAGCTGACCTTTCCGGCCTTGACGTGATTCTGGATGTTCTCCAGTTTACCGCTTGAAAGATCGTCCACGACGCGAACCTGCGCGCCGCGTTCGAGCAACTGATCCACGAGGTTCGAGCCGATAAAAGATGCGCCTCCGGTGACAAGTACCTTCTTGTTTTTCCACATCATGTAGGAGTGCTCCCGTGGGCTGGTGGGTGAACTTCTTCGATGATTGCGACGAACTTCTCTAACTCTTTAACTCTAGCATAATTCTGCGCTGCTTTACGGGCGCGTTCGCCCATGGTTGCCAGCCGGACTGGGTCGCTTTTGAGCGTCTGTATGGCGGCAGCGACTTCCGACGCTTTGTCCGGGTCCGCGACCAGCCCGCAGTCCGCCGCGCGCACAATCCGCGCAACATCAGTGTCTTCCGGGGCGACAGCGAGAATTGGGCGGCCGGCCGCAAGGATAGAATAAAGTTTGCTGGGGACAACGACGCCGCCAAGCCCGCGCCGCACGGTGACAATGTGAAGGTCTCCCGCGGCCATGACGCAGGGAATCTCCTCGGGCGGACGAAACGGCAGAAAACGCACGGTTGCAGAGCCACGGCTGGATTCCTCGAGGCGAGCGCGGCTGGCCCCGTCGCCGATGAAAATCATGCGGGTGCCGTTAACAGGAAGCAGCTTTGAGGCTTCGAGCAGGGTGTCCCAAGCGCCGTAAAACCCCAG
>JBOGNJ010000154.1:0-13938 GCA_050746905.1 Candidatus Acidiferrales bacterium
ACCTCATGCTCGAAACGCAAATCGACCGACGCCACGCGGCCCGCGGCGGCTTCCCACTGGCCGATGTTGTTCAGCAAAACCTGAAACTTGTCGTGAAAACCGCTGTTGCCGAAATGCACGAGCACCGCGTCGGCGGTTCCCTGCAAGCCCGCCAGCGTCGCTTGCAAATCATCGGCGTCCGACAGATCGATTTCGCTAACGGATTCCTCCGCTCCGGCGCGCACCTGCCGGATGCTCCCCAGAAAATCAACCATCATTTTCATGCGCAGCGCGCGCTCGTCCCGCGGCGTGACGGCCGAAATTCCTGCGACGACGGGAAAATGAAAATCGCCCTCGAGCGGACGGTCCAGAATTTGGCCCTGGCCATCCACGAGGAACAAATTCGCGCCTTCGCGCAAAAACGCGACGGGCGTGCGCTCGACCACGCTGACTTGAATAAGGTTCGGCAACGCACGGCGCACCGTGGCGCGCTCGACCCAGGGCAACTCCTCGACCTGAGCGCGGCGCTTTGCCAGCGGGATGCGCATTACGCTGCGTCCGCGGTCCGCCGCGAAAATCTCGAGGATGCTTGCCCGACTGACAAAATGGTTCCCAGAAAGTTCCACCTGGCTGGGGCTCGCCAGCGCCATTCGCGGCGACGTGAGCAGAAAATTTCCCGTGGAAAAAATTCCTCCACCCGCGAGCGCCAGCACAATCACGGCCAGGGAAACGCGGAAATAAGTCTTCCACGCCTTCTTGCCGAACTTGCGGCGCTTAATCTCGACCGGCTTCTGCCGACGAAGATAGCGCGGCTCCTCGTCCACAAGGGCTTCCTGCGGATACGTTTCGGCGTCGACTCTTTTTAATTTCTCCGAACGCTTCATATCTCTCCGCGCAACCTCACAACGACGAACCTCAGCGGCTAAAGCCGCCCCGAAACCGCAACGTTACGGCACGGCTCTTCGTGCCTCAGGATGAACTGAAGCCGTGCCCTGGCAAAAACAACAACCACTGTAAATGCCTCGCGGTTGCTCATCCGCAACAAACTTGATCAGCCCGGCGCGGCTGCGTCACGGCGTCACACGCGTCTTCGGCTGCGCGGCTCCGAGCAAAAATGCCAATTCGTCGAGCGAGCGGTTGACGTTGCCCGCACCAATCGCGAGCACGGCGTCGCCCGGCTGCGCTTCGCGCAACACCGCGTCGATTCCACTTTGCAACGTGCCGGTGAAAACCGCGTTCTTGTGGCCCGCGGCGGAAATGGCTTCGGCGAGCTTCTGTCCCGTGACGCCTTCAATCGCCGGCTCGCCTGCCGGATAAATTTCAGAAACGAACAGGAAGTCCGCCTGATTGAATGCGCGGCAGAATTCGTCCCAGAGATGCTTGGTTCGCGTGTAGCGATGCGGCTGAAACAAAACAAGCACGCGCTTGTAATCGCAACCGCGCGCGGCTTCCAAAGTCGCGCGAATTTCGACGGGATGATGGCCGTAATCGTCAATCAGCGTTACGCCGCCAAAAGTTCCCTTGATTTCAAAGCGCCGGCCGACGCCGGCGAATTGCTCGAATCCCTGACGAATCAAATCGGCGGGAATGTTCAAGTGCAAAGCAACGGCCGCGGCCGCGGCAGCATTGCGAACGTTGTGAATTCCCGGCGGCGCAGGCAGGCGGAAAAATCCGAGGTCTTCTCCATGATACGCGAGACGAAAATGGCTTTCGAGGCCGGCCAGTTTATTTTCGGTAATCACGAGGTCGGCCTGGCCCGAGACGCCGTACGTGATGATGGGCCGCTTCACGCCGGGCAGAATTGCCTGCACGTTGGGCTCGTCGAGGCAAAGGATGACCGCGCCGTAAAATGGGACGCGATTCACGAATTCGAGAAACACGGATTGAATTTCCTCGAGCGAGTCGTACTGATCGAGATGCTCGCGATCGATGGTGGTGACAACGGCGACGACGGGAGCGAGCAGAAGGAAGGAGCGATCGCTTTCGTCCGCTTCCACGACCATGTAATCGCCCTGGCCGACGCGCGCGTTCGTTCCGGCAGCATTCACCAGGCCGCCGACGACGAATGTGGGATCGAGGCCCGCCGCGGCAAGCACGGAAGCGACGAGAGACGTGGTGGTGGTCTTGCCGTGCGCTCCGGCGACAGCGATTCCGTATTTCAGGCGCATCAATTCCGCGAGCATTTCGGCGCGCGGAATTACGGGAATTTTCAGTTTGCGCGCTTCGACGATCTCCGGATTATCCGGACGAATCGCCGACGACACGACGAGGACTTGCGCGCCGCGCACATGCTCCGCTTCATGACCGTCGAAAATTCTGCACCCAAGAGCGCGCAGACGCTCCGTGGTCGAGGAAGCCTTCACGTCCGAACCGGAAACGGCGTAGCCGAGCGCGAGCAGAACTTCGGCAATGCCGCTCATGCCGCTGCCGCCGATGCCAACCAGATGAATGCGCTGAAAATTCCCGAATGGAATTGTCATACGCGAGCGACCTCCTCGATCATGTCCACGATATCCATGACGGCGCGTGGACGCGCCAACGCGCGAGCGCGCCGCTCCATTTCGTGAATTTCCCCGGGCAGACCCGTCTGGGAGGGTTTGAGGAGAGAAAAAATTTCATTCGCCAATCGCTGTGGCGTCAGTTCGTCCTGCGGAATCACGCGAGCGGCCCCGGCGTGTTCGAGGGCTTGCGCGTTGCGGAGCTGGTGACTGTCTGTAGCGGCGCCGAAAGGGATAAAGATGGCGGCACGCCCCGCGGCGGCAATTTCAGCCACCGTGATGGCTCCTGACCGGCAAACGATCAGGTCGGCCTGCGCGAACCTGTCCGCCATGTTCCCGATAAAAGGACTGACCTCCGCGTTGAAATTAAAGCGCGCATACGCGTCTCGCACGGCATTATAGTCGCGTTCGCCAGTCTGATGCACGACGAAAAGCTGACTTTTTTCTACGGCGAGAAGCTCGAGGGCACCCATCATGGCGCGATTTATGGGCTGCGCACCACGGCTGCCTCCGGTGACGAGCAAAGTGAAGGGTGGACGGTGGTCGCGGCGCGGCGTTTGAAAAAATTCGCTGCGAACCGGATTGCCCGTTGCTTTCGCTTTTGCGCCAAATCGCTGCGCGGTTTCTTCAAAACCGGTGGCGATGCGCTTTGCGAGCCGCGCGAGAACGCGATTCGTGAATCCCGGCTCGAGGTTCGGCTCGAAGAGCACCGTGGGAACGCCGCTCAACGCCGCGAAGAGCATCATGGGGCCGGAAGCGTATCCTCCGACGCCGAATGCCGCGGCGAATTTGTTGCGGCGCAAAATTCGCGCGGAATCCCAGAAACCCGCACCGAGCAGAGCGGCGTTGCGTACGAATTTCATGCCACGCATGCCCTTGAGGCCCGCGACGCGAATCGTTTCGAGCGGCAAGTCCGCCTCGGGAACGAGTTTGGTTTCCAGTCCTTTTTCCGTGCCTACGATCACGACTTCCCTCTTTGCAAATTTCCCTGGGGCTGTCTCTGCGCGCCGCAACCATTCGCGCGCCACGGCAATCGCGGGAAAAACGTGCCCGCCCGTTCCGCCGCCCGCGATCAGCAGCTTGGCCGAAGGCGATTCACTTTCGCTCACAACGTTTCGGCGTGCTGGCTGATATTCAAGAGCACGCCGGTGGCCAGCAACATAACCAGCAAACTCGAGCCGCCGTAACTGATGAACGGCAACGGGATTCCCTTCGTCGGCATCAGCCCGAGCACCACGCTCAAGTTCACAAGCGCCTGGCCGACGACGAGCGTGGTGATTCCGAGAGCCAGCAACCGGCCAAAAGCGTCCGGCGCGCGAAAACCCGCGCGGAATCCGCGCCAGGCGTAAATTCCAAACAAAATCACAACCGCGATTCCTCCGATGTAGCCGAGCTCCTCGCACAAAACGGCGTAAATGAAATCCGTGTGCGCTTCGGGAAGATAAAAGAGCTTCTGCTTGCTTTCCATCAGGCCGACGCCCGTCAAGCCGCCCGAGCCGACCGCGATCAGCGATTGCATGAGCTGAAAGCCGCGGCCCTGAGGATCAGAACCCGGCGAAAAAAAGGCGAGCATGCGCTCGTAACGGTAATTTGCGTGCATGATGAGCAAATAAACCGCGGGCAACGCTCCCAACGCTGCGCCGGCAACATATTTCATGGACATGCCCGCCTCGAACAGCATTACGAGAGCAATCAGGAAAATCATGCACGACGTGCCCATGTCCGGCTCGCGAAGAATCAGCGCCAGAATGAAAATTACGGGTCCGAGCGCGGGCAGCAAAGTATGGTTCCAATTGTTTACGCCAAATCCGCCAGGGCGCAGGCGCATTTCCAAAAACCACGCGAGGTAGAGGATCACGGCGAGCTTCGCGAATTCCGAGGGCTGCAGGCTGAGCGGGCCAAGATGAATCCAGCGATGCGTCGCGTGCGAGCGGTCCAAAAATAAAACTCCGATGAGCATCAACACAATCACGGCGAGACTCGAATAAATGACGCGCGGCTCGCGGAGTTTGCGGTAATCGAAATTCATCAGCCGGATCATTCCGAAGAGGCCGACGGCGAGCCAGATGATCTGGCGCTCGAGAAAGACGTAACCGTTTCCGTACAGCTCCTTCGCGGTGACGGCCGAGGCGCTGAAAACCATCACGACGCCGATGAAGCAGAGGGCGAGCGTGACGACGAATAATTTCCTGTCCGGCTGCGAGCTGCGCGGCATGCGTTAGGCCTTCCTCGTTGAATTTTCCGCTGTGTTTTGCGAAGCGAGCCGCGCGACGATTTCCTTGAAGGCGCGGCCGCGCTGTTCGAAATTCTCGAACTGGTCGAAACTGGCGCACGCAGGCGCCAGCAATACCGTGTCGCCGGGCTGCGCTTGGTCGAATGCCAGCGCGATAGCACGATCGACGGTGCCGGCATATTCCATCGCAACCGCGCCGTCGAGCTGCTCGCGAATTTTGTCCGCCGCCGCGCCAATCAGTAGCACTCGTTTTGCCTTTTCGCGCAGCGGCTCGCGGAGCGGCGCGTATGGGCTGCCTTTGTCCTTGCCACCGAGAATTACGAACAGCGAACCAGGAAAAGCTTCGATGGCTTTTAGGGATGCGTCGACATTTGTGGCCTTCGAATCGTTGTAATAGGCGACGCCGTTAATTTCCGCGACGTATTCGAGGCGATGTTCGACGCCGGGGAATGTGCGCACAGCTGCCGCAATCGCGCCGACGGGCGCGCCCGCGAGAATCGCAGCCGTTGAAGCCGCGAGAACATTTTCCAGATTGTGCTCCCCGCGCAGGGGAATGTCGCCGCGGCTCATCAGCACGTCTTCGCTACCCTCGCGACGGAAAAGGATTTGATCGCCGCGCAAAAACGTTCCTGCGGCAAGGCGTTTCTGGCGGCTGAACCAGAAAGTCTGGCCATGCGCAGGGCCGCGCCGGGCGACTTCAGGATCGTCGGCATTCAAAACGGCGGCGTCGCGGTCGAGCATATTCTCGAAGAGACGCTGCTTCGCGCGGGCGTATTCCTCGAACGAGCCGTGACGATCGATGTGGTCGGGCGTGAGATTCAGGAACACGCCGACGTCCGGACGAAACGCCTCAATCGTTTCGAGCTGAAAGCTGCTGACCTCCGCGGCCGTGACGGTGGAGTCGCTGGATGCCTCCACTTTTGCGAGCAGGGGCGTGCCGATATTGCCGCCGATCAATACTGGGATTTTTGCCGATTGCAAAATGTGGCCGACCAGCGCCGTGGTGGTTGTTTTTCCGTTGGAGCCGGTGATGGCGACCAGTTTGCCACGCATCAAACGCCACGCGAGCTCGATTTCGCTCCACACGGGAATGCCGCGATTGCGCGCGAGCTGCAACGGTGGAATTTTTGCGGGCACGCCCGGACTGACAATAATCAAATCCTGATTGACGAACGTTTCCGGATTGTGCGCGCCGAGCTCGAGTGCGACGCCGGCGGAGCGAAGCTTTGCGGCGACTTCGGGCAGCGCGGATTCGGGCTTTTCGTCCGTTGCGGTGACTCGCGCGCCGTACGCGGCGCACAGCAAAGACACCACGACACCGGTTCGCGCCAATCCCACGACCAGCAGCCGCTTGCCTTCGAGATCCACGCCCAATCGCACGCCATTACCTCAGTTTCAAAGTCGTCAACGAAAAAAGCGCGAATACCAGCGCCGCAATCCAGAATCGCACGATGATTTTCGATTCGCTCCAGCCGATCAGCTCGAAGTGATGGTGCAGCGGGGCCATGCGAAACACGCGCTTGCCACGCAACTTGAAGGAAACGACTTGAATAATTACCGACGCAGCCTCGATGACAAATATTCCGCCGATGAAGAGCAACAGAATTTCCTGCTTGATGATCACGGCTGTGACGCCAATGACGCCGCCCAGCGCGAGCGAACCCACGTCGCCCATGAACAATTCCGCCGGATGAGCGTTGTACCAAAGAAAGCCAAGAGCCGCGCCGACGACGGAGCCGCAAAAAATCGTCAGCTCGCCGACCTGCGGGATTCTCTGAATGTCGAGGTATTCGGCGAAACGCGCGTGGCTGCTGATGTACGTGAGAACGGTGAGCGCGCCGGCGGCGACGACCACGCAGCCGATGGCCAGGCCGTCGAGGCCGTCCGTCAAATTGACAGCATTCGACGAGCCGACGATCACGAAAATCAAAAAAACAACGAAGGGCACAAAGGCCAACGGCCAGATGTACGGCTTCAGCAGCAGCGATTGCGAGACAAGATTCGGATGCAGTTCCTTGATGAAAGGGACGCTCAATTCCGTGGAGTACGCGCCGCGCGCCTGCAACGCGAGCAAAACCGCGCCCACGCCGATGCAAGTAAGCACCTGATAAAAAAACTTCGTTTTCGCGCTGAGGCCCATGCTGCGCTTGCGAACCACTTTGTTGTAGTCGTCCGCGAATCCGATGGCGGCGAAGGCCAGCGTCGCGCCCATCGCGAGCAGAGCATACGGGCTGTGCAAGTCCGCCCACAGGAGCGTGGGCACGATGATCGCCGCGACAATCAGCACTCCGCCCATCGTGGGCGTGCCCGCTTTGGCCTGATGGCGCTCGGGGCCTTCCGCTCGAATAAATTGGCCAATCTGCATTTCGCGAAGGCGGCGAATCGTCCACGGACCGAATACAAGCGTCAAAAAAAGCGCCGTGAGGCTGGCGAGGGCGGTCCGCACAGTGATGTAGCGAAACACGTTCAGTGGGCTGAAATGCGGGCGGAGCACCGTGACGAAAAGGTAGTAGAGCATTTTCAGGCGCGCCTTTCGTGAGCCGTCGATGCTGTTTCTGTCTGTGCTTCAGCCAAAGGAAATTTTGCGCGCAGCGCCTCGGCAATCACTTCCATGTGCACGCTGCGCGAGCCTTTCACAAGCAGCAAATCGCCGGGAGCGACGAACTCCGTCAAGAATTTCGCCGCTTCGTCGGAGGACAGGAAGAAGCCCGTTTCCTCGGCGGCATGTCCCGCGCCGATTGCGCCGCTGACGAATTCTTTGGCGTCGCCCGCGACGCCGAAAATCCAGGCGATTGATTTCTTGCCGGCCGCGTATTTTCCTCCGGCGCGGTGAAGCTCGGCAGAAGATAGCCCAATCTCACGCCACTCTCCGGCGACAAGAATGTGCCGCCGATAGCCGGGAACGGAGCAAAGAACATCGATCATGCGTTCGAGCGCGAGAGGATTCGAATTGTAGCAATCATTGATCACGGCAAATCCGGCGGCGAATTTCAGAAACTCGCCGCGCAGGGACGCAGGACGCAGTGCCGGGAAAACTTCTTTCGCATCGGCGAGCCCAATGCCCCACTCGCCGGCGGCCGCAAGCGCCGCGAGCGCGTTCAACAGGTTGTGCCGTCCGGCCAACGGCAAGCGCAAACGCCCAAGCTCATCGGGACTCTCAAAATCGAATACCGAGCCTTCCATTCCAAGGTCTTCGATATGCTCCGCGCGAAATTCGGCTTTCTCGGATAGCCCGAAATAAATCGCGCGGCCGCGAAAGCCTTCCGCGAAACGCGAAACGCGCGCATCGTCCGCGTTGAGCACCGCGACGGGCTCGGGGCCGCCGAGGCCTTCGATCAATTCGCGTTTTGCGAGCGCAATTTCGTCCACGGAAGAAAAAAATTCCAAATGCACGGGCGCGACGTTGGTTACAACGCCGATATCCGGGCGCGCAATTTCCGCCAGGCGCGCGAGTTCGCCGCGATGCGACATGCCCAGCTCGACGACCGCGGCACCGTGGACGTCGTCGAGGCGGAAAAGCGTGAGCGGCAAGCCGTACTCGTTGTTCAGATTGCCCTCGGATTTCAAAACACGGAACCGCGCGGCGAGTAATGCCGCAAGAATTTCCTTGGTTGTGGTTTTGCCCGCGGAGCCGGTGACCGCGGCAATTCGGCGGCCCGGCTTCGCGCTGCGCCACGCGTCGCAATAACTTCGCGCCAATTCCTGCAAGGCGCGCAGGGTGTCTTCGACCGCCAAAAGCCTCCCGCGAAGATCCTCGGAAAATTCGGACACGCGGCTGCGGCCGACAATGGCAGCCGCTGCTCCTTGAGCGAGCGCCGCAGCCACGAAATCGTGTCCATCGTGACGCGGTCCGCGTATCGCGACAAATAGTTCTCCGGGCTTGACGGTGCGGGAATCAATCGACACGCCGGCCAGCCGGGCCACAGAACTCGCCCCTGTCGGCGCTGCAACACGCAGAGCGTCGGCCACGTCTGCCACGGTCCATCGCATCGTCTCTCCAACGGGCTGGACGCCACGCTTTCGTGCCGCTAAAAATTACCTGCCAGTTCTAAACTCTTACTTATTACTGCAACCGACTAGCCAAATCGTCCTGCGCATTACCTCAGGGGCTGAAGCCCTTTTGAGAATGCACTTATTGGCACGGCTAAAGCCGTGCCCTGACGCAAAACACTCGTCGGCATTAGTTCTTCGCGCTGCCATAACCGCGCGCGCGAAGCTTCTGCCGCGCGACTTGGCGGTCGTCAAAGTCGATCGTACCTTCTTTCAGAATTTGATAAGCCTCGTGGCCTTTTCCCGCGAGCAACACAATGTCTCCGGGCCGCGCTTCGTCGAGCGCGATTTCGATGGCCTCGCCGCGATCGGCTTCCACGCGATATTTCTTGCCTGTTTTCTGCAGGCCGACGAGCACGTCGTTAATAATTCGCAGCGGGTCTTCGCTGCGCGGATTGTCGCTGGTGAGCACGACCATGTCGCTCAATTTGCCGGCCGCTTCGCCCATCAGCGGGCGCTTGGTGCGATCGCGGTCGCCGCCCGCGCCGAACACGGTGATGATGCGATTTTCAGGGCACAGTTCGCGAGCGGTCGAAATCAAATTGCGGAGCGCGTCGTCCGTGTGCGCGTAGTCGACAATCACGAGGAATGGCTGGCCCTCCGCGACGCGCTCGAACCGGCCGGGCACGCTTTCGAGGCCGCGAATTCCGCGTTCGATCGCGGCGCTGGGAATTCCAAGAGCGACGCCCGCGCCAATCGCCGCCAGAATGTTGTAAACGTTTATTTTCCCGACGAGCTTCGACTGCACTTCGATTTTTCCGTTGGGCGTTTGCGCGGTGAACTCAAGGCCTGAAAATGCCAGCGCGTATTTCTTCGTGGTGATTTGTGCGCCGTTTTTCAAGCCGTAGGCGAGCGTCCGCGCGGTCAAGCCCTCGAGAGCGTGACCGTAGGGATCATCCGTGTTCACGATGGCCACATCCGCGGGCCCCGCGCCCGTGCCTTCGAAGAGGCGGCGCTTCGCGGCAAAATATTCCTCGAAAGTCTTGTGGTAATCGAGATGGTCGCGCGTGAGATTCGTGAACACGGCCGCGGCGAAATGGCAACCCCACAAGCGGTCCATCGCCAGCGCGTGCGAGCTTGTCTCCATCACCACAGCGGAGCCGCCTTCGTCGCGTATCTCCGCGAACATTTGCTGAAGGTCGAGCGATTCGGGCGTGGTGTTAATCGCTTCGCGGCTGGCGCGCGGCGTGCGATAGCCGATGGTGCCGATCAGGCCGGTTTTCTTTCCAGCGGCGCGCAAAATCGAATCGATCAAGTATGTGGTGGTGGTTTTTCCGTTGGTTCCCGTGACGCCGACGAGTTGCAGAGCATTCGCGGGGTGGGCGTGGAATTTCGCGCTGACGGTGGCTAACACGCGGCGCTGCGCTCCCGGCAGGATTTGGACCCACGCGACGCCTGCCGGAATTCCGGCAGGGCGCGACTGTTCGCTTGCGACGGCGATGGCACCGCGCTTCAGGGCATCGGGGACGTAACGATTGCCGTCCTCCTTTTCGCCTTGGAGCGCAAAAAAAAGCGTAGCGGGCGCAACTTTGCGGCTGTCATATGCGATGTCACGAATTTCCGCGTCGGCACGGCCACTTGGCTGGCCGATTTCCGCGCGAATTTCAGCGCCCGTAAATAATTCTTTCAGATTCATTTCCGATTCGACCAGAGCCTGCCCGCCGCGCCGTGACTTCAAAGCCGTTCCATCCTTGGATGCGCTCGCACCCATATTCTAGTTGCTGCTACCCGCGGCGCCCGTCGCGGCATCGCTGCCGCGGCCAAAATGAACCATGACCTTCGTGCCGGGCAGAACTTTCGTCCCCGCGTCCGGACTTTGATCGAGAGCAATCCCGTCGCCAACCAGGATTGGCAACAGTCCGAGGTGCGAGCACGCTTCCGTGACAGCGCGAACGCTCTGGCCAATGAGTTTCGGCACGGTGACTGCTTGTCCTTCTTGAATGGCGACTGTCGACGATTCAGGCACAGTAGCGAGGCTCGGAGAAAGCAGCATCGACTGCGCGGTCCGCTTCGCTCTCTTGGCGGAGTGCGTGCCGATATTCGGGTTGAATTGCGTGTCGAAGGCAGGCTGCCGCGTTCGCCGACGCAGCGAGGCCTTTTCCAGCGTGGGCAGCTCCGGCATGTCGTGCGGCACATTCATGTACGCGAGTACTTGTTCGGCCACGTCCTTGAAAACAGGACCAGCCGCCGGACCGCCTTCGTGGCTGCCCACGATCGGCGAATCCAGGTTCACGAGAATCGTGACAACGGGATTATTCACGGGCGCGTAGCCGATGAATGAAGCGTTGTAATTTATTTTCGAATAGCGGCCCGTGGCGGGATCGATTTTCTGCGCGGTGCCTGTTTTTCCTGCTGCGGTGTAGCCAAGCGGCTGGGCGAATCCCTTGCCGGTCCCGACGAGAATCACCTGTTCCATTATTTCGCGCACGGTGGCGGCTGTTTGTTCGTCGATCACGCGGCGAGGATCGGGATCTCCGCGCATCACAACCTGATCGCCGTGGAGCACCTGGCGAATGATTTGCGGGCGGCGCAACGTGCCGCCATTCGCAATCGCCGACTCGGCGGAAATCATTTGCACGGGCGTCACGCCGACTTCCTGCCCGATGGCGATGGAGCCGATCGAGCTCGGGGTCCATTCATCCACCGGCCGCAGCAGCCCGCGACTTTCTCCGGGCAGTTTGATTCCCGTCAACCGCCCGAAACCGAAGCTGCGTATGTAGTCGTAATATTTGGGTGCGCCGAGGCGCAGCGCGATTTTGATGGAGCCCACGTCGCTCGAACGCACGAGAATTTGTTCGACCGTAAGCACACCGAATGGGTGCCAATCGTGAATCAGCCGGCCCGCCACAACAATGGAGCCCATTTGGCAATCCACCACCTGCGCCGGCTGCACGACACCTTCCTGAAACGCGGAAGAAAACAAAATCGTTTTGAAAATCGAGCCGGGCTCGTACGCGTCGGCCACCGCGCGGTCCACGCGAGTCGCGGCGGGATAAGAACCTGCATCGTTCGAGTCAAACGCGGGCCAATTCGCAACGGCCAGCAGTTCCCCTGTATTCGGGTCCTGCACCACGATGGAGCCGCCCTTTGCGTGCGTTCTGGCGATTCCAGCGGCCAACGCTTTCTCGGCGATGTATTGAATCGTTTCATCGATCGTCAAAATAACGTTGTCGCCCTTGTCTCCGGCCGCTTCACTGCGATCGAACCACCGGCGTCGCGCGTCGGCGAGCACCAGCATGCGGCTGGGGCGGCCGCGAATCAGCTTGTCGAGCGAATATTCGATGCCGCCGAGGCCGTGCTCGTCCATGTCCACATATCCGAGGACGCTTGAGGCGAGTGTGCGCTGCGGATAGAAGCGCTTGTTCTCTTTCTGAAAATAAATTCCGCGCAGATTGAGGGCCTGAATGCGCGCGGCTTGCTGCGGCGTGATTTTGCGCGCAATCCACGCGAAGGAACGCGACTGCGCCAGCTTCTGCTCGATTTCTTCCGCGGGCGTGCCCAGGACATGCGAGAGGAGCCGCGCGACCATCGCGGGATCGCTGATTTCGTCAGGATTGGCAAAACACGAATCCACGGGAATGCTCATGGCCAGTTCGCGGCCGTTGCGGTCGTAAAGCACGCCGCGCATGGGGCTGATTTCGATGATGCGTTGCTGCTGATTGTTTGCGCGTTCGAGATATTCGCGGTAGCGGAATAATTGGAGGTAGCTGACGCGAGCGAGTACGACGGCCATCCAGACGACTGCGAGCCCAAAAATTACGAGTAGACGCAGACGCGAACTGCTTTGCACCATGGGCTCCGGCGTGAATCTTGAAACTTGTTCATCCCGCAACGCGGCGGTCCACTACCCACGCCGATTCCGGGCATAGCTTGAAGCCTCGGATGCACGCCAGACTCTTTCCGCGGCAGCTCACGGCTGAACGGGCTGCGTAAAACCGCGCTGCGCCAAAAAAGCGGTGCGCGGCGCGTCTGCCGCAGGCACGTATTGCGCCGGCGCAGAGACCGTCATGCCAAGCTGCTGCCGCGCAATCGTGTCAATGCGCATGGGCGAGCTGAGCGACGCAGCTTCCAGGTGGAGCTGCTGATTCAGTTCCACCGCCTGCGTGTGCCGCGCTTGTATGTCTTCCAGCTGGTAGCGCAATTGAATGTCTTCGAAATGCTGCCAGGTGTATAGCAGGCAGCAGGAAGCCAGCACGGCTCCCCAGGCCATTTTGCGCGTAAACTCCCGCAGCCGCCGCGGCGCCGCCGGGCGCACCAGGCGTGAATTGTCGATGTGCTTCGTGGTGTAAAATTCGGTCATGACGCTTCCCTCTCGAATTCGTCCGGCCCCGGCGTGTGATCTTCCGGCGCTCGTTTTTCCATCACGCGCAACTTCGCGCTTCGCGCGCGTGGATTTTTTTGAATTTCGGCTTCACTGGGCTGGACGACCTTTTTGGTAAGGATTCTGAAGTCGCCGGTACGCGCGAGTTCCTGAAAGGCGCGCTTGACCATGCGATCCTCGAGCGAGTGGTAGCTTAAAATTGCCCATCTCGCTCCGGAAGTTAAAGTGGCGGGGGTCCGGTTAAGAAACTGCCCGAGTTCCTCCATCTCTCGATTCACCGCTATCCGCAGCGCCAGGAGCGCCCCCAGTCCGGAGCGCCCTTTCAGTTGTTTTGCGGGATGCAGTCCCTGTCTTCGCCGGCGCTTCTCGCAATTCGTTCCTCCTAAGCCCTTGGCAGATAATGGGAGACTCTTTCGAGCACCTTGTTCGGGTAGCCGGGGTCGCCTCCGCCGTTCCACGCCAGAAGCAGCTTTTCGAAGCTCACTCGCCGGCCCTGCTTATCCCGCGCGTGCTTCGCCAGGTGCGCGCAGCCGGTTTCGAGGCCGCGGTCCGGATCGCAAAGCTCCGTAAGGAAGGGGATCGCCACGCCCTGTTCGCGCGCCACCTGGCCCATCACCTGCATCAGCCCGTAAGAAGTCGCCCGGGCATTGGCTTCGGTCTCCATGCTGGCGCCGAAAGTCTTCAGCTCGCCGTTTTGCTTCAGCGGCTCGACGTATTTTTTCTCGAAAGCCGGCTCGAAGCGCGTGGCCCACGCGTTCCAGTTCGATTCCTGCTCGATCACCGCGCAAACAAGCTCGGGATCGAGCTCGAATTGCGCCGCGCGCATCCGCGCCATCTGGATGAGCGTCGCCTTGTTC
>JBOGNJ010000155.1:0-8744 GCA_050746905.1 Candidatus Acidiferrales bacterium
GTATGGCGGCCGCGCGGAAATTATGAATCACATCGCGCCGCTCGGTGCGGTTTATCAGGCTGGGACGCTTTCAGGCAATCCGCTGGCGATGCGGGCAGGCATCGAGGCCCTGACGCAGCTCGAAAAAACCGGCTTTTACGATGAACTGAACGCCAAATCCGAGCGATTCGCAGCCGAACTTCGCCGCGCTGTCCGCGAATCTGGAGTTGCGGCGCAAGTGAATTCCATCGGCTCACTCGCGACTCTGTTTTTCACCAGTGCATCCGTGCACAACTATGCTGACGCGAACAAATCTGATACGCGCCGCTACGCCGTATTTTTTCGCGCCATGCTCGAACGCGGCATTTTGCTTGCCCCTTCGCAGTTCGAGGCGCTTTTCGTTTCAGCTGCGCATACGCAAGCGGACCTGAGTCACGCGCTCGAAGCCGCTGCCGAAGCCCTGCGAGCCACTTCCCAAGCGCCAGTGCGCTAAGAGCATTCCGGAAGGAAATTCTCAGTTCAACTCACTGTGCCAACTTGTCGATATCTAGCGCGCCACGCTCGTGCAAGGCCGCAGTCCTAATCCAAAGCCGCCCAAAGGGAAGCGTGAAAACGCTACGGTCCTTCGAGTACTCAAAGAAGTCATACTTCCAGTTAGGACATGAGACCTTCCATTTTCCGTACATCTCTACGACTTATAGTAGGTGAAACTCGGCGGAAACGGTTGGCGAGACTCGTATTGCAAGTCACAAAGCCATTAGTTTGTGTATATTAAATTGCGGTAGGTAAGAATCTGTGCTTTGGTAAGCTAAATGCCTTATTCGCTCTGGGCGAGCCGGGTGAGTTGCTCGCCGGACCGGAATTGTGACGGTTTGGGCCATGTTTCCTAAAGCCTGATTGGGTGCCCGAGTAGATTCATCGGTTGTGGCTGAGTAACTTCAAAATCTCTTGTGAGGTGGCCGGATGCGTTTCCATACTGCGCTGAAGCTGCTAGCGCTTACTTTCGTTTTTGCGTTTTTGTCCGCTGGATTGACTCATGCGGATAACCAGTACGCGACGATTCGTGGGCAGGTCATTGACCAGACCAAAGCCTCGATTCCTGGCGCCCAAGTAACCGCTACGAACACCGGAACCAATGAAGCTCGCACGGTGACCACGCAAGCGGATGGCAGCTTTGAATTCCTGAGCTTGCCGATCGGTACGTACAACATATCGGTCACGAAAGACGGCTTCCAGACCTATCAGGCAACTGGGATCCTCCTTGTAATCAACCAGATTTACGTTATTAACCCCACGCTGCAGGTCGGCTCGGCCTCCCAGACTGTCACGGTCGAGGCCGCCAAGACCCAAGTCGAAACGACCAGCATGCAGCTCGGCACTACGGTCGAGGCCAAAGAGATCGTCGACATGCCGCTGAACGGTCGCAACTGGGTGCAATTGCAGCAAATGCAGCCCGGTGTAGTGGCATCCTCCGATCGGTTTACGTCGAACTATGCCACCAACGGGAGCCAAAGCCAGCAGAACAGCTACCTGATCAACGGCACGGATTCCAACGATCTTCCATTGAACACGCCGCTGATTTTGCCCAGCCCTGACGCCATTCAGGAATTCCGCATGATTACCAACACGATCAACCCGGAATATGGCCGGAACTCGGGCGCGATTCTTGACGCGGTCATCAAGTCCGGCACGAACCAGTTCCATGGCGACGGCTTCGAGTTCTATCGTGACACGTTCCTTAATACGCGGAACTTCTTCCAGAACAGCGCTCCCGTGTTCCACCAGAACCAGTTCGGTGGCACTGTCGGCGGCCCAATCTGGAAAAATCACACCTTCGGCTTCTTCTCGTATCAGGGAACAAAAAACGCGGTTCCTTCAGGCGGCAATGTGACCACCGTCTTTTCGCCGGCGCAGCTCGCTGGGACATTCGGCGGGACGGGCGCGTTCGATACGGTTCTGCCAACAACGGACGCAAACGGTAACCCGGTACCTCAGCCGGGTCAGCCAGGTTTCGTGGACCCCCGGACCCTCTCCGCGATTCCCGAATTTGGCGACAGCTCGTCAGGCTGCGCAAGCGGCACGCCCTGCGCCGCAGGAACCCCTTACGGTCGATTGGTGAGCCCGAGCGGCACTGTGTTGCTTTCCAACGCGTTGTTCACTTCTGGGGTGGTCCCGACGCAGGATTTCAATAGCCTGTCAACGAGCTTGGTGGCTAAGTATGTTCCTCTGCCAAACCAGGGCGCATCTGACTACACCTTCAACCCGACGAGCATAAACAACACCAAGCAGTATATTTTCCAGGTGAATCAGAACTTGGGACAGCATGATACCCTGTGGTTCCTGGGCTTTTTGCAGAGCAACGTGAACCCCACTACCCTGCCTTTTACCGGCTCGAGTCTTCCGGGCTTCGCCTCCGTGAGCACGACGCATGACAAACAATTTACTTTCGCAGAGAACCATATCTTCAGCGCGAACACGCTCAACGAATTTCGCCTCGGCTATACGCGCTTGAATTTCGACGCGGTCGAGCCACAGGCTGCCGTACTGCCGTCTTCCTTGGGATTCGATATCACGCCGCAAGATCCTAAGGGAGCAGGCGCACCGCTAATCGGTATTACCGGTTATTTCACTCTTGGATTCAGCAACAATGGCCCTCAGCCCCGAATCGACCAGACAAAGCAGATCACCGACAACTTCTCCCATATCTACGGCAGAAACACCTTGAAGTTTGGCTTTGAAGGGCGCGACTTCTGGGTCACCAACCCTTTCTTTTTTAACAATAACGGTAACTTCGGGTTTGGAGGTAATGGACGATTCAGCACTGGAGACCCGGCCACTGACTTTTTTCTTGGCGTCCCGGACACCTACGGTCAATCCAGCGGCGGTTTCATTGACGCGCGAGCGAAAGAGGGCTATTTTTATGCCCAGGATGAATTCAAACTACGCCGCGATTTGACCTTGACATTCGGCATGGGTTACCAGATCGATACTCCGCTGAGGGATATTGCCAATGGTGGACGAGCGATCAACTGCTTCCGGCCGTCCCAACAGTCCACGATCTATCCGACGGCTCCCGCGGGCCTCATTTTCCCCGGGGACGCGAATTGCAGTACTGCCGGGTACAACACCAAATTTAACGATTTCGCACCGCGTCTCGGTTTCGCTTGGGCTCCGGACCTCGGCCGCATATCCGGGAATCAGGGCGACTTCTCGATTCGTGGTGGATTCGGTATATATTACAACCGTTCAGAGGAAGAGTTGACTCTGCAGAACCTCACGGCGCCTCCATTTTCCTTGTCGGATAGCGGAATCACGGATGTGAATGGAAATCCGAGCTTTAGTACCCCATTTACCGACGTGCGATGCGTGAACCAGGCTGGAAGCTCAATTGGTTGCACCACCTTGGACACCTCGAACAAGCCAACGCCGGCATCAATTGCCAACAAGTACCCGTTCACACCACCTGCGGCGGGGAGCGCTGTGAACTTCGGGTTCTTCGAGCCGTTGTCTCTGAACTTGCTCGATCCAGAAACGAAAATTCCGACGGCAATGAACTACAATTTGACGGTTCAACGTCAGATTCCCGGTCAAGTTATAGTGTCCGTAGGGTATGTAGGGGCGGAGGCGCGTCACCTGTTGGCGGTGCATGAGCTAAATCCGTTGCTGGATTCTGCGCTATGCGCTTCGACGCCGGCATGCGTCAGCAATAAACCCGTACAGAACTTGGCGGTGGGCACCGACCCTCGGTTCTACGCCTACGATGCCACGGTATTTGCCTCGTTGGCCGAGCAATCGACGATGATGGACTCGAACTACAACTCGCTGCAGGTCAGCGCCCAAAAGGCATTTTCGCACGGGCTAACCTTCAACGCGGCTTTCACTTGGAGCCATTCGTTGGACTTCGGCTCGAGCTATGAAAACTCCGCCGGCGCCGTCGGACTGAATCCCTTCGACTTTCACCAGATGTATGGGGACTCGGCTTTCGATGCCCGCCGCCGCTTCGTGGTCGGCTATGACTATACAATTCCGGGACTTGAGCATCTTAGTGCATTTCACTGGATGCCCAGCCGAATCGCCGACGGATGGCATCTTGCCGGAATCACCAGTCTCCAAAGCGGGTTCCCCATCACCATCAGTGATTCGGGTTTCACTTCTCTGCAATGCACTGCGTTTGAGTTCTACTCGTGCTGGGATCGCCCGAACGTTGTTTCCGCGCCGGTCATCCAAGATCCGAGGAACTACACTATAGGGGCTAAAACCCACTACTGGTTCAATCCCTCCGCGTTCGCCAAAGCTACAGTGGGAACAGTCGGCGATGAGGGACGGAACAACTTCCATGGGCCGGGGCTCAATAACTGGGACCTGAGCTTTGAAAAGGACACACGGGTCACCGAAAGCACCCAGCTTGTGTTGCGCATGGAGTTCTACAATCTGTTCAACCATACGCAGTTCAACAATCCGTCCGGCAACATCCAATCAGGTAACTTCGGTCGCATCACCGCTGCAGGGAACGGCCGCCTGATGCAGCTCGCTGCGAAGTTCATCTTCTAACTTCCCGGCCTCGGGCCGGTTTTCAGGGCGTCTCGGTCGTGTCCACCGAGGCGCCCTTTTCATTTCCTGCAACTTCTTCTCGGTGAAAGGAACCACGGAAGTTAGCTTCCATAAAGTGACAAAGGCTTGCACTGATTCAGTTGCCTTTACAGACCTTCTGCTCCTAAGTCACACAAAACACCAGTAGTACTATGCCCCTGGCCTGGCTATACCATTGCTCATAGCCTTGCTGTCCGCTGAAATAGGCATTCAGAGGAGACCAGGGCCATGGTGCTAGCAACAGCAATCCTGCTTCTGCAGTTTTCGGCGTTCCCAGCGGCTTCCAATCCGTCGCACCCTTCTCCAACGCCAAACCCAGCCGCGCATCCTGCCAAACCGTCTCCTGACAGCAAGAAGGCCCTTCCAGGCGTCGCCGCGCCCGCCGATGGGCTCACGGCCCGCGAGGCAGCGCCTGCGGGCGTCTCGCAGCCGCCGCATCCAAACGAAATCACTGCCAGCTCCTCCTTGTCGACGATCTATTTACCTCCCCCTCCGGCCTTTCGCCCGAAGATTGAGCCCGTCGAGCGCACCAACCGGCTGTGGTTTGCTCTGACCGCTGCCGAACACGGCACAGCGGCATTTGACGCATGGTCCACCCGCAGAGCCGTTTCGCAGGGGCGCGTGGAAGCCGACCCGATGATGCGCCCCTTCGCGCACTCGCCCGCAATTTACGGCGCGATACAGGTAATCCCATTTGGACTCGACTACGTCGCGCGCCGCATGCAGCACAGCACGGGCTGGACCCGCCACGTGTGGTGGATGCCGCAGTCGGTCGCAACAGCAGCGTACCTTTTCAGCGGTTCCTACAACCTCGGCCACTCCCGCTAATTCGTAGTCCTTTTTTCAGTGCCGCCCAGTGTTCTCGTTCAGAATGAAACTCTCGCGTCGCAGAAACGCGGGGTGAAACCTAATACACGCTTTCCCCGATTGACCGTTGCGCTCGGCAGCGCTAAGTTTCCTGCATGCGTGCAATTACAACGGAGCAATTCAATAACGCCATCGCGTTTCTGAAAAATCGCCACAAAGTGGAACTCTCGAAAGCGGCCTCGTCGAGCGACGAACCGCGCGCAACTGTTGACGGCCAGTCCGTGCAGCGTGAAGACGCAGTACGCATGGCGGAAACGGAAGGCTGGAGCGACGGTTGGAAGCCTGGCGGCTCGTCGAAGCGATAAGCGTGTGCTGACACTGCCCACGGGGACTGTCGCCCGCGCCGGAAAGCTGCTCGGTGAGCGGTTCGCTAACGCGGCGCTTTCTTAAACAAGAAACTTAAAGACGGCGTTACACCGTGAAGCAGTGCGCGGTCTTGCCTGTCTGTCAATCCACAGTGAATTCCTGATAAAGAGCACTACTGGCCGCGTGGGCGGGTATACTTTTAGTGCAGTTAAGGAGCGTCGTAGAAATGCATTTGCAGGCGGTTGACTGGCACGGTTATTTGTGGGCGGCCGGCATTCTGGCCGGAGCAATTGTTATCGCCCTGATCGTCCATTTCATTCTGTTTTTCGTTCTGAAGCGTCTGGCGAACCGCAAAGGCGACGTAGTTATCAAATCGCTTGTGCGCCATAGCATAGGGCCGTCACTGTGGATTCTGCCGCTTCTTGCCGTTCTTGTGGCGCTACCAACCGTTCCCCTCCCGGAAAGATTGTCGGCGATACTCGAGCACGTGGTCGGTCTAGGGCTGATTGCGTCGATCGCGTGGCTGGTGATTCTGTTCAGCCAGATTGTTTCAGACATTCTGGGTGCGCGGTACCGGATGGACGTCGAGGATAACTTGGTCGCGCGCAGGATCCAAACCCAGTTCCAGGTGCTGCACAGGGTCGTCGTGATCGTAGTCACAGTCGTGACGCTCTCGATCATGCTGATGACTATCCCTGCGATTCGACATATCGGCGAGAGCCTGCTTGCCTCGGCAGGCCTGGCCGCGCTGATCGTGGGAATGGCGATGAAGCCGACGCTTTCAAGCTTGATTGCGGGCATCCAGATCGCGTTGACGGAACCGATTCGCCTGGAAGACGTGGTAATCGTGGAAGGCGAATGGGGGCGGATCGAAGAGATCGCGGCAACTTACGTGGTCGTGCGTATCTGGGATTTGCGGCGGTTGATAGTGCCGCTCACGTACTTTATCGAGCATCCCTTTCAAAACTGGACGCGCAGCAGCGCTGACCTGCTTGGCTACGTCTACCTGAACATGGATTACACAGTTCCCATTGAGGAAGTGCGCAAAGAGCTTCGCCGGATTTGCGAGTCGAGCAAATTATGGAAGGGCCAGGTGTGCGGGGTGCAGGCATCCGACTCGACCGAGCATACGGTACAGATTCGCGCGCTAATGGATGCTCGCAATTCTAGCGATCAGTGGGACTTAAGATGCTTGGTGCGGGAGAAACTGATCCAGTTCTTGCAGGAGAAATATCCCGGGAGTCTGCCGCGTAACCGAGGCGAGTTCAGCGCGGACGTTAAAGGTGCTGCTTGGGGACGTCCTCCGGAGCCGGAACAGAAACAACAGTTCGACGGGGGACAGTTGCAGACTGCGCGGACCTCTGGCCAGCCGCCCACCAAGCCACGTTAAGGCCACGCTAGGGCTACGTTTGCCCGGCTGGCACTCGAATCATGGTGAGATGCACGCCGGTTAGCAAGCAAAGCCCTTCGCAAGTAGCACCTGTTTTGCACTATCGGCCCAGCGATTCTACAAAATACTGCACATGCGGGTTTCAGCATGAAGCTAACTGCATTAAATGCAGCCACTTACTAAATTGCCCATAATGGAACGCAGAGTGCTATGAATGTAGGCATAAGGGGGTGTTCTCACACATGAACACTATGATCAAGAAACTGATGTACGCAGTGCTCGGCTGTAGCTTGGTGCTCCTGTTCGCGGGACAAGCCAATGCTTCAGGCATTTGCCCGGCGACTGGAGTGGCAACCGATTGCGGCGTCCAGATTAACGTCACGGCTCAGAGTGGCGGCGTTGCGAGCGCGTTTAGCGCAACGAATGTGGGCAACGGCAATCCGTATGACGCTGTGGAGGATACACTAGTTGGAATCACGAACAACAGTGGCGCGACAATCAATTCAATTAACCTGACCGCTTCGGTCGGGTCCGACGCTTTCGGTTGGGATAGCGACGGCGCTTGCACTTACGGCGTGATTACTTGCGGCGCAACTGGATACGAAGGCCCGAATATGACCTTCGGTGCGGTTACTAACGATGGCGTGAATGAATTCCTGACGATCACCTTCACGGGCGGACTGGCGGATGGCGCGAGCACCTGGTTTGACCTCGAAGGAACACCGGACAGCCTGATCGGTGGTGGCGTCGGCGGACCAACGCCGGAGCCGGCATCGCTTGTGCTCCTCGGAACGGGATTGCTAGGGCTTGGAATCCTGGTTCGTCGCAGCGCGTAGTAGTTGGTTTTTTGCTCCTCACAACTGCAAAGGCAGCTCCGTGGTTGTCGAAACGGGGTGGCCTTTGCAGTTTTTTTTGCCGTCGCCATCGACTGTCGGCCCCTCGCCGCTTGGTCGCTCCGGTGTCCATCTACGAACAGTGACTTCCCACGGTCGTGCATAGTGGCGGCATTCCTCGGCGTTCGCAATAATTAAACTGTTTAGTTTCTTATCGCAAATGCCCGCGGATATGGCCTTGATTTTGCACTATAACGTGGCACGATATAGTCGTACTCGATTTGATACAGCCCGCGAGGCGGGCGGAAGCGATGGGACCATTGATGAAACTGATGAAGAGCAAAGACACAGGGCCGTTCTTGCCGCTCACGCCGGCCATGTTTCAGATTCTGCTGGCGCTCGCCGATGGCAATAAGCATGGTTACGCGATCCTGAAAGACGTTTCGCGGCGTTCGGAGGGCAAGATCCGCCTGAGCGCAGGGACGCTTTACGGCAATTTGGCGCGGCTCGAGAGCGCAGGCCTGATCGCCGAATCGAGTAAACGACCGGAGTTCAGTCTGGACGACGAGCGGCGGCGCTATTACCGATTAACTGACTTTGGCCGTGAGGTTGCGGTTGCCGAAGCGCGACGCATGGAAGAGGCTCTGGCGCTGGCCCACGCCAAGCATCTGTTCACCAAGCCTGAGACTGCGTAACGAGGACGAGCATATGCACGAGACTCGCAAATCCGTTTCGCGAAGATTTTTTCAGCTACTGCTCCGCGCATTTCCTTTCGATTT
>JBOGNJ010000156.1:0-5303 GCA_050746905.1 Candidatus Acidiferrales bacterium
TGGTAGCGCTAACGGGAGTCGAACCCGTATTTCGGCCTTGAAAGGGCCGCGTGCTAACCATTGCACCATAGCGCCATGGACGTGCGGAACGTCCATCGATTATCGAAGATGCGGCGGGAATTAACAAGGAGGAGTTCGAGCGTCTTGTAGTGCTACGAGCGTTTCGCATCGGCATTTTGTAGGGGTGGCTTCATGCCGCCCGCCTATTGACGGCGTTACAGGGCGCGGGCGGGGTAAACCCGCCCCTACACTTTACTCTCGAGGATTTCTTATTACTTCCAGCCTTTGCGCTCGCGCAAGCCGGTGATATGCGCCACGTGATGCCTGCCGTGCCACGCATACAATCCCAGCGTGTCGTCGAGCGACATCGCGCCGCGCTCGGGATGCTTCATCTTGCGCGCAAACTCCGCCGCGTTCATTCCGCGCATCAGATGGAGCCACCGCTCGTGCAGCGCGTCGAACATCGCCAGCGAAGTCTCGACCGGAGTAGTCTTCGAATCGCTCAGCTCCGCCCAGCGCGTTTCGTTATACGGCTTGATGGTCGGCTCGTTTTCCGTCAGCGCCAACTTGAACCGCACGTACGCGTTCATGTGGCTGTCGGCGAGATGATGCACCACCTGCTGGACGCTCCAGCCGCCGTCCCGGTAGGGCGTTGCCAGTTGCTCGGGCGTCAATCCCTTCACAGCCGCGCGCAAACGCTTCGGCGCTTCTTCCACTTGCGCCATTAGTTTCCGCCGGTCATCTTCCGAAGGCGCCGCGTTCGCCTGAAATTTCCCAATCGGGTAACGCAACTCCGCATCGCTCATGCGTTTTCTCCCAAAGAATTCGTAATGGATTTTGCGCAGAACAATAACTGAGCAATCGGGCGGCATTCGAAAGCCGCCTTCATACTCCGGTAATTCTCTGCTTCGCGGAGTCTTGTCCCTGAGCCGCGCTATCGCTGCGTTCCGCTGCCCGTCGCACTCGTCTTGGCCGCTCCGCTTTCGACACTATGATACATCTCGCGGGCTAGCTTCAAGTGCTCTTCCAACGTGGGCAACGTGGCCGCCGCAAAACTCTTGATCTCCTGATTTTTTCCGGTCTTCGCTTCTTTCCGGAAGGCGGCGACAGCTTGCTCATGATCCTTCACCATGGCGCCGGCATACGCGCGGTCGAACGCCTTGCCGGAGAGCTTAGAGAGCCGGTCGTAAACCGCCTGTTGCTGCGGGCTCGGCTGTTCGGGCACCGTCATGTTGGCCTCCGAAGCGGCACTTTTCAACTTCTCGTCGGCCGCACTGTGATCGTTCACCATGCGCTTGCCGAAATCCTTGACGGTGTCGGTTGTACCCTTGTCCTCGGCCAGTTGGCCGAGTTTTACTTCCGTGATGCCGCCGCGCGCCGCTGTTTTGGCGAAAGCCTGATCCGACATCGCGCTGCCGGCCGCCGACGACATTTGTTGCCTCGGCGCGGGTTGAGCGAACATCGCTCCTCCTGCAAAAGCTAAGGCAACGAAAGCCGTTGCCATGGCGCTTAACGTTTGTTTCTTCATGATTCCCTCCCTGAATGATTCAGTATTAGAAATTCGAAACGGGTGGGCTATAACCAACCTATAAAACGCGGAAGAGCGTTGCAATCCCCTAATCATTGTACGAAACGGGATAAAGGCAGGGTTTTTACTGTAGTCCAGAGCGAAAAAAAGGACTAGTTGTGGCTGTCCTGATACTCCTCGTGCCACGCCATCTGAATCGCTTCCAACTTGCCTTCATTCGATTGCGACGCGTCGCCCGTAAATCCTTCAAGCTCAGTCACCCATTTGTGCAAATCGGTGAAACGCACAGTCAGCGGATCCGTGTGCGGAAATTTCTCCGCCAGCCGGATCCCGATTTCTTCCGCATTGTCCCAGTCAAAAGTTCCCGGCATCGTCTTTCTCCGCTCGTCGAATTTTTAGTGCTCCGCTTCCTTCGCGTAATTCTTATTCCACGATGGAATTTCGACCACAACATCCTTCGTCCCGTCCGGCACGCACTGGCAGCCGAGCCGCGACTTCGGCGTCACGCCCGGCGCTTCGTCAAGCTGGTCCAGTTCCGCATCGCTCGCTTCGTTGCACGACTCCAGCCCTTCGTGGACGATCACGTGGCACGTCGAGCATGCGCACACGCCTCCGCACGCGTGGTCGAGCCCCATATGAAATCCCGTCGCGATGTCGAGAATACTGCCCGGCAAACCGTCGTGGCCGTAAGGAAACTTCGCCGGATCGACTTCGACCGTCTTGCCTTCCTTCGCGAACGTGACTTTGAACTTCTGCGTCGCCGTCGTGTACTTAGCTTCCTCGATATACGGATTCTTTCCGCCCATCGCTATGCACTCCCTGAAAATCGCCCGCTAAATATCTTCCAACCTCTTCCCGCCCACGGCGGCTTGCAAAGCTTTATTCATCGTCATTTCCGCAAGACTCATCGTAGCCTGATTCAATTCATCAGTGCGCGCGCGCATCAATTTGTAATCCGTCCCCTCGGCCGCGTCCCGCAACGCCCCGACTGACTTGTCAATCGTCGCGCGCTCTTCACGCGATAGCCCCTCGGCATGAACACCCGTCAACGCTTTCTCCGTCGCGCGCAAAATCGCGTCCGCTTCGTTGCGCGCTTCGATGATTTGCCGTTGCTCGAAATCCTGCTCCGCGAATTCAATCGACTCTTCCAGCATCCGCTCCATCTCCGCATCCGTCAGCCCGTAACTCGGCTGCACTTCGAGCGTGCTCTGCTCGCCGGTGCGCAAATCGCGCGCGGCCACCTGCAAAATTCCATTCGCGTCGATCAGGAATTTCACTTCCACGCGCGCCAGACCCGCGGGCCCCGGCGGCACTTTCAATTGAAATCGCGCGAGCGACCGGCAATCCGCGGCAAGTTCGCGCTCGCCTTGCAAAATGTGAATGTCGATTCCCGTTTGATTGTCCACGCCCGTCGTAAAAAGTTCCTGCGCGCTCGCAGGAATGGTCGAATTTCGCGGAATCAGCTTCGCCACCACGCCGCCCATCGTCTCGATGCCCAGCGACAGCGGCGTCACGTCGAGAAGGAGCATGTTCTTCACGCCGCTCTCCAAAATGTCCGCCTGCACCGCCGCGCCCAGCGCCACCACTTCATCCGGATTCAATTCGCAATGCGGCGCGCGACCGAAATAATCGCCGACGGTTTTGCGGACCAGAGGGATTCTCGTCGAACCGCCCACCAGCACTACTTCATCCATTTCCGACGGCTGCATTTTCGCGTCGGCCAGCGCGATTTTCACTGGCGCCATGGTTCGCGCAATGATTGGCGTGACGATTTCATCGAATTCAGCGCGCGTGATTTCACGGCTATAAACGCGATCGTCCGGCAACGCAAAGCGAATCGTCGCGCGCGGCGTATTCGAAAGCTCGTGCTTGGTGTGAATCAATGTCTTGCGCAGTTCCTGGACGGTTTCCGGATGCCGTTCAAAATTCACGCCGTATTTCTTCTCGATTTCCCCGCGCACCATCGCCGAGAGCGCGTTGTCGATGTCGTCGCCGCCCAGATGCGTATCACCATTCGTCGCCAGCACCTGATAAATCTCGCCCTCGGCCGTCGAAATCAGCCTCAAAGTCGAAATATCGAACGTGCCGCCGCCGAAATCGTAAACGGCCACGCGCCCGCGCCGCTGCTTGTGCAGTCCGTACGCCAGCGCCGCCGCGGTCGGTTCATTCACCAGCCGCAGCACTTCGAGACCTGCGAGCCGCCCCGCGTCTTTCGTCGCCTGGCGCTGAGCATCATTGAAATACGCCGGCACGGTGATGACCGCGCGGTCCACTCTGTCCTTGAAAAAATCCTCGGCCCACGATTTCAGCTCCCGCAAGATGAAAGCGGAAATCTCCGGCGGCGCAAAATATTTGTCGCCGAGTTTCACGCGAATTACGCCGCGGCTCTTTTCGTCGATGCGGAACGGGAAAATCTTCAACTCGTCGCGCACGTCGTCGACGCCGCGTCCCATCAACCGCTTCACCGAATAAATCGTTCGCTCCGGTTGCGTCAGCAGCCGCCGCCGCGCCGCCTCGCCCGCCACAATCGTTCCATTCGCATCCAGGCTCACCACCGACGGGCAGAGTGTCTCGCCATACGGCCCCGGAATGCACCGCGGCTCGCCCGTCGCCGGATCCACAAACGCGATCAGGCTGAACGTGGTCCCCAAGTCGATTCCAACTGTTTTCCCCATGAACTTTTCTACGCCTCTAATTCCTGTGCGACATTGCGCACCAGATTCCTGATGTACGACCGCCGGTTCAGCACTTCATTCAACTTCGCGCTGACCGCGCGTCGCGCCGCCTCATCCGCGCCCGCGTCAATCGCGCTATCCCATTCGCCGAAAACATTCCGCAGCTCCGCGTCCACCTCTTCCAATTTCTCCTGAAAATTCCTCTGCGCGTCTGTAAGCTTTCCTCGCAACGCCGTCAAATCGCCGCCGTCTCTTCTAGCCTCCCGCAATTCGTCGAGCGATTCATTCAGCTCGAAAACCTCTTCCAGCAATTCCGGCGGCGCCTGCTGCTTCGTCGTGCCCTCTTTGCGGACGCCTTCGCGCAGCAGCAAATATTCGACGCGCAAAACCGGCTCGCGCAGCGTCCGGTACGCGTCATTCAACTCCGACGAGCGCTCCAGCGTCAAATTCCGCTCGAATTTCGACGCCTTCACGAAATTATCCGGATGCAGCTTCCAACTCAGCTGATGAAACCGTCGCTCCAGCTCCGCGTCGTCGATTTTCAGCTTCTGCGGCAACGCGAAAAACGCAAAATAGTCCGCGCCATTCGCAAGCGGCTGAATTTTCCCGCACGCCGCGCAGAAATGCCCGCCACCCACGGCTGCTTTGCAGTTCCAGCAAGGGCTAACCTGAGCGGGCGCAGCGCCGGTCTGTGTTTTTGTGGAGCTCATTTGCGATTTCCCAACTGATTTTTGGCGAGGCGGCTGAGTCCCGCGGCATCCGGCATCATTCAAATTCCCCCGCCGCGGACAGGAAAAGAAAGCAGAACAAAATCAGGCTGTGAAGGAACTCCCGCAGCCGCAGCTTCGCGTCGCCTGCGGATTCTGGAAAACGAATCCTTGCCGCACCAGCGTCTCTTCGAAATCGAGCGTGGTATTAGCGAGATAGAGAAAGCTCTTCGCGTCCACGAAAACACGCGCGCCGTTTTCCTCGATCACTTTGTCGCGATCGCGCGCCTGCGTCTCCAGCCGCATCGCGTACGACAAACCCGAGCACCCGCCACCCTGCACGCCCACGCGCAATCCGCCGGAGTCGGGCGGAACGCCTTCCTTGACGAGCAA
>JBOGNJ010000157.1:0-1443 GCA_050746905.1 Candidatus Acidiferrales bacterium
CGGCCGCCATGAATCATCGCCGCGGCAAACCCTTCGCGATTCAGATTTTTTGCCAGCCGCTCCGCGCCGCGTTTGGTGCGCGCGAAAATCAGACAGCGGCCTGTTTCCTTGGCGAGCAAGCGCTGCAAAAGATCTTGCTTGCCGTCAGCAGAAACCTCGAATGCCTGCACGCGCACGTTTTCGGAGGGCTTCAGCGTCGATCCGAACGCAAGCCGCACGGGATGACGCATATAATCATGCACCAGGTGCGCAACCGAAGCTTCAAGCGTCGCGGAAAAGCACATGGTCTGCCGCTCTTTCGGCAGCACTCCCACGATTCTGCGAATGGCCGGAAGGAATCCCATATCCAGCATCCGATCGGCCTCATCGAGAATCAGAATTTGCAGCGTGCGGAAATGAACCAATTTGCGGTCGAGAAAATCTTCCAATCGCCCCGGCGTGGCGACCACCAGGCGCGCTCCTTTGCGCAGCGCCGTAAGTTGCGCGCCTTCGGCCAAGCCTCCAACAACGAGCGCCGCAGGCGAAAGTTTCGCTCCTCTTAGCGCGTCATATTGATCCACCACCTGCATGGCCAGTTCGCGCGTCGGCACCAAAACGAGCGCCGCTATTCCCGGCGCCTTTTGCTGCAGCAGACGCTCCATCACTGGAATTAAAAACGCCAGCGTCTTGCCTGTTCCCGTCTGCGCGGTCGCAAGCACATCTTTTCCTTCCAGGGCCTGCGGGATTGCCGCAGCTTGCACCGGCGTCGGAATCGAAAAATGATTCGACGCGATGCGGTCCTTCGTGTAACTGGAAATCGGTAATTCTGTAAAGCTATCCATCTTTTCTATTGCCTTCTCTACTGGCGGAATCGATTCCGTGCGCACAAACGTTCGGACACGCACGGTAATCCTGATTACCAGTGTTGGTTTGAAATTACGCTGAAGACATCGGAGAGAACTGAAGGCGGGGAATCTCAGGTACTACGTATCCAGAGCAGCCGCACAACACAACCGCAGTATTAAGCGCAGCAACACTATAACACATCCGTGGCCCACTGGCGTTTATTTCTGCGGAATGGTCGGGGCGAAAGGATTTGAACCTTCGACCTTCCGTTGGATGCGGGCAAGTTGGCCGGCCTGTACAACCCGAGGAATTCATGGGCGCGACGGCCGCATCGTCCGGCTGATTGTGGAGCAGGGTGTGGCAGAATAGTGATATACGCGTGCGATTATAGTGGCGAAGGTGCTTACTACGCACCGGCTGAGGTGCAATGCGGTGGCTGCAACGTAGTGGGGACGTATATACCCGCCGGTTACTGTTATAATAGCGTAGTCAGCTTTCTCCCATCAGTCACGCAGGACGCCGCTGGCACGAGCTGCGAGACCTCAATTCACGTGAATGCATACGTGAGGATTGCAGCGGACATCATGCGGCGGTGCAGATGGCGATGGCGCGGCAAGC
>JBOGNJ010000158.1:0-1376 GCA_050746905.1 Candidatus Acidiferrales bacterium
GTCGCGCCGCCGGCGGCGAGTGCGAGAGTGTAGGTGCGAATCGCCAGGGGCTTGTCGCCGCGACTTTCATAAATTCGCGCGAGATGATAGCCCTCATCACCCTTTTGATCGAGCAGCCACGCCGCGGCAATCAGGGGTTCGGCATCTTTCATTCGCTTCTGCTGAAAATGCACCCAGCCGAGCGTGTCCCAGAAGGAGGGAAGGGCGGCAGTGCCGCCGACCGCCTCATTCGTCAGGTGGCGGAGATCGACGCTGCGCAGCGCAGCTTCCGTCGAATCGACGGCGAGGGTTGCATAGTGTTCGGCGCGGTCGAGCGCGACACCGTGTTCCGCCAGGCCGTAGGCGATCTGGTTCCATATCAGCGGCGAATGCGAGAGATTGGCGGCCTTGTCGAAGGCGTCCAGCGCTGGTTGCGTTTTTCCGACGCCGAGATACGCCTGGCCGAGGCGAAGTCTGACCACGGGATTGTCGGGATCGAGAACGACGGCTTTTTCGAGTTCCGCGAGCGCCGCGTCGAAACGCTTTTGGTCGATATAAACCGCGCCTAAATAGGCATAGGCATTGGGATCGAGGGGTTTGAGGGCAGTCTGCTTCTTGAACGACGCGGCGGCATCGTCATATTTTTTTTCGTCATAAAGCGCGACGCCGAGCAAATTGTTAGCAGTTTCGTCCGAGGGATTCGCGGCGAGCTGCTTGCGAAATGAGGCCGCGGCGTCCTCATATTTTCCAAGACTAAGCTGCGCGAGCCCAAGTGCGCGCCACACGTCCTTTTGTTTCGGATTGATTTGCATCGCGGCTTGAAATAGTTGCAGCGCCTTCTCGCTGTTTCCGGTTTTGAGAGACGCGGCGCCCGCTTCCATCAGTTCGCCGGACGTGGCGTCATCGGGAACTCCTGGAATGATATTTGTGACGGTCACTCCCTGGCTCTCGTCGCGTTCGACTGCCTGCGTGAACGCGAGATAGTCCGCGCGCCGCGAAGCCGGGACTTCGGGCTCGAGAAAACGCAAGGTGCGCTCGGCGGTGATGCGGTGCTGCTGCTGGGAGTAGCTCGATTTGTATGACGCGTAGTCGCGCGTCACTCCCGCGCCGACGGGCATTTGCGGCGAGTCGTTCACGGGGAGAATTAACGTGAGCTTTGCGGTCACATCCAGTGGATTTCCGAGTTCAATCGGGTGCGAGGAATTTTCCGGGGCATCGGGCATGCCGAAAGTGGGCAAGGGAAGGGCGAGCAGGGATTTCGGTTGTGACCAGTCGAGGAAATTTCCGTCGACTAGAGTGAAATCGAGCGTGAACGGATCGCGCGTGGCTGTGGGATCGCTCGGCTTCGCGGCGGTCACCTCGCCCCGGAAGCCATCGAGCGTGGCCATCGTTTGCGC
>JBOGNJ010000159.1:0-7137 GCA_050746905.1 Candidatus Acidiferrales bacterium
GTACGCAGCCTACCTGGGAGGAAAAACGGGAGCCTTGGTGACGCGCCCGAAGTATGTGTTCGTAACGGGTGGCGTGGTTTCCTCTCTCGGCAAAGGCGTTGCGGCGGCCTCGATCGGCTGCCTGCTGGAATCCCGCGGCCTCAAAGTCACTCTTCAGAAGTGCGATCCCTACCTGAACGTTGATCCCGGCACGATGTCGCCCTATCAGCACGGCGAAGTGTACGTCACCGACGACGGCGCGGAGACGGATCTCGACCTTGGTCACTACGAGCGCTTCACAAATGCGAAGCTGACTCGCGATCACAATTGGACGACAGGCCGAATTTACGAGTCGATTCTCGCGAAGGAACGGCGCGGCGATTATCTTGGCAAGACCGTGCAAGTGATTCCGCACGTCACGGACGAAATCAAAGCCGCATTTCGCAAAGTAGCCGACGATGTGGACGTGGTGATCGTGGAAATCGGCGGCACGGTGGGCGACATTGAATCGCTGCCGTTTTTGGAAGCGATTCGCCAGATGCGCCTCGAACTTGGCCCCGAAAATGCCATCTACGTTCACCTGACGTTGGTGCCGTACCTCGCGACGGCGGGCGAGCACAAAACGAAGCCGACGCAGCACAGCGTGAAAGAATTATTGAGCATTGGAATTCAGCCGGACGTTTTGCTGTGCCGCAGCGATCACCCGATCGCGCCGGAGTTGAAGGCAAAAATCGCGCTGTTCTGCAACGTGGCCACTTCGAGCGTGATTTCCGCGCCGGATGTGCGCAATATTTACGAAGTGCCGATGTCGCTCGTTGCCGAAGGGCTCGACGAACAAATTTTGCGTCTGCTGCATTTGCAATCGGGACCGCGCGACATGTCGCCGTGGCTTGCGATGCTCGAAAGACTCGAGCACCCTGAAGGCGAAGTGCGCATCGGCGTCGTCGGGAAATATGTGCAGCTCGAAGACGCGTACAAGAGTTTGCGCGAAGCGCTGATGCATGGAGGCCTGGCGCATCGCGCGCGCGTCGCCATCGAATGGGTGGAGTCGGGCGACATTGAATCGCTCGAGATGGCGGCCGAGCGTTTGCGGCACATGGACGGAATTTTAGTTCCCGGCGGATTCGGCAAGCGCGGGATCGAGGGAATGATTTACGCAATTCAATACGCGCGCGAGAGGAAAGTGCCGTTCTTCGGGATTTGCCTGGGGATGCAATGCGCGACGATTGAATACGCGCGCCACGCCGCCGGATTGCAGCACGCGAATTCCACGGAGTTCGACGCGCAAACTCCCTATCGCGTGATTTACAAATTGCGCGAATTGCTCGGCGTCGACGAAATGGGCGGCACGATGCGCCTGGGCGCGTGGCCGTGCAAGCTGGAGGCGAATTCGTTCGCAGCCCACGCGTATGGCACAACGGAGATTTCGGAACGGCACCGCCATCGCTACGAATTCAATCGCGATTACGAACCGGCGCTGACCGCCGCGGGACTGAAAATCACGGGCAAGACTCCCGACGGAGTTTACGTCGAGATTGTCGAAGCGCCGAACCATCCGTGGTTCGTCGGCTGCCAGTTCCATCCGGAATTTAAGTCCAAGCCTCTCGCTCCGCATCCGTTGTTCGCCGCGTTCATCGGCGCATCCGCCGAGCATCGCCGCCGCCGCGCCACCTCGGGCAAAGACACCTCTCGCGCCGCCCACGTCCCCGCAGCCTCCTCGGACTAAATTTCTTCAGCTCAGCTGTCCTTCCACAGCGTCACCAAGTTCTTGGTTCGGCTGCGGACTTAACCACTAAATATTCCAGCTTGCGCTTGGACGGAACGAGCTCAAGGCCTAACTGTTCGCGGAAAGCCTGTGCAATTGAAGCCTCGTTGTCACCGTTCAAAGTCAACTCGAAATCGTAGCGGCCCGTTAAGCCGGTCTCGTCAAAGACGGGAAGGTTCAAAGAAGCCTGAGCAAGAGATGTGAGTGACGTAACCTTCGCGCCGATGAAGGCATATTTTCCGTTCCGGTGCCAGTGGCTCGATGCTGCGGAAGTTGCAGCCCGCAGCTTAGGCTGCTGGTGAGGAAGTTCTCGGAGGATATATACGTCTGTTTCTCGCGGCTTACGTTCAAGTTGTAAGTAGAAGGTCACAGCAAGAGATTGCCGGACTAGCGGCCATCGTTGCGACTCCTCTCCCTGCGGCACTGTGACAGAGAGATCGTATCGTTCCTCACTGAACCATTTCGGTGCATCGATGCGCTGTTCAGGGATGTCGTAGGCGCCTGAAAGAATGTCAAGCAACGTCAGGCCCCAAGCATCGAATCGGCCACCCGCTGATTTTTCCCCGCCAGGCGAATATCCTGATATAGCTGTCGGCGCCGCGGGACGGATCAGCACCTCGACAAGCGGCGGAGGTGCATCTGGCTCCAGGCCGAGAGATGGAGGAGGTTCCGCCGAATCTGGAAAGTTTAGTGGCCTTCCTGCGAGTAAGTCGTCGAGCACTTCTGCATTCACGGATGATGGGCTCCCCGTAATCGCCCGGAGCACACCATTCGAATCAACCAGCGCCATCGTAGGCCTTCCGAGAACCTGATACGCTTTGAACGTGGCATCATTTGAATCAAGCGCAATCCAGCCGTCAATGGAAATCTGTTTCAAAAAACGGGTCACCACATCTTTTGATTCGTCAGTGATGGAGAGAAATTGAATTGGACGTCCGCTGAATTTGGTAACAAGCGAATTCAAGTGGGGGATATTTGCCACGCAACCACCGCACCAAGTCGCCCAAAATTCCAGGACTACAGCTTTTCCTCGCAACGAATCCCACGTTGCCCTAGTTTCCTGGGGAGCGTTTAGCAACTGTTCGATCGTGAGCGGTGGTGCGGATTCGTTCGTCTTCAGCTTGGTTTGCGCCTGCAAGGTTGGCAAACACAAAAGCAGAACTAAAACAGCAAGTCCACGAGGCGATTGGATAACCATGACTAGTCTCCTTGCAGCCAAAGCGCAGGCGTCGTTGACTTCGTTGCAATCTTACCGAAACTCTAAATCAGTTGCAGGGAAAGTTCGCAGGGTTGTCTTAGTAAAACACTGGGGCGCGGAGAAGGAAATATTTGCTAAGTTTATTGTCCACCATGAGGTCGAGAAATGAATAAAGCGCGATTCGAGGCGTTCTCTGATGGCGTTTTCGCTTTTGCGATTACGCTGCTGATTTTGGGGATTGCGCTGCCGGCGTTCACGACTCCGCCATCGGATCGCGAACTCGCGCACGCGCTGTTGCGCCTGTGGCCCAATCTGCTTGCCTACGTTCTGAGTTTCGCCGTTATCGGCATCATGTGGCAGAACCATCACGCGCTTTTCCGCCTGGTCGAGCGCGTTGACCGCTGGACCGTTTTTCTGAATCTGATGCTTCTTGGCGTGACCGTGTTCATTCCATTCGCGACTTCGACGCTGGGCGCGTATCCGTCGATGCGTTCTTCAACATTTTTGTATGGCCTGACGCTGACGAGTTCAGGAAGCGTGTATAACTTGATGCTCGCGCACTTGGTCCGCAGCGGCGCATTCCATCCGAACGTCGGCAAGGCAACAATCCGGCAGACAGTGGTGGCCTATCGCGTGGGCGTGGTGACGTATGCCGTAGCAATGCTGACGTCACTGGTCGAGCCAGTCCTCAGTTTTGCGCTTTACTTGTTGGTGGCCGGCTACTATCTGTTCCCGCGCGGCGTGGACGCCGATCTGGCGGGCAAGGCAGCGCAAGATTGAAGCCGAGAATTCATTGCAGCGCAATCGCCGCATCGCGTGACGCGCAGGACTTTACACACTCACACGGAGCGTCAGGCGCAATATGCGAGTAGCGTCAGTTGCGGAGAATTGTCGTAGAGGCTTCAGACCGCGCGGCCGCGAAGAATCGTGATGTTCGCAGCGGTTTCGTATCCTTCATCGGCGACCGTTTTTTGCGCGGCAGCGCGGAGCGACTGTTCATCCGCGTCGCGCGGCAAATCGCAATGACGGCGAACCACTTCGTCGCCCACTTCAATTCGAACCAGCCAGTTCGATTTTTCGTTGTCCCAGGAAACTTCCACGCGATCTGCTTGCATCGAGTTCCTCCGTGAGCGGGCTAGCTGACCTAAGCGTATTGTAGGCGCGTCGGACGCAAAACGAAATAGGGGCTTTGCCGTACAGAGCGGGTAGCGATTTTAGCGCGACGGCCATCGAAATTGTCAGGCAGGTAAAGGACGGCCCTTCGTTTCCACGCCAAACGGCAGAAGAGCCAGGCCAACTGCAAATGCCGCCGACGTAATCGCAATGGGAATGCCGATGGTCTGGAAGTGGGCCACTCCGGTGCCGACGAGGAACGTGATGCCCGCACCGGCAAAGCGCGCGGCCGACGTGGAGAATGCAAACGCGCTGGCGCGGCATTCGGTGGGATATTGCTCGGGGAGCCAGAGCGTGTACATGGCAAAATTCGCGCCGCCGAATCCCAGGAAAAACAGGCAGACGAAAAACCACGGGAGCGCGTGGGCGTGCAGATAGAAAACATAGCCGAAAGCGAGAAGAATGAAGACGAACATGCATCCGAAAAACAAAGCCATGGTGACGCGGCGGCCGAGGCGTTCGGCAAGTGGCGGAAGGATAAGGCAGCCGAGGATCGTCGCAGCGGCAAGGAGCATTGTGCCGTAGGAAGCGAAACGCACGCTTTGCGCGTTCGCGAAATGTTCCCGTGCGGCGATGTAAGTGATGGAGGCGGGAACGTACACCGAACCGGCCCACAGGCCCACGATGGACGCGAACATGTAAAGGGAATTGAGTAACGTGCGGCGGCGATAGTCGTGCGAAAAGATTTGGCTAAGCGTCCGCCACATGGATTGTTTCTTAAGATGTTTGCTTTTCGCCGTCCAACGCTGCGGCTCAGTGACACCGTAACGGACGAAGCCGACGAAGAGCGCAGGAAGAGCGCCCAGCGCAAACATGGCGCGCCATCCGTAATGGCTGCCAATGCCGTAATTGGCGATGGCGGCGAGAAAAATTCCGACGTAGTAACCCGTGTGCATCATGCCCGCGCCCATTTTGCGCCGCTCTTCGGGCCATTCTTCCGCGACGAATGTCCCGCCCATGGCCCATTCGCCGCCAATGCCGATTCCCGCGAGCAAGCGATACGCCGCGAGTTGCCAAACGCCCGTGGCGAGCGCTCCCAGAAAAGTGAAAAGCGAATACCAGAGAATCGTGAGCATCAGCGTGCGCACGCGGCCGAACTTGTCGGCGAGTGGACCCCATACAAACGCGAAGCCCCAACCGACAAGGAATAGCGCAAACAAGATGCCGCCGTAAAATCCCACGTTTGCTTGCGTGACGGCGATATGCGATTTGGGCAGCAGTTCGCGTAGCGAGGGCACCATGACGAGCGCGTAGATGAACGAGTCCATGCCGTCAACGGTCCATCCGGCCCAGGAGGCCCAGAAGCCGCGAACTTGATTGCGCGTCAGAGGAGCGTTGTTCATTTTCGGCCTGCGGGATTCTACGCGCGACGTGGATGACGCACAACTTGTGTCGCGGACATTTTCTTGCATCCCGGCGCAGAGCGCGTCTCGCGGGCATCCAGGGCGTTCCAGCGCGCGCAACTGAAACGAACGGCAAGATTGCAAAGACGGGGAATCCTGCATAGTCTTAAGGTGGCTGGAAAACCAATGCAAAGAGAAAATGGCTGAGACCATCCACAATTTTAGCGTGGGCGATGTGACGATAGGGCCGCGCGCGCCATTCTTTTTTATCGCTGGGCCGTGTGTGATCGAAAGCGAAAGCCACGCACTAATGATCGCAGAGCGGCTTGCATCGGCAGCGCGCGAACTGCGCGTGCCATTGATTTTCAAGGCGTCATACGATAAGGCGAATCGATCTTCTATTGAATCGTTTCGCGGTCCGGGCATAAAAGAAGGACTGCGGATACTTGGCGAAATTAAAAAGCGATTCGCGCTGCCGATTTTGACGGATGTGCATGATGTGTCGCAGGTGGCGCGCGCGGCGGAAGTTTGCGATGTGATTCAAATTCCCGCGTTCTTGTGCCGGCAGACGGATTTGCTCATCGAGGTGGGAAAATCTGGACGCGCGGTGAACATAAAAAAGGGGCAATTCGTTTCGCCGTGGGAGATGGGCAACGCCGTCGAGAAAATTGCGAGCACGGGCAATCGTAAAATTATTGTGACCGAGCGCGGTGCGTCATTCGGATACCAGAATCTTGTGGTGGACATGCGCTCGTTTCCGATTTTGCGCAAGCTGGGATACCCGGTGGTATTTGATGTGACGCATTCGGTGCAGATTCCCGGCGGTGAAGGTAAATCGAGCGGCGGGCAACCGGAGTTCATCGAGCCGTTGGCGCGCGCGGGCGCAGCGGCGGGAGCGGACGGACTATTCACCGAAGTGCATGACAATCCGGCGAAGGCGCTTTCGGATGGAACGAACGCGTTGCCGCTCGAAAAATTCCGGCCGCTGGTGGAGCGAATCACGAAAATCGCGTTGCTTGTCCGCGAATGGGAGAAGTGATGAAAGCGACGAAATCCGCGAAATCAACGGGAAGCCTGGCGGCGGCGCGGCGCGTGCTGCGAATTGAGGCTGAAGCAATCGCGGGATTGATCGAGCGTCTCGATGAACGATTCGAGCGCGCGGTGGAAATAATTTTTGCGTGCGGCGGGCGCGTCGTAGTGACGGGACTGGGCAAATCCGGGCTGATTGGGCGAAAAATTTCGGCGACGCTGGCGAGCACAGGCACGCCGTCGGTTTTTCTGCACGCGGCGGACGCCCTGCACGGCGATTTGGGAATTCTGATGCGCGAAGACGTGGCGCTGGCGATCTCGCAGAGCGGCGAGACGGAAGAATTAGTGGCACTGCTTGAGCCGATCAAGCGGCTGGGAATTCAATTGGTGACGATGACCGGCAATGTGAGGTCGACGCTGGCTGCCGCGAGCGACGTGACGCTCGATATCGCGGTGAAAGAAGAGGCCTGCTCGTTGAACTTGGCGCCGACGGCTTCGACGACCGCGGCGCTGGCGATGGGGGACGCACTGGCGATTGCGCTTCTCGACCGGCGCGGATTCCGCGAGGAAGATTTTGCGGCGCTACATCCGGCGGGGAAACTCGGCACGAAGCTGCGGCGCGTCGATTCGGTGATGCATGCGGGAGATGC
>JBOGNJ010000160.1:0-3512 GCA_050746905.1 Candidatus Acidiferrales bacterium
TGATGTAGTCGGCGTGCCCCGGGCAATCGATGTGCGCGTAGTGACGGTTCGGCGTCTCGTACTCGACGTGCGACACCGCAATCGTGATCCCCCGCTCGCGCTCTTCCGGCGCGTTGTCGATCGAATCAAACGCCCGGAACTGCACCTTCGGGTTGTTCTTCGACAGCACTTTCGTGATCGCCGCCGTCAACGTCGTCTTGCCGTGGTCGATGTGTCCAATCGTCCCTATGTTCAGGTGCGGCTTGCTGCGCTCAAATTTTTCCTTCGCCATGTCTCGTTCTGCTCCTCAGCGTGCGCTTGATTCCTAGTTGAAAACCCCTGGAAACTCTTTTCGAAACGGCTTGAAGCACTGCTCCAGTTCATCTCTTTCCGCCAACTCCCAAAATCGCTGCCATTCCTGGTCCCTGCGAACGGTGCCGGACATGTACCTCAGTTTTTCTAAAAATTTCCGGCCATCGTTGGCCTTGAACCGAACGAACCGGAACTTATCCCGCGACTCGCTCATCGGGCCACCCTGCCCGTCGCCTTCGAAATCACTTCCTCGGAAACGGCCGCCGGCGTCTGCGCGTAATGCGAAAAATGCATCGTAAAGCTGCCACGCCCCTGCGTGCGGCTGCGCAGATCCGTGGCGTAGCCGAACATTTCCGACAGCGGCACTTCCGCGCGAATCACCGTGCTGGCCGCGCGATTTTCGGTGCCCTGCACATGCGCGCGCCGCGAATTCAAATCGCCGAATACCTGGCTCATGTATTCCTCGGGCACCACCACTTCCACTTTCATAATGGGTTCGAGCAGCTTCGGATGCGCCCGGCCGCAGGCTTCCTTGAACGCCATTGACCCTGCAATCTTGAACGCCATTTCTGAGCTATCCACTTCATGGTAGCTGCCGTCATTGACGACCACCGCGATATCCACCATCTCGTAGCCCGCGAGGATGCCGTTTTCCATGGCTTCCTTGATGCCTTCTTCAATCGGGGCGATATATTCCCTGGGAATCGCGGCGCCGATGATCTTGTCGATGAAAAGTAAACGATGCTCTTTGTCGAAGCGCCATTTGCCGCCCTTGCCCGCCACCTGCTTCGCCAACTCGTCAAGCTCGTCGGTGGAAAGCTCGCGCATATCTTCATGACCCGCGCCCGGCAACGGATGAACCGTCAATTTCACGTGGCCGTACTGCCCGCGGCCGCCGGTTTGTCGAATGTAACGGCCCTCAGCGGGCGCCGACTTCACAATCGTTTCGCGGTACGCGACCTGCGGCCGTCCCACGTTCGCCTGCACGCTGAACTCGCGCATCATGCGGTCCACAATGATCTCCAAATGCAATTCGCCCATGCCGGAGATGATCGTCTGGCCGGTGTCACGATCCGTGTGGACGCGAAACGTGGGATCTTCCTTCGCTAGTCGGTCCAGAGCGATACCCATCTTTTCCTGATCGGCTTTGGTCTTCGGCTCAATGGCGACAGAGATCACCGGCGCGGGAAATTCGATGGCTTCGAGGACGATGGGCTTATCTTCATCGCACAAAGTGTCGCCCGTGGAAGCGTTTTTCAGGCCCACGCACGCGGCGATGTCACCCGCTTCGATCGCGTCGATTTCCTCGCGCTTGTTCGCATGCATGCGCAGCAAACGCCCAATGCGCTCGCGCGATTTTTTGGAGGCGTTATAAACCGTCGCGCCCGTTTTGCAAACGCCGGAGTAGACGCGAATATAAGTAAGGTGCCCGACGTACGGGTCGGACATGATTTTGAACGCCAGCGCCGCAAACGGTTGATCATCCGCGGGACGCCGCAATTCCGGCTCGTCTGTGTCCGGCGAAATGCCTTCAACCGGCGCAACATCCGCGGGCGACGGCAGAAAGTCTACAATGGCGTCGAGTAGCGGCTGCACGCCTTTATTCTTGAAGGCGGAGCCGGCAAGCACCGGAACCAGCTTCAAGGCCAAAGTCGAGCGGCGAACGGACGCGCGCAATTCCGCGGGCTCAAGCTTGTGCTCGGCAAGATATTTCGTGAGCACGGCGTCATCGTGCTCGGCGATGTACTCGACGACCTTTTCGCGATGCTCTTTGTAAAATTCAGGGCTGACCGCGCCGGATTTGAGCGCCGCGGCAATATCCGGTCGCGATTTCTGAAACTCCGGATCCCAAAGCTGATCGAGAGAAATGTATTCGAATTCCGCGCCGAGCGATTCGTCCTTCCAGACAATCGCGCGCTCCTCGATGAAGTCAATCACGCCGATGAAAGTGTCTTCCTTGCCGAGGGGAAACTGGAGAGGGACGGGGTGGGCCGAAAGCCGCTGCCGCATGGTGCGAATCACGTGGTCGAAATCCGCGCCGACGCGGTCCATTTTATTCACGAACGCAATACGCGGCACGCGATACTTGTCCGCCTGGCGCCACACTGTTTCCGTCTGCGGCTGCACGCCCGCGACCGAGTCAAAAATCGCCACGGCGCCGTCGAGCACGCGCAACGACCGCTCGACTTCCACAGTGAAATCCACGTGGCCCGGCGTGTCAATAATATTGATGCGATAGTCGGCGCCGAGGCGCTTCCAGGAAGCCGTGGTCGCGGCGGAAGTGATCGTGATGCCGCGCTCCCGCTCCTGCTCCATCCAATCCATCGTCGCCGTGCCTTCATCCACGCTGCCCAGCTTGTACGTCACGCCCGTATAAAAAAGGATGCGTTCGGTCGAAGTGGTCTTTCCCGCATCAATGTGCGCCATGATCCCGAGATTGCGCATGCGGTCGAGTTGGAATTGCCGCGCCATAAAATTCAGTTCGCGTTACCAGCGATAATGGGCGAAGGCCTTATTGGCGTCCGCCATGCGGTGCACGTCCTCCTTCTTCTTTACCGCGCCACCCTTGCTGTTTGCTGCGTCCATCAATTCGTCGGTCAGCTTGTCGGTCATATTCTTGCCGGCGCGCTGGCGCGCATACAAAATCAGCCAGTGAATCGCCAGTGACTGGCGCCGGAATTGGTTCACTTCAACCGGAACTTGATAGTTCGCGCCACCCACGCGCCGCGATTTCACTTCAAGCAGCGGCTTCACATTCTCGACAGCCGTCTTAAAAACGGACAAGGGATCGCCGTTCGATTTCTCGGCTACGTTTTCCATGGCCTTGTAAAAAATCGCCTGAGCCGTGGCGCGCTTCCCGTCATACATCATGCTCGAAATAAACTTCTGGACCAGGTCGCTGCCGTAGACAGCGTCTCCAGGAATCTTGCGGCGAACTACAAATCCTTTGCGAGGCATTCTGCGATTCTCCTACTTTTGGGCAGCCTTGGGCCGTTTCGCACCGTATTTCGAGCGTCCCTGCTTGCGATTCTCCACACCCGCGGCATCCAGCGTTCCACGAATCACGTGATACCGGACTCCCGGCAGATCCTTCACACGGCCGCCGCGCACCAGCACAATCGAATGCTCCTGCAAATTGTGGCCAATGCCGGGAATGTACGTGGTGACTTCCGCGGCGTTCGTCAGCCGCGCGCGAGCCACTTTACGCAGCGCCGAGTTCG
>JBOGNJ010000161.1:0-15062 GCA_050746905.1 Candidatus Acidiferrales bacterium
CATCTGGCGAAGCTCGCTGAATCATCCTTAACAGAGCGCGCAGCTTGCACCGGAATTGTACCGTGCCGGCGATGCCGTCCTGCTGGTGGCGGCTTGTGCGTGGAAGTCTAGCTGTGGCAGGCGGGAATCCCGCCCTGGTCGTCGCTTTTCTGCGGGGGGCCGAACCTTTCGCTTCGCATGGGAACTAATCTCTCTTGATTCGCCCTGAGGCGCAGTTCCGCGGCCATGCCTTACGCCCTCGCTGCAAGGGCGAACTCTAAACCCGCACGCTTCAAAAACCGCAGCATGCGGCACCCGGAAGAAAGGGCAAAATCCCTTAGCGCATCGAGGGTGTGGGTTTTCTTCGAGGCAGAATCCACTTCCGGAGTCATCGCGGAGGCGCGATCCAAACTCAAAAAAGTGGAGCCGAGGGGCGGACTTGAACCGTCGACCTGCCGATTACGAATCGGCTGCTCTACCAACTGAGCTACCTCGGCTGCGTGATTTGAATTTAGCATTGACCGCGTGCGAGCGTCAAACGACGGCGGGATTCGGCGGTGGTCAATCTGAATTTTCTTGATCGTGACACAAGGAGTCAAAATTCAAACTGACCCATTATCCGAGATTCGATGTTCCGTAACGTTCCGTGATCTTCCCCAATGTGCCCAGATGCCCAACGCAATCGGGCCCTCAATTCACCGAAGCATCCCGCTTGTTTCGCCGGATTCCCAGGCCGCCAGTGTTCCCTATCCCGTTGTCTCGACAGCAGGCTTCGCGGGAGGCTCGTCGTGCTCTTCGTAGCGGCTGCTGGCCTCGTCCGCCATTTTCGAAGCAGTGCTTGCGGTCAACAGTCCATCGTGGAAGGCCTGTTCGATGGCGCTCTTCTCGGCGGCGAGCAGCCGCGTCCTCGCCGAATGAAACTCGCCGGCAAGCCGCTGGTGGTTTTCGCTGAATATGGTATCCACCTCGTGCGTTACGTTCTGCAATCTGTCCTCGAGCTCCTGGCGCAGTTGCCTGTACACCGGACCTGAGATCATGTGCTTCGCCGCCATTCCTTCCAGTTCGGAAAGCGACGAAGTAATCGCGATCTGTTGCACGCGGGCGCGCGAGTATTCGTCTTCGTCCTTCGTCGCGATTCCCAAAAGGCGCACAAGGGGCTTCATCGTAATTCCCTGGACGATGATCGTGAACGCCACCACTCCGAAAGTCATCGTCAAGAGCTGGTCGCGGTAAGGAAACGTTCGCCCAAGGCTCAGCACCAGCGCCAGAGATAGAGCGCCGCGCATTCCTCCCCACACCATCACGTGCTGCCAGCGCAGGGAAATTCTCTCCGAAAACAGATTGCTGACGGGCGTCAGTCCATATACCACAATCGCGCGGCCCACCAGCACCGCCGCGATCGTAAGCAGCGCGGCCCGCCACATGTGGTACAAATCGCCCACGCGGACCTGCAACCCGATCAGCAAAAAGAGAATCGAGTTGATCAGGAATGACGCGTACTCCCAAAAAGACCATAGCGCGATGCGCGTCCGCGAACTCATGCCCTGCGGCACGCCAAAATTGCCTATCATCAACCCGGCGGCCACGGTGGCGATCACTCCGGAAACGTGAATCGACTGCGCGAGCAGGTACGCGCCGTACGCCAATATGGTCGTCAGGGTAATCTCGATCTGCGCATCGTCGATTCGCTGAGTAATCTTGCTGAACAAATAGCCCAGCACCGCTCCCACTCCGGCGCCGCCCGCCACTTCCACCGCAAAATCCCGCACGCCCGTTGATATCGACAGTTGCGAATTGGCAACCGCCGCGAACAGAATCCCGTAAAGCACCACCGCCGTCCCATCATTGAAGAGACTTTCCCCCTCGATGATTATGGTCAGGCGTTTGTTGATGGCCATATCCTTGAAGATCGCCAGCACTGAGATGGGATCGGTCGCCGCGACAATCGCGCCGAAAACCAGAGCGATCATCACCGGGATTCCCAGCGTCCAATGCAGCGCGAAACCGGCGATCAGCGTCGCCACGATCACGCCCGCCGTTGCAAGCACGCAGATGGGAATCAGGCTTCCCCGCAGATCCTGGAACCGGATTTTCAAGCTGCCTTCAAAAAGAAGCGCGGGAAGAAAAATCACCAGGCTGACGTTCGGCGTTAGCCAGTCCGGCGTGTGGGCGAACAGAGTTTGGAAAATGGGCAGATTGAACGAACCGAGCAGAAGGCCGCCCAACACCAGCGCAACCGTGTAGGAAATTCTCAGGCGCGCGGCTATCACTCCGATCACCGATGCGGCGATCAGCACCCATATTAGAAATTGAATTGTGGAGCTTGGCGTCATTCCTTGAATGCACCTAGCCGCTATTTGAGGATTGCGCCGGGGAGGGCTTCGCGCGCGAAACCAGTGCTGAGGAGAGAGGTTCCGCTATCGATCGAACGTGCAGGTCGCGCTGCGGAAACGGAATCTCGATCCCTTCTTTCCGGAACGCCTCAAAGATTGCGAAGTACAAATCGCTTTTCAACTTGGCGGGCGTCTGCACGTGACGGATGGTCCAAACGCGCAGCTCGAAATCGAGCGAACTGTCGCCGAAATCCAGAAAAATCACCTCGGGCGCGGGAACAGCGAGCACGTCCTCGTGACTCCGCGCGATATTGAGCAGCAATTCCCGCACAGCCTTGGGATCGCTGCCGTATGACGTGCCCACCGGCATTGAAATTCGCACTTGCCGGTCGTTCGCTGTCCAATTGATCACCCGCTGATTGATGAACTCCGAATTCGGAACGATAATCACCACGTTTTCGTTGGTCAGTACCCACGTGCTGCGCGCCCGCATGCGAACCACGTCCCCGTACGTGTTTCCCACTTCGATGCGGTCTCCCAGGCGAATCGGCTGCTCCAACAGCAGGATCAGTCCGGCGACAAAATTACTGACGACTGCCTGCAGACCAAGGCCAACTCCAATTCCCAGAGCGCCTCCCACGATAACCAGGCTGCTCAAATTCAGGCCCAACGTTTGCAAGCCGACGATGAATCCGAAAACGAAGATCAAATAGGAGATTACTTTGGCGACGGCGTACTGCTGTCCAATCGCCAGCGGCGCGTGCGGCAGAATTCTCTTTTCGAGCACCAGCATCGCAAAATGCGAAACAAGGACCAGCACAACGAGGAAAATCGTGATTTTAATCAGGAAGAATGCTGTGATGGGCCGTCCGCCTAACGCAAACAAAGGCGAGGAGAGATAATGCTGGATTCGCATTCCCGCCTCGCCGAAGGCGGGCGCAAACCAACTGCCCAGGATTCCCACGGCGATCAATAGCAGCAGTAATGCACCTAGCCCTATCAGCCTGCCTGCATGGGACGTCTTCATCGTAAAACGCTCCTGCTCCACCAGCGATTTCCTGTCATTCCGGGCCGTTCGCAACGCTCATCCGAGTGTCTCACAAGCCCAGCGTCCGGCGAACCGGCAGGATGCGCCAACCGGACGCCGGAGGTAGGAATGCTTCTTCAATCGGCGCCCAGGAAATTTTCCAGCTCTTTCAGTTTTTGAGTTTCTCCGATGGCGATCAGACTGTCGCCAGGCGCAACAGCGCCCTGCTCGCCCGGATTGAAATCGACGTGGCCGTCTTGGCGGCGTAGCGCGAGAATAATTACGCCAAATTTCTGCTGCGCGTCCACCTGCCCGAGCGTGTGATTCGCCATCGGGCATTTTTCTGACACTCTCAGCTCCTCAACCTGCAAATCCAGGCCCCCTTCCGCCAGCGGAGAAAAAACCGCGTCCATGAAGCGCTGCACGCGCGGTCGCGTCAGCGTGCGAGCCATGCGCTGCCCCGCGAAGCTGTAAGGCGAGATCACTGTTGTAGCGCCCGCCTTGATCAGCTTCGATTCCGCGTCTTCCTCGCTCGCCCGCGCCACAGTCGGCAGCTCCGGCGTCAGGCTCCGCGCCGTCAGCACAATATAAACATTCTGCGCGTCTGAAGTGACCGCGCTGGCGAGTCCCCGCGCCTGGTCGATGCGCGCCTCGCGCAAAACCCCTTCATTGGAAGCGTCGCCAACCATCACCAGAAAGTTGCGCTGCTGCGCCCATTGCGCCCGCGCCGGCTCCTTCTCGATAATCACCAGCGGAAAGCCCCGCGCGGCAATCTCGTTCGCGATGCGCCGCCCCACGCTGGCCCGCCCCGCAAATGATGTAGTGATCCTTCAATTTCGCGATTTCTTTTTCCATGCGGCGACGGCCAAAAAACGAAGTGAGCTCGAATTCTATCACCGCTCGCGTCAGGCTCCCAACCGCGAAGCCCACCAGAATCAGCCCCAGAAAAATCACCAGCACGTTGAAGACTTGCGCCCGGTGAGAGAGCATATCCTCTGGCTTCGAGCCGATCGTCGATATCGTCATCAGCGTCACGTAGAACGATTCGAACCAGCTCAAGCCCTGAATGGCGTGGAATCCCACCGTGCCGACGCCGATCAACAGCGCCACCAGCCCAACAATCAAAGTTCCGCGGTTGCGCAGCTTCATCGCCACAATCCCACCCTCAGTTCGCTAGAGAATGCACATGGCTACGCGGACACGAAACATAAAATGTGGAATCATCAATAAGGTGGGACTTCCGCAAAGCTGCGGCATTGCCAGATGGGCCAGAAACTGAAGCGGCAGGTTCCCCGTCGAAAGCTAGGAGAACCTACCCCAGTACCGGAACGATTTCCTCTTGCATCGGGCCGGTGACGCTCGCTTCGCCGTCGCCCACATAGACGTTCACTTCGCTGCGCACGCCGAAGTCGGGAAAATAAATCCCCGGTTCAATCGAGAAGCACGTATGCGGCACAATGCGGCGGTCGTCGCGCGTCTCCAGGCCGTCCATATTCGCGCCGTTGCCGTGAACGTCCTGCCCAATGCTGTGGCCCGTGCGGTGCGTGAAATACTTGGCGTAACCCGCCTTGCGGATCACATTGCGCGCCGCCCGATCCACTTCCCATCCGTACGTGGCGCGGCCGGCTGAAACGGATTGCTTCACGAATTCAATAGCGGCGTCCCGCGCCTCGCGTACAATATGAAAAATCTTCGTGAACTTCCCTGGCACCGACTCGCCAAGATATCCCATCCACGTGATGTCATAAAAAACGCTGCCGGGACGGTCGAGTTTGCCCCACACGTCGAGCAGCATCAAATCGCCTTTGCGAATCGGAAAACTGCCCACCGCCTTTGGCTCGTAATGCGGATCGCCGGCGTGCGCGCCAACGGAAACATTCGGCGCGGAGTCGGCCACCACCGAGTTCGCGCGGAATTGCCCGGCCATCCACTGCTGCAGCTCGAATTCCGTCAGCGGTTTATTTTCGCGCACAAACGATCCCGCGCGCGCGAAGGCCTCTTGCGTCACGCGGTCCACGATTCGCCCGGCCAGTTTGTGCGATTCGAATTGCTCGGGAGTCCACGCCGCCTCGAATTTCTGCACCAAATCCGCAGAACTCACGACCTTCGTGCCGAGCTTCCGCACCAACTCAATCGTTCCGGCGTCCACCAATCCAATGTATGGGATATTATTCTGCGGCGAATATTGCATCGCGATGGCTTTCGAGCCATGCAGAATTTTGCCGAGGCCCTTGTGCAGCTCCTCCCATCCCGAATATTCGATTTTGCGCCCGGGAAGGCTGTCGAGCTGCTTCGCTTCGATGCGATGCACCAGTTTCCCCGGGGTGCCGCGCGACGGAACAAAATAAAACCACCGGCGCGTCGCCATTCCGTTCGATTCGAGGCCCAGCACGCGCGCGGCAATCGGATCGCGGTGGTGGTGGTCGTAGAACAGCCAGCCGTCCAGTTTTTGCGCGCGAAGTTCGGCTTGAATTGCTTTCAGGTCGGGCATGTGGGTTCTCTTTTCCTTGAGTGACGCGCCGGTGTTCTACGCAACTGCTTGGATTTGCGCAACAGTGACACCACGCACTTCCACGCGCTTCATTCGACTCTTCTCGCCGGACAGAATCTTAACAGCCGAGACGGGTACATTCAAACGCTCCGCCAAACTGCGCCGCAGCACCTCGTTCGCGCGGCCCCCCGACGGGCGGCGCGGTCACATGCGCCTTCAACGCGCCTTGCAACTCCCCACCAATCGAATCGCGGCTCGCTCTGGGAACAATGCGCACGGAAAAAACGGCCGCGCCATTGCGTGTGGTGACTTCGATCATCGTCAGGCAAACATTCTTTCGCAACTATTCTTTCGCGCGTTCGCCGAAGATTGCAGTTCCAACGCGCACCTGCGTTGCGCCCTCTTCGATGGCGATCTCGAAATCGTGGCTCATGCCCATCGAAAGTTCCGGAAGCGAGCGATCAAATTGCCTTTCGAGATCGTCGCGCATCCGCCGCAGCCGCCGAAAATAGTGACGCGAATCGCGCGGATCCTCGCAATATGGCGGAATCGTCATCAGGCCGCGAAGCTCGAGATGCGGCATCTGCCCGATGGTCTCCGCAAGAGCGGGAAGATCACCCTGCGCAACGCCCGATTTTTTTTCGGCGGGATCGAGCTGCACCTCAATCAGCACCGCGAGCCATTCGTTCGTTTCGCCCGCCGCATCGTCAAGCTTCAACGCCAAAGCGGCGTCATCGACAGAATCAATCCAGTCAAACAGCCGCGCCGCCCGACGCGCCTTATTGCTTTGCAGGTGTCCGATCAAATGCCAGCTCGCCTTCAAGTCCGTGAGCTGTGGCTGTTTTTCTTCCCACTCCTGTACGCGATTTTCGCCGAACGCGCGAACGCCCGCATCATACGCGGCGCGTATCGCTTCGGCGGACACCGTTTTCGCCGCCGCCACCAGCACAACTTCTTCGGGCCTGCGATCCGCGCGAACCGCTGCGCGCGCGATGCGCTCACGAATCTGTTCAATGTTCGACGCGATTGAAGAAGCTGCCCGAGGCATGACGCATTCTAATGCTGCCGCAACTGCTTCGAACAAAAAAGTTTGGCGCGGCGCAACAAAGAGGCACGAGAGTGACACCCTTGCGCGGCGCACCGGCGCGTGGAGCCTGTTCTTTCGGAGAAGCGCACCTATTCGTAGCGGAGCGCGACCATCGGATCGACGCGCGAAGCCCGCCGCGCCGGAAGATACGTGGCCACCCACGCCACCGCGCTCAACACAACGACCACGGTCACAAATGCCAGCGGATCCCAGGTCTTGACGCCAAACACCAGCGAGGCCAAGTAGCGCGAAAGAGCAAGCGCTGCAGCCACACCGATCACCACTCCTACGAGCACCAACCTCATGCCTTGCAGCACCACCATCCTTCGCACGTTTTCCGGCCTTGCGCCGAGGGCCATGCGAATTCCGATTTCCTGAGTCCTCTGTTGCACGGAATAGGCCATGAGGCCGTAAATCCCAATTGCCGCTAACAATAGGGCCAATGCGGCGAAGATTGTCAGCAGGGTCATATTGAAATTCGTTTGCGCCGTGGATTCCGCTTCCACTTGATCCATGGACTCGACGTGCCCCACGGGGAGGCCGCCGCTCGCCTCGCGCAGCGCTTGCTGGATTTGCGCGCTCAGCGAAAACGGCCGTGCCTTGGTTCGAATCACGAATTCGAGCGGCGTGATATGTGAATTCAGGGCCGTCACTCCGTCAGGCGTTTGCGCCACGGGGATGTACATGATCGGCGGGGGATTTCTGTCAAGCCCGGCATTTCTGGCGTCGCCGACGATGCCGATAATCTGACGCGGCGGATCAGCGAAGTTTGGACCCACTCCTTTGCCAATAATAATTTGCGCACCCAGCGCGCCTCCCTTCGGCCAGAACCGCTTCGCCATGGCGTCGCTGATCAAGACAACACCGGGCGCTCCTCGATCGTCGTGAATGGTGAACGCACGTCCGCGAAGCACCGGAATGCGGAAGACGGAAAAGTATTCCGGAGAAACGATGTCGTAGACGGCTCCGCCGGAATACGGGCCGTCGGTGGGAGGCCTGCCTTCAATTGTGAAGGGCAAACCCAGTCCTCCTTCCAGCGGCAGGCAACACGTGGTGGCCATCGATTCCACGCCCGGTATGGCTTCCACGCGACGCCGCGCTTCCTCCACCAGCTGCGCGACGCCCGCGGTCTTTTGAAATTGCGATGCCGTCACGGACATGCCCATGGCGAGGACATTGTGCGGGCTGAATCCGGGGTCGACGGTTCGGAGCGCGGCAAAAGTGCGGATCAGGAGCGCGGCTCCCACAAGAAGAATGAGAGCCAGAGCCATTTCCGTCACCACCAGGAGAGAGCGTATTTTGTTTTGCCGGAGAGCACCTCCGGACTGCGCCCCGCTTTCCCGCAAAGTGACGTTCAAGTCCGAGCGCGACGCGCTTAGCGCAGGGATGAGCCCGAACAACACTCCGGTGACGACGGAAATCAGCAGGGTGAACACCAGGACGCGCCAGTCCAGTGCCACACCGGCTCCGTGCTGGCCGATGAGTGGAATGTTGCCCGGATTGACCGCGAGGAGAGCGCGCACACCAAAATATCCGAGAAACAAACCCACGACTCCGCCCGCCAGCGACAGGAGCACGCTCTCAGTCAAAAGCTGCGAAACAATTCGCCGCCGCCCAGCCCCCAGGGCCGCTCGGATGGCGATTTCCCTCCTTCGAATGGTGGCGCGCACCAGCAACAAGTTGGCCACGTTCGCGCACGCGATCAGGAGCACAAAGCTCACGGCCCCGAGCAGTACCAGCAGAGAAACTTGCGCATTGCCCACCTCCGCGTCCCGCAAAGGCACGGCCGTGAATCCCTCCTTCGGCCCCATCGCGGCGGGAAACTTGTTGCGAAATTCAGTGGCCGCAACTTGCATCGCCGACTTTGCCATTGGGATGGTGACATCGGGTTTCATCCGCGCGGTCGCGACGAGGTAAACGGCCTGATCCGTGCTATTCGGATCGGCCTGAAGGGGAAGAATAATATCCACGGGGACATCAAAGTGGAAAGTGGCTCCAGTCACGCCGGTTACGGCATATGGAACACCTTCGAGCTGGATCGTCTTGCCGACAATGTTCGGGTCAGCACCGAAGTGACTCCGCCACAACGTATTGGTAAGCACGGCGAGTTTCGGGCCGTCTCGCCGGTCGTCCTGTTCGGTATATGGCCGCCCGATTTGCATCGGCACGCCAAACACGCGGAAATAATCGGCGGATGCTCGAATGCCATGCAACTGCTCGGGCCTCTCGACGCCGGTCAGGTTTACGCCCGGCCCTCCTGGGTCATAGGCAGCGACGCCGTCGAATGCCTGCGTCTGTTGCCGCCAAACATTGAATTCCGGAACGGAAACGGCTACGGAGTCCCCATTCGGCCCGTTACGTTCCAATTGCACCAAGCGATCTGCGTTCGGATAAGCCAACGGCTCCAACAGCACCTTGTTCACCACCGTGAAGATTGCGGTGTTCGCGCCAATGCCTAATGCCAGCGCCAGGATTGCCGTAAGGGCGAAGCCTGGGCTCCGCAACAGCATCCGTATGGCATGTCGAACGTCTTGCCAAAGTGTTTGCATGGGCGCACTCCTGCGCTTCGGGAAAGCGAGCGCACACAGGATTCCAAACTTTCTTTCGCTTAAGTCATTGCAGCATCGAAGCTTATCAGGTTATCCCGCCAGCGACGAGAGGCGAAATTGTCCGGTCGTGGGAGACAGTTGTTGCGGAAGCGAACAGCGAATGAATTTCAAGCTCTCGCGGCCGAGCGCCCGTTCTTCATCTTGCCCATGCCCCTTCGCAGCGAGCAGCGGGAAGCGTGTGTTAGACTGTCCGCCACTCTGATGCCTGCCCGCGGGAAATTCATTGCGCTCGAAGGAATCGACGGCTCCGGCAAGCGCACGCAACTCGAAATGCTTTCGCGCGCATTGCGCAAACGCAGCCTGGCGCACGTCACCGTCAGCTTCCCGCATTACGAAGGATTTTTCGGTCGCATGGTCGCGCGATATTTGAATGGCGAATTCGGCGGCTTGTCCGAAGTGGACGCGCATTTTTCCGCGCTTCTCTACGCGGGCGACCGGCTGGAAAACAAGAAGCAACTTGAAGGAAATCTCGCGCAAGGCAAAATGATTCTCGCGGACCGTTACATCGGCTCGAACCTGGCGCATCAGGGCGCGCGCGTTCCTCGACGCCAATTGGCGGAATTCTTGCGCTGGCTGGAGCAACTAGAATACGGCGTGTACGGCTTGCCGCGCGAAGACATCGTGATTTATTTGCGCCTGCCCGCCGCGAAGGCCCAGGCCATGGTTGGAAAGAAAAGCGGGCGCGGTTACACGCGCCGCCGCCACGATTTGCAGGAAGCGAATCTCGCGCATCTGAAAGCGGCCGCGAGCATCTACGACCGCCTCGCCAAACGGCAAAATTGGCGCACAATAGATTGTGTGCACCGGAGCGAACGCGAAATGCTCGCGCCCGAAGCGATTCATCGCCAAGTTATGGAGGTTGTCGAAGGCCGCATTCTGCGAAATGCGCGGCGCTCCGGCAAATCTTGATGGGCTTCAGCGAATTCCTCGGCAACGAACGCATCGTTTCCTCGCTGCGCGCCATGCTCAGCCGCGAACATGTTCCGAGCGCGATGCTTTTCGTCGGCTCGCGCGGCGTCGGCAAATACACGCTCGCGCGAATGTTCGCGCAGGCGGCGAATTGCGAAAGGCTCCGCGACGGCTTTTGCGGCGAGTGCGCCACATGCGTAAAAATCGCCCGGCTCGCTGATCTAACGCCCCTGATCGAGCAAGGCCTCGCGGAACGCGGAGAAAATCCCGACGCCGCCACGGTCGAGCGCATGCCGCTGATCCTCGAAACGCACCCCGACGTTTGGACTATCGTGCCCGACCCCGTCCGCCGCAAAAATCCCGTGGCTCGGCCGATGATTCGCATGGGTCAGTTGCGCGCCGTGCAGCGCGCCGCGTATTTCCGGCCGCAGGGACGACGGCGGATTTTCATACTCGATGGCGCTGACACGATGCGCTGGACGGACGCCGATGTTTTCCTCAAGATTCTCGAAGAGCCTCCCGAAAGCGCAACTCTGATCCTGCTCGCGCCCCGCGTCGATTCCCTGCTTCCGACGATCCGTTCGCGCTGCCTGACTTTCTGGTTCGCGCCAGTCGCTACCGCAGAAATCGAAGGCCTGCTCAAAGAGCGCACGGATTGGAAAGCCCCACAGCGCAAACTCGCCGCGCAGCTCGCAGACGGTTGCCCCGGCGTAGCGCTGGAACTCGATTTGGCGGAGTCGGCGCGGCTCCGGCGGGAAGTTTTGCGCCTGATTGCCGACGCGGCGGCCGGCAAATCCTACCGCGCGATTTTCGCGGCGACGGCCCGCCTCGCCAAATCCGAATTGGAATCGTTTGAAAATCTCCTCCCTCTATTCTATAGTTTGTTAGCAGACCTGCTTGAGTTGTCCCATAGCCCGAAGAATTTCGCGCCACGCAACCCGGATTTGCGAGATGAGCTTGAACGCCTGGCAGGCAGCGTTACGGACAAATGGGTCGCGCGTGCCGCGAACGGCTTGGATCGTTTGCAGGGTCGGCTGCGCCGCAATGTGGGCCGCCAACTTGGGCTCGACGCTCTAGCCGTCACCCTCGGGAACCGTTGATCAAGTCATTGGGCCAAGTCATCGGGCCGAGCCGCCAAAAGTTTCTTATTTTATTTGGAAACCCAATCTAGGTCTGTGCAGTCAAATAGGCAGCGCAGTGAATCGCAAGGAGCCATCATCGTGAACCGCAAGCTATTTCGTCCTACACTCACGGAAGTAAAGGAACAGCAATACCCGCCCCGCGGAACGCACGAGCCTCAGGGGCCCGCTCCGCGCAAGAAGCCGGCTCCGCCGGATCAAACCCACGCCGAAAACTTCTACTACGTCAAGCAGATGCAGGCGCATACGCCCGTTGCTGTCGTCTTGACCGATGGAGAAGTGCTTCGCGGTATCGTCGAGTGGTACGACCAGGATTGCATCAAGCTCACACGTTTCGGCAGCCCCAATCTGCTCGTTTATAAGCATTCCATCAAGTACTTGTATAAGGATGGCGATGAAGCGGCCCACGGTGGAAATGGCAACGGGAACGGCAACCGCGAACTCTGATATTCGCCGGCTGCTTTCGCACCCTAGCCGAAGCCTTTTCACGAAGTTTGCACTCCGGCGTCGAGCCTGTTAGATTCGCATCTCGACGCCATGCCCGACAAAAAAGAATCCGCGCGCGCCACCGTTATTCTGGCGCTCATCACCCTCGCCATTGGCGCTTATGTTCTGCTTTTCGGCCTGCAAACTCTGATCTACTTTGAGGCCCGGCATTGGGCCGCCTCGTCCTCATTTTTGTGGGATGTCCCCAAACCTCTTCCCTCGACCGTGGCGTCACCGGTTCAAGAAAAAGATCTCTCCCTCTTCGGCTTCCAGTTCGGCGCGCCGTGGAAAGGCATCGACAGGCAAAATTCCGCAAACGATCGCTCCGAAATCGATTTCAAGTCCGGCGCCGTGCTGGTCTTCTTCAATCCCGAAGGCGAGAAAAACATTCTCGACGGCATACGCACGGGAAATCCTCAAACCTACCGCCAGTACCAGACTGTCTTCGGCGCCGACCTTTTTCCCACCAATTATGCCTTGTACTTGGCCGTGTACGGCGCTTCGCCCGCGAGTATTTCGCCCTTTATTTCCCGGGATAAAGCCGTCCGCATCAGCACGCTTCTGCAGTGGAAACTCGCGTTCGGCGCGTACAGAACGAAAACGATTTATACATTCGAGTCAGGAAATAACCGGGGATTGCAGTTCGGCGACCCCGCGACTGACCACGCTGTCATGGTGCATCTCTTCGATTCGCATGAACAGCAAATGCGCCTGCTCTTCACCTTCAAACCCGGCCAGCCCGGCGTCATTTCCCAGGCTGACATCAACTGTGTCATCGATTCCCTTCAGCCCGCGTCGTTGCCGGGCGAATAGGATGAGTTCTCGACGCGCGCGGGCCGAAAATCACAATTCCAGGCAAACAATTTCAGGCGAATGATCTGCGCAATCCTACGCGCGGGCGGCAGCTGAGGACGCTTCCAGCACGCGCTGGTAATACGCTTCGTACAGAGGGATCACGTCGTTCGAGCAGAACTTTTTTTGTGCGTTGATGCGCGCCTGTTTCCCCATTTCGCGTCCGCGATCCGCGCGCGACAGAATCTCAATGGCATATTTGGCCGCCCCGGCAACGTCGCGCGGCGCCACCAGAAAACCATCGACGCCGTGCGTCACCACTTCCGGCACGCCGCCCACTTTCGTCGCCAGCACGGGAACTTCGCAGGCCATCGCTTCCAGCGCCGCCAACCCAAACGATTCCAAGTCCGAAGGAAGCAGGAAAAGGTCCGCCAGCCCAAGAAAATCCTGAACGTGCGATTGCTTGCCGAGAAAAAAAACGTCGCGACCCAGTTTTTTCTGCTTCACCAGATGCTCGGCGGCGCCGTGGTCCGGCCCGTCGCCGATCATCACCAGTTTCGCGGGCATTTTCTCGCGCACCAGTGCGAAAATCTCGATCACGTCCGTAATGCGCTTCACGGGACGGAAATTCGACAGGTGCATCAAAATCGGCTCGCCATTCGGAGCCCATTCGTTGCGCCTGCTCTGATCCTCCGCGCGGCAATAAAGGTCGCAATTCACGAAATTGCGAATTACCTCAATCGGCCGTCGAATATCGAATTCCTGCACCGTCCGGTCGCGCAGATACTCTGAAATCGCCGTCACGCCGTCGCTCTGTTCAATCGAAAAACGCGTAATGGGCAGGTAGCTGCGGTCATTCCCAACGAGCGTAATGTCCGTGCCGTGCAGCGTGGTGATAAATGGCAAACGCCGCGGCGCGGACATCTCGCGCGCCAATAGCGCGCTTACCGAATGCGGGATCGCGTAATGTACGTGCAGCAAATCGAGCGGGGCGGATTCGGCGACCTCCGCCATTTTCACCGCCAGCGCCAGCGTGTACGGCGGATGATCGAACAGCGGATAAGTGGTCGTTTCGACTTCATGAAAATAAATGCGCTCGGCCGGGTTTAAGCGCGTCGGCATCGCGTAACTGATGAAGTGAATCTCGTGCCCGCGCGCGGCCAATTCCATGCCAAGTTCAGTGGCCACCACTCCTGAACCGCCGTACGTTGGATAGCACGTGATGCCGATTTTCATCCGCGAGTCCTCAAAATGTCGGCGGGCGCTTGCGAATCCCAGACGCGCAATGCTAGATTCGCAAACTCTCGTCTTTGTTTAGACGTAGCTAGGCAGGCCTGCGATGCAGCGAGTTTCCGGAAAAGTGGCGCTGATAACCGGCGGTGGAACCGGCATCGGCCGCGCCTGCGCGCTCGCGTTGGCTCGCGAAGGCGCGAAAGTGGTCCTCGCGGCGCGGCGGCGCGACAAACTCGAAGCAGTTGCGCGCGAAATTGCCGCCGCGGACGGTGAGGCACTGGCGCTCGAATGCGACGTCACGGACAACGCTTCCGTCGAACACGCTGTGCGCGCCGCCGAAGAGCGCTTTGGAAAATTGCATATCATCATCAACAATGCCGGAACGGTTCACGTCGGCTCACTCGAGGAAACATCCGACGCCGACTGGGCTCGCGTCATCTCCGTCAACCTCACGGGCACATTTCTCATGTCTCGCGCGGCCGTGCCTGCATTGCGGCGAGCCGGCGGCGGTTCGATCATCAACATCGGCTCGTATCTCGGCATCGTCGCCATCAAACAGCGCGCCGCCTACTGTGCTTCAAAGGGCGGCGTCACGCTTCTCACCAAAGCCATGGCCCTCGACCATGCGCACGAAAACATTCGCGTGAATTGCATTTGCCCCGCGATGGTCGAAACGGAAATGTCGTTGGGCGCCATTTCTCGCGCGCCGGATCCCGCCGCTTACCGCCGTTTACGCGAATCACAAATGCCCATTGGCCGCATGGGACGTCCCGAAGACATTGCGAATCTCGCGCTGTATCTCGCCTCCGACGAATCCAGTTGGATGACCGGCGTGGCGCTCCCCCTCGACGGCGGAGTGACGGCGACCTGACATGCGGCGCGCAAAAAAGGTTCCCACAAAAGAAATCGTCAAGCCTCTGACCATCAGCGCGCTCGGACGCCGATTCCATTTCAGCAACACGGCTCGCCAATTCGGT